>JAAEEL010000053.1 GCA_013415795.1 Methanocellales archaeon | reverse complement strand
TCCATACTTAACACGCCAACGCTAGTGGTTGTACCTACTCTGGACTTAGTCGATCAGTGGCGTACCAGGCTATCTGAAGAGTTTGACATAGAAGTTGGAATCTATGGCGGGGGAGAACATACCCTAAAACCGATAACCGTTGCAACCTACGATACTGCATATCTAAGGGCGGAATTTCTTGGCAACAAGTTCTATTTCATAGTATTCGATGAGGTTCATCATCTTCCTTCACCTGGTTACATACAAATAGCTGAGATGTACGCTGCCCCATATAGAATGGGGCTTACAGCAACCTATGAAAGAGAAGATGGCTTACATGAAAAGTTGACAAAATTGATTGGTGGAAAGGTCTTCGATATGCCCGTAGCAAAGCTTGCGGGAAAACACCTTTCCAACTACACCTTGAAGAGGATTAAAACGGAGTTAAAACCTGAAGAGGAAAAAGAATATAAAAAACAAAAGTATATTTACACTAACTATCTGAGCACACACAACATTGTTTTGAGGACTCCCAAGGATTTTCAGTATTTCGTCATGAGAACCGGCAGAGACGCTCAGGCAAGAGAGGCTTTGTTGGCGAGACATAGAGCTAGGATTATCGCACTGAACTCAAGATCAAAACTGGAAAAGCTGAGAGAAATACTTGAAAAGCATCATAGCGATAGAATATTGATTTTCACAGAGCACAACCTGTTAGTTCAGGATATTTCAAAACGTTTTCTTATACCATCCATCACTCATAAGACGCCAAGAAAGGAGAGAACGGAAATTCTAGACAATTTCAGAAACGAAAAGTACAGAGTAGTAGTCACATCGAAGGTTCTTGATGAGGGCATTGATGTTCCGGAGGCAAACGTGGCCGTAGTTCTAAGCGGAAGTGGTAGTTCAAGAGAGTTTATACAACGCTTGGGCAGAATACTTAGAAAGAAGGAAGGAAAAAAAGCGATAATGTATGAAATAGTATCGCGAAAAACAATTGAGATAAGTACTTCGAGAAAGAGGAGAAAAGGAATGGATTCAAATGCTCCCTTCTGAGCTTTTAGCCAAGAAAATCTACAAGGGCAAGATAATCCCCAAATTCGTACCTTTGAACGAAGAATGCCTAGAAATGGCAGAAGAACTCATCCACATATTTGAGAGATTCGTGGGGAGACGACAAGGTGATTTGCCACTGGACGAATTAGAAGAAGGATATGATCATCGATTAATTAGAGGGCTCGTAATTCTACTTGAGAGGAGATGTGTTTTTGAAGTACAATGCACATTAGATCCTGTTAATGCTAGGAGAGCTGTTTTCGAAGAGGCTAAAGGTCCGGTAACTTCAAATGAGAAGAGAATGGTGGTGCTGAGAGATATAGCATCAACTTTAGGTGTTTCAATTGATGAGCTGGAGAAATCGTTATGGGCGGATAGCGAATCAGAGTTAATACTCAAAGAATTTAATAGTATTGGCCCAGATGAGCTTTTGATATCATATAATCTCTCCTTAGCACAGACTTTGTTGTTTAAAGCCATGGGAATGGAGATCTATGTCCAAGGTAACTACCAAAATATTTTCAGGAGCATCAAATACCTGGGATTAATGTACTTGGTTGAAAAACAGGATGAAATGCTTTGCATCATCGTCGAGGGGCCCATGTCTTTGATGAAAACGACGGAACGCTACGGCACCGCCCTCGCTAAGCTTCTTCCCACCATAATCGCCTCAGAGAATTGGAGAATAAAAGCCAGCATAGTCCATAGATATGGAAATAAACCGAGGATCTTGGAGTTCACGATGGATGGAGATAGTTATAGTTATGCACTGGCTAGCGGATACTCGAGCCAAGATTTCGACAGCACCATTGAGCAAAAATTCTCACATGGCTTCAATTCATTGGATACGGGCTGGTTTTTAAGGAGAGAGCCTGAGCCTTTGTTTGCTGGTCGAAGCGTTTTTATACCAGACTTCAGCTTCGAAAAGATGGCTATGAAGGTCTATCTAGAGATTGTTGGTTTCTGGACAGAGGACTATTTAAGGAGGAAGATCGCCAAACTAAAGAGGATCTGCGAGGAGGACATGATAATAGCAGTGGACAAGAACTTATCGTGTTCTATTTCTAGTTTTAGGGATATAAAGGGCAAAGTGATCTTTTATGAAAAAAAAGTTCCATTGAAACCAATATTGGATTATTTGAGAGAGCATGAGGAGAAGAACATCAGAAGAGAGGTTGAATCGCTGGCTAAAGTCGATCTTGAGTTGAGTGGGGACGTGACGGAATTGGACAAAATGGCGTCTGAGAGAGATGTCAGCATTGAAGCCATAAAGAGGATCGTTTCTGAGTCGAGAAAAGATCATGTGCTTGTTGGTAGTCAGCTAGTTAGCAGAAGCTTGATCGAAAAACTGAAAAAGGAACTTAAAGATAAAAATACTCGCATAGAGGCTGCTAAGCTGTTAGAGGGTAGGGGGATAAAAAGAGTCGATCAAATGTTGGATTTGCTGGGATACTCTGTGAGATGGGTCGGACTTGATCCGGAGAATGCAATGATCTTTAGAAAAGTGGAACATAGGATTAATAAAGAATCATTAATAAAGAATAAATAAATAGGGAGAAAGTTATTTAAAAGTTGTTTTAGCATTTTTAGCATTATCTAAACTGTTTATTCAAATAATTTCCAACAAGCAATAAGACTCTTTCTATAATATGTGACGGATAGAATAATTCAAGATGTTACCCACAATTCATAAACTTTGATTCATAAATATGTCATAAAAATAGATACAATAGTAATGATTTAAAGCCCAGATATCCATAATGGAGCAAAATAGCGTGATCCATTGAAAGTAAATTTTGGCGGAACCGTACCTATATCAACAATAGATTGGTACGGAAAAGTATCCATAGTGATCTTCTTCAGAAAATGTCCACTGATATGCCCCTATTGTCAAAACTACAAGCTTCTGGAAGATGATAACCTAGTCGATATACAAGAGATAGAATCGGAAATCGAAAAGGCAAAGGATTTTGTTAATGCGGTGGTATTCTCTGGAGGCGAACCTACGATGCAATTCGAGCAGATTAAAAGTCTGGCAGGTTTCGCAAAAAGATATAAGCTTTTAGTAGGCATCGAAACCAATGGGTGCTATCCAGAGAGGTTGAGAGAGTTGATAGAGCAAAATTTGGTCGATAAGATCTTTTTGGATGTAAAGGCACCATTATCAGATCCAGAACTCTATTCTAAAGTGATCGGAGATGACGGCGCTAAAGCAACATCATTGGTTAAAAAGTCTTTAGAGATTTGTAAGGATTTTCTTGAAGTGAGAACAACTGTTTTCAAAGGACTGGTTTTTAAGAAAGAGCACATTAAAGCTATTGCAGAGGATATCCCAGATGTAACCTATGTGATTCGGCAAGGCATACCTGAGCAAGGATCAAACGAAGAATTAAAGCAATATGGGCCGCCTAGCAGAGACGAACTTGTGGATTTAGCAAAGGTTGCAAGGCAGTTCTTAAGTAATGTTATAATTAGGACTAATGAGTTTGGAGAGGAGGTCATCACATAAAGATAATTGGCTTTGTAGGAATGCCTGCATCTGGAAAGACCGAGGCGGCAAATGTTGCCAGAGCACTTGGCATACCAGTAATTCATATGGGGGATGTTGTTCGGGCAGAGGTCAAAGCCAAAGGACTTAAAATCACAGAAAAGAATGTAGGGAAAGTGGCAAATGAAATTCGTGAGAGAGAGGGCATGGGTGCAGTAGCGATTCGATGTTTTCCATACATAAAAAATGCGGACAGCAAGATAGTAGTGATCGATGGAATCAGGGGCGTTGCTGAAGCCGAAGTTTATAGGAAGGTGTTTGGAGAGCAATTCACTTTAATTGCAATTCATGCGCCACAAAAAGCAAGATTTGAATGGGCAATGGCCAGAAAAAGAGAGGACGACATCGAAAACAGGAAATCCTTTTTGCAGAAAGATGAAAGAGAGAGAAGCTGGGGCTTACCAGAAGCCATGAAAATAGCAGACTTTTCAATAGATAATGTTTATACATTAGAGGAGTTTAGACAAAGAGTTAAAAACACCATAGAGAGCATTACAGAAGATCTTAGCCACATAATTGCCACAATTTCCGCTCCGATACATCCTACTGAACTCATAGAAAATGTAGAGACTGCTATCAAAAATATATTCCCAGATGCATTACTACAGTTGGAAAAAGATGGGGGGAACAGGTTGGTAGGCAAGGCCTCTTTGCAAAGGTTGCAAGAGCTATTAAGAAATCAAAAGATTCGAGACACGGCTAGAATGGAACTTTTTAAGAGCAGGACGGGAAATGGAATTGAATTCGTTCTAAACAAACAAGTTGCATACATTGGCAAGTTGAACTTTGGAGAAGATTCCTTGGGAGGAATTTACATTAGTATAGAAACCGAAGATGTAGAAAAACTGATAGACTGGTTAACACTCAGGAGCGAAAAATGAAAGTGGGTTTTTCCTGCCTATATATGAACTACAAATCTTTTGAATGGACATACTCCTTGGATGAAATCGGATTCAACGGATGGGAAATGGTTTGTGAGGGTTCTCAAAGCTTGACAAAAGAAGTCGTTGATAGAATCCAAGATGTTTTAAGAAGCACTTGTTTGGACTTTACCGCACATTTACCATTCTCTGACCTCAATCTTGCAAGTGTCAATCAGCCCATATGGGATGAGACCATCAAGCAGATGGGGAATTCAATACACCTTCTTGGTGAAATTACAGACTTGGTGGTAGTCCATCCTGGACACCTCTCTCCGTTGGGTGCAGAGCTACCAGACAAAGCTTGGAAGCAAAACATACTTGGGATACAAAGACTGTGCGACATCGCAAGAGAATACGGAGTCATAGTGTCTGTAGAAAACATGCCAAATATATATCGCCTGCTCGGCAGGTTTCCAGAGGAAATCGATGGAATTATCCAAAATGTCGATAGATCAAACGTAGGCATTACACTGGATGTGGGACATGCTAATTTAACAAAGATGTTAGACGGTTTTTTAGAACTTGATTTTAATCACGTGCACCTACATGACAATTTCGGTAAGAAAGATGACCATATTTCACTTGGAAAGGGCAATGTGAATTGGGATAAGGTACTAAAAAGGCTCAAAAGTTATGAAGGTCTGCTAGTAATCGAAGCGAGAACCGTACGAGAGGGAGAGTATAGCCTAAATTGGTTAAGAGGGTTCTAACTCCGGTAATGAACACATTTCTATAAGCAATTCCTCTCCATCACGTGTACCCCTTGCTATAAGCGTATCTCCTCTTTCAATTACCGTCTTGGCTTTTGGAGAATATATCCATCTATCTGACCTTCTAATAGCCATAATGAACATTCCTGTTTCCGTCTCTAGACGGAGGTCGCCCAATGTTTTTCCAATGATTTCCGCCTGCTCGACCACCGTCACCCTTGTGATAACCTCATCGGACTCCCTAATTGCCAGCATTAAAACAGGGTGTAACTCGATATCTCTCAGAACAATATCTGCGATTTCGTCTGCTGCATCTGAAATTACCTCTGAAGATATTGCTAGATGGAGTAAACCCCTTAGGTGGTCAATCTCGTCTATGTGCTTGGCAGATACTAAAACCCAGTGCTCAAGACCGTATTTCATCTCATCCATCTTTGCCTCTAGGATTTCCACTTCATGTGCGATTTCCACATTATAAAAGAGCACTGCGGAATAGGCCAATCCAACCGCTAATTCTGACACGTTTTTCATGTCGATGATCATATCCACGGCCTTATCTAGGTCTTCTAGTAATACCTGTGGTGCAGGATATTTACGCTGGTATTTATCTACGGCTGCCAACTCATATAAGATCCCCACGCCTTCATCCGGGCCTTTCGCAAATAAAACATCATCCCTCATCAACATCGTTTTCTTGTCTGGGGCATATATCCAATCCAGGTCACGTCTCATTGCGATAACCCGCATGCCAGTTTCGGTTTCCAATTCCAACTCGCCCAATGTCTTGCCCACAAGTGATGATTTGCTGCTCGTCTTAACCCTGGTTACTGTTTCCTCTGCTTCTGGTATTGCTGCCTTAAGTTCTGGCGGCAACCCCAATTTTTTGAGCACTATCTTTGCAATGTCTCCGGCAGCATTCGAGACTTTTTCTGCAGCGGATGCTATCTGCAATATGCCAGAAAGCATCTCGGCCTCCTCAACTCTTCTGGCGCCGAGCATCGCAGCTATTCTGGCATGGTATCCCAAGACGTCCATCTTCTCCTCTAGACGCAACACTTCCTCGGCAATATCCTCATCATCATAGAGGACTGCCGAGTATGCTAGGTCTACCATCAGCTCAGAGGTGTCCTTCATCTCCTTTAGGATGTCCTTTACATTCATCGGTTGATACTCAATTTCCTCTGTCATAACAATCAACTAATTATAAGCAATGGATAAATGCTTTTTCTTTTTTATAATACCATCAGCATCACACCAAACAGCGCTAAAATGCCAAATATATCAGATATACTTGTAACCACTGGTATCGTCGTGTCATCTGGATCTAAACCATAGCCATAGGATACAAAGGCTGAAAAAATTGCAGTGAGTACGATTATCAATGTTAGGAGAGCCCCAGAGATGGAAGATATTAAAACCATTCTGATAAGACCCGGGCTCTTGAAACCAAACAAAATGCAGAATAATTGCCCGAAGACCCCTACCGCAAAAAAAGATATCACACCAATAATGAAAATGGCGATAACGTTGTTTCTTAGCAAATGGTCCGTTATTCTAAGTTCGACGATGCCGAGATGAAGGGCAGACGTGATTCTAGAGCCAAGAATAGAGCCCAAGTTTCCGCCTAGGCCTATCATGACAGGTACTAATATGAGTGTTCCGGGAGATGTAAGAAAAAAGTCCCCATATGTGTCAAGTACTGCCCCAGATGTGATTCCGAGAAGAGAGGCAAATGCGAGAAGTGGAAGCGCAGTCTTCACAATCTTTACGACGTTGTATTCATTCGGCAACTATATCACTCCCAATATGACTTCTGCTGCCATAAAAAGTGCAATCATTGCAAGTAAATCACCAACAGTGGTAGCTATAGGTCCAGTTATGTTATCTGGATCTATGCCCCTCTTATATCCGGCAAATGCGAGTACTATGATAAATACGGTTAACACAATTCCTGATACAACCGCCGCTATCAGAGATATTGCAATCAATGGAATTATTCCGATGCTTTCTCTTTCGAGCATCAGGATCACATAATGAGCGACAGTGGCCAAAAAGATAGACATTATTACTCCTTCGACGAGCGCAGCTGCTATGCTATGAATGAGATTGTTGTCTCTCTTCAGCTCTGGCCTGATCAAACCCTGATGAAGTGCGGAGCCAAGCCTAGAACCAAAAGCTCCAAATATATTACCTCGTGTAGCCAAGATAGCTGGCACTAACACTAGAAGACCCGGAAGAGCTTCTAAAGAGGATTCCATGGCCCCCAGAACGACGCCAGCAAGCAAGCCCAAAATAACACATATTAAGAGCAGTGGTAGCGTTTGCTTAACTATTGAATATACGCTTGCATACTCTCCGAGGTACTCATCGCCTTCTGTCATCTACGATACGTATTACAGATTTCCTATTTAAGTGATTGTAAAAAAAATGAGAAAAGGAATGAACCCGTATCATTGATGCATTAGCAAAGT
Organism: Methanocellales archaeon; assembly: GCA_013415795.1. Lineage (GTDB taxonomy): Archaea > Halobacteriota > UBA148 > UBA148 > UBA148 > UBA148. The sequence continues at coordinate 3,708 of JAAEEL010000053.1, read as the reverse complement.
TAGAATTCGAAAGGGCTGGAGTAGATACGCAATCCTCCGCCTAAATGAGAGGTGTAGGAGATAAATGAAATGCAATTCATCAAAATGGTTTTACTACTGTTTAGATCTGATTGGCGAGTATAAAGTGTCCTAAATTCAATAAAATTTCCATTTATTTTTTTTTAAAAAAAATGGAGCAGTTACATCCTTTGAATAAGATAAGATAGATGTAAAATATGGTTATTTTTATACATGTGGTATGTTATTTAATTTTGATGGCCCATAGATTTGAAGGAGATTTTAATAAGCTGGATAATAAAAGAAGGAGAGAGATTTTACCTCCTGAAAATATTTTAAGAGAGATTGGAGTTAAGCAAGGAGATGTTTTGATCGATTTTGGGTGCGGTATCGGATATTTTACCACCCCTGCCTTAGACTTTGTTGGAGATGAGGGCAGAGTAATTGCGATAGACACATCTGAACGAATGCTTGATGAACTCAAAAAAAGAGCTGGCGCTAGAGAGAATCTTGAGATAATAAAATCTGATAAAATAATTGACGTGAAAGCCGATTATATTCTTCTTGTAAATGTACTTCATGAGATTGAATCACCTAAAGAATTTCTTTCGGGGTGTTTTGAGAGCCTCAGTGAAAATGGGAAAGTTGTAGTTATTGATTGGCAGAAGAAAGAAGCTGATTTAGGTCCACCCGTAAATCATAGAATCTCCAAAGAAGAAGTGGTAGACATGGCAAAAAAACAACATATTGAAAAAACCATTAATGAAAACTTTTATTTTATTGAGTTTACTGCTTAGACTGATTTATTTTTCTACGATCAGAAAATTCTCTAAATTGCATATTTTAATTAAATTCAATCATAAACATGCCTGTCATACGAAAGAAAAGTTTATATTCTAAAAATTAAGAAGTAAAAAAAATATATGGAAAAAAAATATTATGAAAATTATCCCCGGTGGGCAGTCATCATTTCAAATTTTTTTTCGATTACAATTTATTTGGTAGGTGCATTTATAATTTACCAATTAGGACTTATGTGGTTAGCTATTTATTTGCTTTATATCCTATGGATAGAAGCAAGAATCTTGAGAAGAAGTTGTGTTAACTGCTATTATTACGGAAAATACTGTGCTTTTGGTAAAGGGAAATTAAGTTATTTATTATTTAATAAAGGGGATTCTAAAAGGTTTATTCAAGATGAGATCACTTGGAAAGATATAATTCCGGATTTTATGGTTTCTATAATACCAATGTTAGTAGGTATTGTAATTTTAATAATAGATTTTAACTGGTTTATATTAACAATGATAGCAATCTTAGCCCTACTTACGTTTTTCGGTAATGCACTGGTTCGAGGCTCGTTAGCATGCAAATATTGCAAACAAAGAGAGATCGGTTGCCCTGCAGAACAATTATTTAATAAAACAAAAAAATAAATTTTCTGCTTACTCCTCTAATGTTACAAATCTATCAAAATAATATACTCGCTTAATTAAATTAGGAAAGAATTCAGAATTTTGATCTTCTCATGAAGGAGGATATTTATCCGGAATCAAAATTCAGAGAGTAGGATGTATCCTCGTCTTAATTATACTGCTTTCTTTAATCTCACCAATTTTAGTCTCATCAATTGCAATATCATCTGTTTTGTATGACTGTTACCCAAACGCCTACTGAAGCCCTGATCAGTCTGCCCCATAACGAGCCGATGCTTTACTCACCACCTTGAAGAGCGTTCTGCCAATACGTCCTCCAAGTAGCCGATGACCTCTGCCTCGATGTCATTGATTTCGTCAAGGCTGGTAGCACCCTCTCCCTGCCTTGGAATCGCGAGGAACAAGGATATCGTCCTCTCCAAGTCTGAATTCAATGCCAGAAATACTTGGTGCATCAGGCTCATGTGCCTGTAATAGGTCATCTGGAAAGCAATAATGGCATTGTTAAGCTGCTCTGGACGAGCGCCCCAGATATCCTCGATCTCCTCCCCAAGCGACTCCAGAATCACATCCTTCAAACGCAGCGTTTCAGATCTGGAAAGATCCTTGGCATGGAACTGGCAGTATAACGTCTCAAGCTGGTGGTAGTGGTCCACATAAACCGCACTCTCCCTCAGTTTGTTTTCCCATTGTCGGTTTAAGGCATTATACTCCTCCGAACAAGGGCCAAACTTCTTTTCGGCAAAGAGCATGCTCGCAATGTGACTGACGACCTCAGCATTCGGCTCCTCGATGACCAGCGGCAGGTCTATTTGTTCGTGCCATTCCTCGTGGAAAACAACATGAATGAAACGGCTCAGCGGAGCTTCAATCAGCGTTCTTGTTACAGGTGTCTTGACGCCGGCCACGGCCTCTACAGAGAAGAAGAAGACGTCATACTCATCCAAGTCGATGACTACGTCTTCCGGCTTACCAACGCCGAAGCGCAACTCTGGATCCCCGAGGCCGTAAGGCAGGCTGGTAACTGGGGCATAAAAATAGTAGTGGTAGGCATCTAGCTCAGCTACATAACTCTTGAAATTCTCAGTCTCGCTGAGGCCAAGCACCAATGCAAAGGCCTTTATTTCATTGACCATCTCCATCCGATACTGCTGCTCCTCTGTCATGCCTACGAACTCGTCTGGATCCCAGATTATCCCCTCGATCAGAGTCTCATTGTCCGGCCCTTCTTCTTGATCTTCTACTTTCTCTGGTGTTACCTCTGGTTTTTGAGTGGGCGTTGGAGTGGGAGTTGGAGTCGGGTCTTCATGCGACACACATCCTGAAAAACCCATGGCTGCTATAGCTCCGGCAAGTGCAAGAGACTTGAGGAACTTGCGCCTTCCTATCTTCATATCTCTATATTATATCGTCCAACGCCTTACATAAAGTTTTCACGCCTCGGATATCTCAATCGTCTTTTTCCCAGTTATCTTAACATTGATCCTGGTGCTCTTGTCCCAACCGAAGCCTCTCACGATGTCCATTGGAAGAGTAACCATATAACTCGACCCAACCTTCAGGATTTTTCTGTCCTTCATGTTTTAATAATTGTTTAAATATATATTTAATTTTTAAGGTGATTTGATGAGTTCAGTAGCTATTTTAAACCTAAAATATAATTGTAGAGTTAAGTAAATTATTATTTAATTTTTGGTTGGATGGGATGCTAAAAATGAGAATTAACTTTTATAATTTCTGTGGTTACGATGAATTAAGTTTGATTATTTCTCTACTTTTTCTTCAAAGTATTGGGCTTCTTTTCACCTAAATTATTTTTTGATTTACTTTAATAGCAATTTTTTAAAACCAACCTCTCTTCCTAAATATATATACCATCGTACCAGCCAGCATTAACATGAAAATAGTCATCAACCAAAATCCAAATTGAACATGCTGCCCAGGCAAAACCTCAAAATTGGTACCATATATCCCTGAAATAACAGTTAGTGGTAAAGCAATCGTAGCAATAATACTCAGAACCTTCATTACTGCGTTCATATTATTTGATACAGCAGACATGTAAGCGTCAAAAGTACTTCCTATCGCTTCCCTATAATTATCGATCGTATCTGATACCCTTATTGCATGATCATAAACGTCCCGAAAGTAAGGGATTGACTTTTTGAAAATAAATTTATATTCATTTTTGGCTAAGAAAGATATTTTTTCTCTTTGAGGGAGTGCTACTCTTTTTATTGATACAATTTTTCTTTTTAATTTCAATATTTCGCTA
>JAAEEL010000052.1 GCA_013415795.1 Methanocellales archaeon | reverse complement strand
TTTTTCTCTGGGTTGTGAAAAGCGTGCGGCTTAAATTAAACTTTTTGATTTTTTTTTTGATACGGACCTTAGTTGTAGTTATTATATTATTTTTCTGGATTTTATTCAACGCCTGTGAAATGAAAAAGTTTTAATCTTCGATGCACTATTTACTTCATCCCCATGAGTAATGAAAATATAATCTCTGGCAGCATCATATACGGCGATGATTTTGATGTGATAGAGGGATATGTGGTCATCAAAGAGGGGGTGATTAGTGAGGTTGCCATAGGAGAGGTGGATTCAGTTTTACATGGAATTGTAGCTCCAGCATTTATAAACGCACATACACATATCGGCGATTCCGTATTAAAGGATGTAAATTTTGATTCTCTAGAGGCATTGGTTTCGCCTGGTGGACTCAAACACAAAATTCTATCAGAAACACCAAAGGATGAACTAGTTGCAGCTATGAGGTCAAGCTTATTGGACATGAAATTCTGCGGTACTGCTGCATTTGCTGATTTTAGGGAGGGCGGTGTAGTAGGGGTGTGTGCTCTGAAAGATGCAATTATAAAAGAGATAAAGTCCATCGTCTTAGGTCGTCCAGATGGTGATGTGGAGGGCGTTCTAAAAATAACAGATGGTATAGGGATGAGTGGCACTAACGATTATAACTGGGATTATCTAGAGGAAGTGGCCGAGCTGACGAAAAAGAAAGATAAGATGTTTGCGATACACGCAGGTGAAGCAAACAGAAAAGATATCGATAATGCATTAAAATTAGATCCGGATTTCCTGGTTCACATGACTTATGCAGATGATAATGATCTTAAAAAAGTTGCTGATAAAAATATACCTGTGGTAGCATGTCCTAGATCGAACTTCGTGACAGGTGTTGGACGGTCATGGACAAAACCACCGATCAAGGAGATGATTGATTTAGGTATAACTGTAGCAATAGGAACTGACAACGTAATGCTCAATTCAGTTAACATGTTCTCTGAGATGGAGTTCGTGGCAAAAGCATTTTTAAGGGATGATAGACAAGTATTTACGCTCTGCACTCTCAACGGTTCAAAAATATTAGGTCTGGATAAGAGTATGGGTTCGATCGCTGAGGGTAAAACAGCAAACCTAATGATAATCAACGGGGAATCAAACAACATGAGAGGTGTTAAGAATCCCATGAGTGGTATCGTGAGAAGAGCAAGACCCGACGACATAATGGCCGTCGTGGTAGGAGATAATTTATACAAAAAATGATCAAAACCGCAGGTTATCCGCTTACAAGAAAGCTAATTTGGATGCTTCTGCATTTGTTTCCATTCTTGTCGGTTCAAAATGGCGGCAAGATATGTATTTACTCCAGAAAAAGAGATAAGGAGTCAAAAATGGTTAAAGAAATAACTAATAAGAATGAGGGGCATTTCCACTCAGAAAATATAGTTGAATATTCATCTAATGAAAATATCAATTTTTGAGAGGATGATATTAATTTGATTCGGGTTGATATGCTTGGAAAAAAGTCTCGAAAAACCCTTATTGGGAAGTGTAGCAGAAAATATCATAAGAAAAACACCAGTTTCAGTGAAGGTCCTGGAGGGTAGATAATGTCAATAAAAGTAGAAGACGTAATGATAAAAGACGTTGTATATGCAACCGTTCCGGGTTCCAGAGATGATGCATTAAAAACACTGAAGAGCGAGCGCATTTCTGGTGTTCCTGTGGTTAAGGATAAGAGATTGGTTGGGATAGTCACCAGAACAGATTTACTCAAACACCCAGAAGAGGAGCAGCTTGCGCTGATAATGACCAGAAACCCTATAACAATCTCTCCAGAATGCGATATATCTGATGCAGCAAAAGTGATTCTTGAAGGAAAAATACGGCGATTACCTGTTGTAACCGATGATACACTCATAGGCCTCATAACTGTTGCTGATATAATAGGTGCAATCGCCGACATGGACATAAAGGATTCGGTAGAAGAATATGTTCGGTCTGATCTGGTTGCAATCTGGGATAGGACTCCACTGCCCGTTGTCATGGATATTCTGCGATTGAGCAACATGGAGGCGTCGCCTGTGCTCAATTCGAATGGAGAACTCGTCGGCATCATAACCGAGAGAGATCTGCTCAATGTAAGCGAGATCGAGGATTACGTTGAAAAATCTGACATGTCGGCCGCTTCGGATGGGGATGCGTGGGCATGGGAGGGCATGAGAGACACGATGAATCTTTACTATGGTGTCTCACGCATAAAGTTACCAGAAGTTCCGGTAAAAGAGGTAATGATCAAAGACGTCATAACAGCATTTCGCCGTTCTGAGATCAGTAACTGTGCAAAAAAGATGTGTCGTAATAGAGTAGATCAAATTCCCATAGTTACCGCACACAACAAGCTATCTGGGCTGCTTCTAGACAAGGATTTGATCAGAGTTTTGATCAAGTGATCATTATGGACAAATACGAGAAGGTCATAGAGTTGGCAAAGCGTCGGGGTTTTCTCTGGCCTTCTTTTGAGATTTACGGCTCTACCGCAGGATTTTGGGACTTTGGTCCTCTGGGTACCGCACTGAAGAGGAGAATCAAGGAAATATGGATCGATTTTCACGTAATAAGAGGGGGTTTCTATGAGATCGAAACGCCGACTATGTGTATAGAAGATGTGTTTGTAGCCTCTGGACATGTGAACAATTTCGCAGATTTGATGGTCGAGTGTAAAAAATGTGGAGAGGCTTTTAAGGTAGATTCTGCCATGGAAAAATGTCCAGAATGTGGTGGTTCTCTTGGCGAGGTTTGTGCCTTTAATCTAATGTTTAAAACCTCCATTGGTCCAGGATCAAAACGAATTGGATATCTACGGCCAGAGACTGCGCAGGGAATGTTCGTCGATTTTCATCGATTGTTAAGGTTTTATAGGGACAGATTACCATTTGGTGTTGCGCAAATAGGAAAGGTATATCGAAACGAGATATCGCCCAGACAGGGTACCCTACGACTAAGGGAATTCACAATAGCTGAGGTTGAGATCTTCATAGACCCCAGAAAGACGGAGCATCCGAACTTTGAAGATGTCAAGAATGTGGTTTTGCAATTATACCCTGCGAAGGAGCAGCTTAGCGATGGAAAGACTCTGAAGCTCTCTTTAAAAGATGCAGTAGAAAAAGGAATCATAAAACAACAATTTGTGGGATACCATATTGCACAGATTCAGCTTTTTTTACTTGAAATTGGATTTTCGCAAGAAAAAATCAGGTTTAGGCAACATAAAAATGATGAAATAGCACATTATGCTATCGACTGTTGGGATGCCGAAGCACTAACAGATAGATTTGGTTGGATTGAGATTGTTGGCATCGCAAACCGAGGAGACTATGATCTGAAAGCTCATGCAAAGCACAGCCAAAATGAAATGACCGTTTTCGTACCGTATGACAAACCCATAACAAGGGAAAGAATGGTTATCAAGCCAAATATGCGTGCTATAGGGCGCAAGTTCAAGGATAATGCAGCAAAAGTTACAGAAGCCCTTAGAACGCTAAGCTTGGATCAATTTGAGGAGGGTACGATCCGAGTTGGAGACGAGGTGATTCCTCTAACAAAAGATTTGGTTAAATATGAGCTCGTTAGTGAAGAAATAAGTGGAGAGAGGGTGTTACCACACGTTATTGAGCCTTCATATGGCATCGACAGGATCGTTTACGTTTTGTTAGAGCATTCTTTTGATGAAGAAGAAGTAGAGGGTGAGAGAAGGGTGGTGCTACGTCTTCCCCCCAATATTGCGCCAATACAAGGAGTGGTTTTACCTCTACTCTCAAGAGACGGTCTTGATAAGAAGGGGAGGTGGGTGGAACGCTCGTTACGCAAAAACGGATTTCTGGTCGACTATGACGAATCCGGCACTATCGGGCGAAGATATCGGCGACATGATGAGATTGGAACTCCTTTCGCCATAACCATAGATCATCAGACATTGGATGATGATACAGTAACCATACGAGACAGGGACTCGATGAAACAGATACGAGTTCTCATCGGAGACGTTCCTAGTGTTATGGGGGAGTTGATCGCCGGTGGTGTCATATTTGAAAAAGCCGGAACATTGATCTGATGCCCAGCATCAAGAGATTTTGTGATAAAAATATTACAATTTATATGGGTTCTAATTTGATTTCCATAGAGAGCATTTTAATTGGCTAATTAGTCGCATATATTGCACTAGTTATGGGAACACTAATTACAATGGCAGAAGACAGAACCAGATATGTTGTATTGGATTAATTCCTATATTATATATTTATTTTGTAAAGGTAGGAAAAGTTACGTAAAGATGATCAAAGAAACAAAGGTCACATGCGACTTGATTATTATAAAAAGCATTACATCAGCAACTCTATCGCCACCTATCTTAAATACCAAACTCAAGTAATTATTTATGCTCATGAAACTTATTTTTCAGGGATGGATAGTAAATATGTGTCTCATCCACTGATCCGACCTGGGATGGTGGAGAAGCGATTGTATCAGCAAAATATTCTAGATACGTGCTTAGAGCATAATACCTTGGTCATCCTTCCAACCGCCTTAGGCAAGACAATTGTGTCCCTCCTAGTAGCAGCCCATAGGCTTAGCATATATCCTCTAAAAAAGGTCTTGATTCTCGCACCCACTAGACCGCTGGTTTTACAGCACCATGATAGTTTCAAAAGATTTCTATTAACGGGTGGTTTCGAGATTATGACCGGCAAAGTGGAACCTAAAAAAAGAGCAGAACTATGGAAAAATGCACAAATCATATTTGCAACGCCGCAGCTAATAAGAAACGACGTGGTTGGAGGTCGCTATGATCTTGAGGATGTTTGCCTCATAATATTCGATGAAGCCCACAGAGCTAGGAAAAAGTATGCATACAACCAGATTGCAGAGAGATATGTAAATCAGTGCACAGAACCGCTTATATTAGCATTAACCGCTTCTCCTGGGCAAGACAGAGTGGTTATCAAGGAAACATATGAGAACTTATTCATCGATTCAATAGAATATAGGTCTAAAGATGATGATGATGTAAAGCCCTACATCCCCCCACTGATTATTAGTTGGCAAAAGGTAGAATTGCCAAAGGAGTATAAGGAAATCAAAGACGTGTTAGAGGGCATGCTTTATAGCGAGATAAAAAAGCTACAATCCATGGGAATGCTGACATACAAAAAAACCAAATATGTAAGCAAGAAGGATTTGTTGATATTGCGTCAAAGGCTGAGTGCTAAGCTAGACCGAGATAAAAATCAAAGGAGTTTATATACTGCCATCGTACTTCAAGCGGCATCGATATCAATTTCTCATGCTATCGAAGTTCTTACGACACAGGATATAGAAGTTCTGCAAAAATTTCTAAAGAGTGTGCAAGACAAGGCTAAGAGGGGTATTAAATTTGCGATGAGGATCACGAGTACCCAAGACTTTCATATTTTGATGAAACTAGTAGAAAGATATTCGAAAATAGATCATCCCAAGCTGGAAAAGCTTAGAAAAGCAGTAGTAAGCGAGTTGTCACAGAATCCAAAATCAAGGATTATAGTTTTTACTCAGTTTAGAGATACTGCGACAAAGATAATTCGTAGCATGGAAGGGGTTGAATCTGTAAGACCCATAAGATTTGTAGGGCAAGCTTCCAAGCAACAGGACGTGGGGCTTACGCAGGAAGAGCAGTCATCCATACTTCAAGACTTTCAGAGTGGCACATACAACGTATTAGTGGCAACGAGCATTGCGGAGGAGGGGCTTGACATGCCTTCAGTGGATTTTGTCATTTTTTATGAACCCATCCCAAGCGAGATTAGACTTATACAAAGGATGGGTAGGACTGCTCGAAAGGGTTTTGGGAGGGTTAAGATATTGATTGCCAGTGGCACAGCAGACGAGGTCCATCATTGGGCTAGTATGGCTAGGGAGAGGAAAATGAGGCGGGCTGTTGCGAGTTTGAGTGAAGGTTTAAAGGGACCTGACAAGGACAAACAAAAACAGAGGACGTTGGGTACGTTTTGATTTTTTTAGTCAAAACAAGAAGTGGTTTATTTCATGGTTATGTCTGTGATTCGACGATTTTGGTTGTTTTTTGGAGGGTTTGGTTTGTTTGACTTGATCGCTGTCTCCAGTTTAAGGTTTAAGAAGTATGATAAGGATATATAAGATTTAATATAGGTTGGCAACTTTAATAATTTGGAGGGATTTATGTCGACTAAAGATGCCATAATAAAGCAATGTACTTCAGTCTTAGGACAGATTATAGAAGAT
>JAAEEL010000051.1 GCA_013415795.1 Methanocellales archaeon | reverse complement strand
TCGCCTCCTCAAGTTTACTTAGATTGGTCGTGTTGGTGGATCCAGCATAACCTGATATCAGTCTCATCTGCTCATCTATACAGCCGTCCACAATGGTCTCCGGAGAATCCCACTTGTGTTTTGGCATTATCATCTCTATGGGTCGCCAACAGAAAAGGCACCGATGGTTGCACCCCAACGAGGGCGTCATCTGTATGCACCCGTGGGAAGATATTCCGTAGAATTTTGACTTGTAACAAACACCCTCATCCCTGATAGATTTTTTAAGCCACAGACATGGCTTGACTGCGCTATGTTGACCTACAAAATGGTATCCCTGTTTACTAAGCAGATGTTCAAAATTCTCTTGTTGCAATTTAAATCTCCGATCGATGATAGAGTTTGATCTTAGCGCCAATTAAGTGTAACGTTTGTATTTAAATCTAAAAAACAGTTTCGCTATGCATATTTTAGGGTTATATTTGATATGCAATATGTTTAGGAATGGTTGGGAGGGAGTGAAGGATAATACCTTTAAAAGAAATTCAAGAAATGCAAAAGTACCTTCTTGACTTTTATGTGGAAAAAGGGGTATTAACCAAAGAAGAAGCAAAAATATACATATTGAAGGAAAAGGATTTCTGACCTTATGATATGGCTGAGGATTTTTTGAAGTGATTGGGTTGAAATTAAAAACCTCCAAAAAAAACATACTTATTTAGCGATGCGCTTTAATTTAGATTTGAATGGAAAGACGAGAAGAGCTCTTAAAGATTTCATTGATATTGTTGGTTTCTCTTATCGTCAGAGTTCTACTTTTTCCTGCCGAAGGCTATTACATAGACGTCAACACGTTTACAGCCTGGCATGCCTCTGCAGCAGAAGGTCTGCGTACCTTCTATGACAGGGGGTGGTCCGATTATCCTCCTTTCAGCATCTACATATTTTGGATATTTGGGAGCATCGCCAAGCACTTTTCGCTTTTTAATACTGAATATTTTGTTTATTTGTTAAAACTGCCTTCAAACCTATTCGACCTGGGAATATCTTTTCTAATCTTCTTTTTCCTGCGTAAAAAAATTGGTTTTAACCATGCAGCCTTTATAATGGTTATTTATGCCTTCAATCCGGGAACCATTTACAACCTGGCTGTTTGGGGACAAATGGGATCGTTTTACACATTTTTCATGATCGCCTCCATAATATTTCTCATCTACGAAAAACCGGAATTGTCAGCCTCTTCTCTCGCTGTAGCCATGCTAACTAAGCCACAGAGCGTTGCCATCCTGCCAATTATAGCCTTCTTCATCATCAGGAAATATGATTTAAAAAGAGTTGCAACCTCTATTGCCGCCTCTGCTGCCTCAGTTTTTCTCATAATCCTGCCCTTTAGATGGAGCAATCCCATCGAATTCCTGATAGGGATATATTCTACAGGATACGAATACTATGCCTACAACTCGGTAAGTGCATACAACATCTGGGCATTTGCCGGTTTTTGGAAGCCCGACTCTCAACCATTGTTATTTTTAAGTTCCCATATATGGGGCATTATCCTGTTTGGAGCTCTTGTGTTGTTCGTGCTTTATCACTTAAACTTAAACAAAAAATATGACACGGAACCGCTGATCTTCTCATGCTTCTTGCTCTCTTTCGGATTTTTCATGCTGATGACAAGGATGCATGAAAGATACATGTTCCCGGTATTCGCCATTTTGGCTTTAATCATGAACCATGAAAAAATAAAGACGATCTATTATATCCTAACTGCCACATATCTATTCAACTTGGCATATGTCTTGAGTTTTATCAATAAAAATAACTTTATCCCTGACAATAATTTATCTTTAACAATTGTACCATTGATAAATCTGGCAATACTCGCATACTCCATTCATGTTATGCGATACCCGGGGTTTCTTAAGAAAATAGATAAAGTTTTCAATTTAACCAAACCTGACCTGAAAAAGTTAGGAGAGATGGTTCCTGATAAAGAAGTCGTGAGTAAAATCAAGATTACAAGGCGAGATGTAGCATTGATGCTAATCCTCTCCGTCACCTTTTTTTCCATCGCAGTTTTCAACCTGGGCGCTACAGAAATGCCGGTAACCTACTGGCACTCCTTAAATGAAGTAGAAGGTTTCTACATAGACCTTGGTTCCCTCCAACCTGTAGAGCGAATTGCGCTTTTTATCAAAGAAGACAGTCTAACAAAAATGAATATTTACTACGGAGGTCCGAATGATTGGCGTTTTTCTACAAATTATGTAAGATCTGGAGTATATTATTTCTGGGACGATATACCAATAAGTTGCGATACCCGGTACATCAGATTTGACTTTGATAATCCTTCATCAGATATCGGAGAGATAGCAGTATTTGGAGAAGGAAGCAAAAAGAGATTCGAAATAAAAAGCATAACCGATGAATATGGAAATGCTCAGACACATGGAAGAGATCTAAAGAAACTTATAGATGAACAATCTTTAGTGGAAGAGCCCCTGATATATAGATCGGGCACATATTTTGATGAAATATATTTTGTTAGAACGGCCTATGAGCATATGGATTTCACAGAGCCCTTCGAGTGGACGCACCCCCCACTCAGTAAACTCATAATAGCTTGTGGTATACTCCTATTTGGTTCCAATCCATTTGCTTGGAGGTTAATGGGAGTAATATTTGCAACTGCAGCAATACCCGTCATGTTCATGTTCGGCAAGAAAATTTCTGGGACTTCGCTGGGGGGGTTTATAGCTGCATTTCTCATCACATTTGACTTCATGCACTTCACAGAAGCCAGATTAGCAACTGGGGATACTTTTATAGTCTTTTTCTTGATTTTAATGTTCTACTTTTTCTTCACCTATTTTCAAGGAATCTTTAAAAAGGGATGGAAAGATGTGGGTCGCCCATTATTTTTAAGTACATTATTTTTTGGTCTTGCCTTCTCAACGAAGTGGTATGCAATGTACGGATTTATTGGGATGGCTTTTCTGTTCATTCTTCTTAAACTCAAAGAATTTTCATTGATGGAAAAGTATGATAAAAAAGACGTTCACAAGTACTTGGTTTACCCCCTATCAATCACCTTTTTTGCCCTAGCAATTTCCATAATCATCTACCTCTTAACATACATACCTCATATGTTGGCAGGTTATAATTTAGCGGATGTCATAAACCTTCAGTTTACCATGTACGGATATCATTCGTCTCTTACTGCATCCCATCCATTCGCCTCATATTGGCGGAGCTGGCCTTTAATTCTCAAACCCATGTGGATTTACAGTAATAATTTAGATGGGATGGTTTCAACCATAGTTTTGATGGGAAATCCGGCTATATGGTGGTTAGGTGCAATATTCTTAATTTTAACAGCCACAAAAATGGTGAGAGATAGGGATAAAACCTGCATGTTCATAGTAGTCCTGTTTCTATTTCAATGGCTCCCATATGCACCGATTTCGAGGGCATTATTTATATATCACTTCTACGCAAATGTGCCTTTCATGGCTTTAGCTATTACATATTGGATGAATAATTTATGGGAAGGGAAAGCTAAATGGTTAGTTATCTCTTATTTGTTGGTGACGTTGATTTTGTTCTTTGTCTATTATCCAGTGATATCGGGATATCCCATATCATATGAATATAAAGAAGGTTTGAGATTTCTAGAGAGTTGGATATTTTAAAGAATAAAGAAAAAGAAGGTGCATCTATAATGAATGTAATTTTGTTTATATTGTTTGCTGCCGTTACTGCTGCCTTTGGGCAGTTAGGATTCAAGCTGGGAATGACTCAGGTTGGAGAAGTGAGTGCACTGTCTCCAAGCGTTCTATTTAAAATGATTTTTAATCCATATGTATTAATTGGTCTTTTTCTGTATGGAATCAGCACGATTTCTTGGCTGGTAGCGCTATCAAAGGAAGATCTGAATTTTGTATATGCTTTCACAAGCTTGATACTCGTAATGGTTTTTCTTCTTTCCTTCGCTGTACTAGGAGAAAGCGTTACCATATATAATGCTCTTGGATATTCTCTAATTATTTTTGGCCTGTTAGTAATCTTTTTCTTCCAGAGGTAAAATGAGTGTTTCGATTATATTTCCAGCCTATAATGAGGCAAATAAAATAGAAGCAGCAGTCAATAGAACCATTGACATACTCAATAAAATAAACATAAGCTATGAGATTATCATAGCAGAAGACGGTAGCACCGACGGAACAGACAAAATTGCGAAAGATCTGGAAGAAAATTTTGAATCTATAAAGCATATACACAGTGATGTTCGACTTGGACGTGGGGGGGCTTTAAAAAATGCATTTAAAAATGCAAGCGGAGAGATCATGGCCTACATGGATGTCGACTTGGCGACTGACATTGAACAATTGGATGAGCTGATAGGCAGCATAATAGAGGGATACGATTTTGCTACCGGTTCAAGAATGCTACCAGAGAGTAAAACGAAAAGACCTTGGAAAAGAGATATTGCAAGCAGAGGATATAATTTTTTGATACGAACGCTTCTAAGGTCCCAGATACACGACCACCAATGCGGATTTAAATCTTTTAAAAGAGAGCCTTTGTTTGATTTGCTAGATGAAATTAAAGAACAACATTGGTTTTGGGACACCGAATTACTCGTTAGGGCACAGAGAAAAAGCTATAGCATAAAGGAATTCCCTGTGAATTGGGCTCATGCCGGTGCAACCAAAGTAGAACTAATAAAAGACGTCATCGGAATGGGCTTTCAGGCCTTCAGGCTCTGGTGGGAGCTCGATATATCAAAGACCTGAAGAGTTCTGATTACATATTTAGTCGATTTGTATTATATCAAATTATTTTACATCGATTCCGGAGCTGCTATGCCCAACAAATCCAAAACATTAGCCAAAACAATTCTTGCACAGTTCACGAGCACTAATCTCGCTTTTCTAATTTCATCTTCAGACTTAAGCACTGGGGAATGAAGATAGAAATGGTTGAAAGTCTCAGCCAGCTCTCTAGCATAGATGGCTAT
>JAAEEL010000050.1 GCA_013415795.1 Methanocellales archaeon | reverse complement strand
TTCTATTTCCAACAGGGAAGGTCTGTTGAGGTGGCCTGTTGACGTTGCAAAATGCCATGCCTTTTGGAAAACGAACACGATGTCACTCAAGTCTTGTGTCAATTGCGTAGCTGCTTGTCCGTGGTCAAAAATGGGCATTCGGGACGATGTAAATTATAACCTTTAAAGAGGAGGAAACTATAACCATCAAAAAAACACGACAAAATTGTAGAAATGTCGCATAGTCTAATTACGCTATATCTGATTAATTGATGGGATATTGTTATATCGTGTTTACCTATTAAAATACAAATAATCAAAAATGTAATCAAAAAAGAAATCCTCAAACAAATCATGAACAAAATATTCTGAAAAAAGTAATTAATGTCTAATCTACTAATTTTATTCTTGACGGTCTTGGAATCTACATAATCTAATCCGATTTTTCTATATGAATCGGAAGTGTCTCACTTTTTGCAATTTTCTTGATATACTTCGATCTAAATTCTGGGTCCAGCATCAGACACGATCTCTTGCACCTGAACTCAGGGAACTTTCTTATCCTATCCCAGATGTCTTTGACCCCCTCTTCCTTTATGTTCCCGAAAGAGATGGGCATATAGGTGCAAGGGGTCAAATCTCCGGAATCCACCAAATTCAGCCATCTTCTCCCAGCCATACAACCGAATAGTTTCGGCGATTCAAAAAAAGTCATCGAGAACATCCTCGGCCCCTCTGGTGTGGAGTTCACCCTCCTGTACATATCAAGTATTTGCTTCCGATGATCATCATTAAGCATCATCCTTTCATTGTTCATGTAGCTCCAGGTCGGAACCCCCTCCCATACCGTGAGCTCATGGACTCCAAGTTGTGATGCAAGGTCATACAACCCCTCTAATTTTCCGCTTTCGATCAAACCTGGATTTGCGTGGGTATGCATCGAAACGTATAAGCCAGCCTTTACGGCATTTTTCATGGATATTGTTGCTTTTTCGAATGCGCCTTTAACACCTCTGGCTGTATCGTGCTCTCCAGAAATAGGACTGCGTAGACCTATGATGGCTGCGTACAACCCGGCCGTCTTCAACTCCACTGCTTTTTCTTCGGTCAAAAGAATGCCCGGTGTAAATACGCTTGCTATAGCCTTGTCTTTATCAACATGCCTTACTAGATCCACAAGGTCTTCACGCAGGAGCGGATCTCCTTCCGCGAAGCCGATGGATATGGCGCCAAGCCCAATCACCTGATCGATGAAATCCTTCAACTCATCTGTACTAAGCTCTTCATTGGGAGATTGTACCATGTTACAATGGGTACAACTGCATGAACATCTTTTAAAAGCATTGATAGATACGGCTTGGGGTACATACTTTCTCCTCAGTAATATGTCAATTTCAGCTTTTAACGCCCGTCTGAAGGGGCCGCTTGGAATGGGAGGCAACCAGGTTGTTAGTATTACAGAATCATCCTTCACTTCTATGGCCTTCTCATTTTGAAGCATGGAGTTCACGTATCTGATGATTGGAGCACATGGCAACGAAAGAGGACCAGATGACTTGAGTTCGGCACGACCTTCTGTAACATCTAACCGAATCTCAATGCCTTTGGCCTTATATACCGAAAACTCTGACAATAACTCCTCTCCAATCTCAG
This sequence comes from Methanocellales archaeon, assembly GCA_013415795.1. GTDB lineage: Archaea > Halobacteriota > UBA148 > UBA148 > UBA148 > UBA148. The sequence continues at coordinate 7,391 of JAAEEL010000050.1, read as the reverse complement.
TCAATAAGCCGTGGCGATAAAAGTTTTCCAATACAGAAATAGTTAACTATAACCTCTCTTATCAAAACAGTGAATCACCATGAAACTTTTAGTTTACAAAATACCGGGCCTTAGGGCCTTCTTGGAAATCGAATATAAAGAAGTTAAGGCAAGCACAGAGGGTCCTCTTTCATTCTTAGCCAAACAAATTTGCGAGAGGTTCAACAATTATTTTTCAGGACCGCCAGCTGCAATCCTAGAAGACGGGGCATTTGTTTCAACTGTCTTCCCGTTGGTTCCCAGTGAGCCCTTTAGGAGGTTGATGACTGCACAATTAAAAAGCAATCTCTTTGGTAAATTTACACCTGAATGTGTCGCCATCATGGTTACCAGCAGATGCCAGTGCAAATGTAAACATTGCATTGCATACGGAATAACCGGCAAAGAAGAATTATCCACTGATGAAATATGTGACTTTATAGATCGATCCCTAGAACTCGGAGCCTATCATATAAGCTTTGAAGGAGGAGAGCCTACCCTAAGGGATGATCTTCCAGAATTAATCTACCATATAGATAAAAGCAAGGCGATATCTCGTGTTGTGACCAATGGACTCCTCCTAACCGAAGAATACGTGCAGATGCTAAAAAGGGCCGGATTGGATGTACTCACCGTCAGCTTGGACAGCCCATACCCCGAAATTCACGATAGATTTAGGGGGGTACCCGGTCTATTTGAAAAGGTCACAGAGGGCATCAAGCATGCTGTAAAAGCCGGTCTTATCGTATGTGTGCTCTATGTTGCATCACCCCAAAATTCGGATTTAGAAACCATGAATAATCTGTTAGAATACTGTGATTCGCTGGGTGTTCATGAGCTTTTAATCGATGAGATATTTGCCGGTGGAAAATGGTCGGGCAAGGATATATTAAGTGATAGCGATAGGGAGCGTTTGATAAATCTGGCGAGAACACAGGAAAAAAATATTTGTCTGACGTCGTTTTTCCATCTCAGGAATCCAGAGTTATTCGGTTGTTTCGCTGGAAGACGATGGGTCTTCGTTTCGCCTACAGGTGATGTCATGCCATGCATGCACACTCCGGTCTCTTTCGGAAACATCAGGGAGACGGATTTAAAAGATATATGGGTTAGAATACGTAGAAATAAGCTATTCAGAAAAAAGCCAAAAATATGTGCCATCAACGATCCATATTTCAAGGAGAATTATCTCAAAAAAATACCCAAAGATGCAGATTTGCCGTATTCGATCGAGGATGTCGAGAAGATCAAAAAGATAGAAAAACTTGAAAAGCTTGATTAAAATGAACATGAAAATAAGAAATTTTACTCCTTTGATAATAATTAAAGCCATTTGGCAGTTATGGGTCAAAAAAGGACCTTTGATACTTTCCCACGGGATTAATTCAGAATGCAATCTCCGTTGCAAATTTTGCATCTATTGGGAAGAGAGGCTAAAGGAAATGGAAAAGGAGGAGATATTCCGTCTTCTTGATGAGGCCAGTTCTCTGGGAGTCTTGGCATATAATGTATGGACTGCGGAACCCCTCGTGAGAAAAGACCTCCCGGAATGTCTTGAGTATGCCAAATCTCTGGGCATGATAACATTTATGGTGACAAATGGAGTTCTTTTAAAGGAAAGGGTGGACGAACTCTCAAGTCTTGACTATCTGTCGGTTTCTGTGGATGGCACTAAGAGCTACGAGAAGCTGAGAGGAGTCGATCTTGGTAGGGTTTTGGATGGGATCAATGCCGCAATAAAAAAGGGAATTCCCATCGTGATAAATTGCGTTCTCAACGGAAGGAATCTGGACGAGATTGAGGACCTCGTCAAAATCGTCGAAGATTTGGGGATATGGATCTCATTTGAGCCCCTTTATGAATATGAAGACATTTCCCAAGACGTGTGGGATGAACTGGGAATAAGAAACCCAGAGAAGTACAGAAAGACAGTCGACAGAATAATTGAATTAAAAAGAGAAGGCTCGCCGATTCTAAATTCCTACACCTATCTCAGGATGATAAGGGACCTCGATCCAGACCTCCACTGTCATGTCAATGACCTCATTCTTCATGTTTCGTCTAATGGCGAATTAGAAAACTGCAGGGTTTACCGTCAAAATATGGGAGATGTTGAAGGAAGTCTCGGTAAAGTCTGGGAATACTCAAAATATAAGAGAAATAAAATATCTGAGGAATGCGAAGGATGCCTCTTTTTTGGCTACGCTGAGTTAAGTCTCCTTTATAGCCTTAAACCTGAAGTTATATTGAACTGCACCAGAATATTCAGAAGATTCATTCGGTCTTAGTTGTTTAGTTAGTCATATAAGATATTTTACAAATCGCAGGAGTTTCGGATTCATCCTAAGTGCCAATGAAACGATGCTTAGCCCCTTCATGAAAGTCGTTGAATGGCTCGATAGGGTTTTCGTAACGTCAACGTCCTGAAGAGCTTTAACCATTTTATCGATATCCTTATCGGGTATTCTCTCCATGACCTTGAGAGCCCTATAACCTGTCTTGTATTCTGATAATAACTCCTTTCGCCACATAGACACATACATGTCAAGATGTTTTTTGGATACATCGTCGGCTTCTATGGCTTTGGCTGCCACATCACCGCATATTATCCCAGCCAGCATTCCATAGGGCAGGCCGGCTTGACCGGCCGCACCCCCGATTATCATGACTCCACTCTTTACTAAGTCACCGGGCATGGTAGCTATGGGGTCTCCACCCTCCAAAAGGTCCAGGATTTTAGCTTTCTCGAAAAATTTAGACACTAAAACGTTCTTATAAACGAATTGATTGAAGTATTCCATTGCAGGTATTGGAGTATTGCGAACAAAAGCCGCAACGCTTGCTTTGGAATCGCCTTTTGGGGATATGGTTGCCTTCCAGCCAGGGGCCACTGACTTCCCTATGTGATATTGAAAATAGTCAGGGTAATCTGTTTCAACGCCGGTCATGTCTGCTTGGACAGCGGAGGCCATCTCTTCGGGATGCCTCATGGATTTTAATCCGGCCCAATGGGCGATGGAAGATTCTATGCCGTCGGCTCCGATGACGATCTTTGCCTTGTAAGTCCTCTTCTCGTTGTCCTCTCTTGTTATCAAATCGTGTGTTTCATCACCAATTTTTAGACCAATGGCTCTTGAACCTGTTTTGATCTCGGCACCCGAATTCTGGGCAATTCCGGCATAGTACTCATCGAATACGGATCTGTCGATGGCGAAGCCCGGATTGTTAATGACAATTTTGAAGCCAGACGGGGATACGATATGCATGCCCTTTAATCTGTGAACCACGTATTCTTTTTGGACGTTTAATCCGGTTATTTTAAACATCCCCTCAAACGTCGTGTCTGCAGGATGTGGCCCATCACAAATTCGCTCTTTTTTATCCAAAAGCAGTACGCTAGCTCCTGCCTGTGAGGCTTTCCATGCCGCCATCAAACCAGCAGGACAGCCTCCGACCACTATTATGTCGTATGACCTTTGGTCAACCATCTTCAAAATACTCCTCAAAGATCTCCATGAATACGTCTCCCTTTATCGTGTAGTGTTTCGATGATTCGCCATGAGATCTCACATATTTTTCCACTCGAAATCCTTTTCTCTCTATAATATCGCCTATGGTCATCTCTTTTTTATTTATCAACTGCAAAAAATCAGATGGGTTGTCAATTGGAATGATGACCTTATTGGTGACCAGATTCTTACCATCCAATACGAAGCGTGACTCTCTGATTATGCTATCCTCACGCCCATACTGTCGGACCACCTCAAATTTTGCGTTTTTGAACTTTCTCCTGATAAATGAAGTTGTTGATTCAATTGATTCAATCAGGTCAGCATACCATGTCATCTTATCGTTACCATACTGCTTGGAAAAGTATAAATAGTATTTCATTCACGCATAATGATGTCTATGAAATATGAAGATCCTGAAGAAGAATTAGATGAGGAATTGGATGAGGAGCTTGAGGAAGAGGTAGTTGGTATATGTGATGGGTGTGGCATCGAGGTGGACGAGACAGAAGCGACCACATGCCCAATATGCGGTGCCATATACCATGAGTGGTGTATGAAAGACGTTTGTAAACGCTGTGGAACAGCTTGGTTAGTGCCTGAGTGATTTGATAGAAAATAGTCTTCTTTTAATGGCAGTGCAGTAAAAAATGAAAAGCCCCCAGTCGAGATATTGTAATTAATGGGTTAATTATGAGCAAAAATAAAGCCGGACAGACTGCCATAGGAGCAGCAGCAGTAAGAACCATGGAACTATTTTATCCTGAAGAGCTGCGGCTTTTTGAAGATCATTTTGCAAGAGACTTTCTTAATTGGCCTCTAAAATTCCTCATTGATTTAATGCGTTTCAAAGGCATTAGAGATTGGGGTATAAACCTGCGTGAAAAGCAGGTTCCGGGTACTTTGGGTGGAATACTCTGCAGAACGAAGTATATTGATGATGTGCTTCAATCAGCGATAAAAAATGACATGGAAAATATTGTAATTTTAGGTGCTGGACTGGATTCGAGACCTTACAGGATGCCCGGAATTAATAAAACAAAAGTGTTTGAAGTGGATTTGCCCTCCATACAAAATTTCAAGAAGAAAAGGCTAATAAAAATTTTAGGCCCTCTTCCGTCCCATGTTACCTATGTTCCCATTGACTTTAATGATCAAACTCTTGACGAGGTATTGACCTCCAAAGTCTTGGACATTTCAAAACCCACGTTTTTCATTTGGGAGGGTGTTACACAGTATATCACTCCCAAAGCAGTCGAATCCACATTGAAATACATTTCAAAAACGTGTACAGGAAGCAGGATCGTTTTTACCTATGTACTGAAAAGTGTTATTGACGGCACATCCAATCTTGAAGGTGCAGATGCTTTGGTGAAATTTGCTAAAAAGGCAAAATCACCATGGATTTTTGGGTTAGAGCCTTCAAATATGACAGAATTCCTTGGACGATATAATATTTCACTAATAGAAGATGTGGGGGCTTCTTATTATCAGGAAAAATATCTGAAGCCCCTAGGAAGGGATTTGAATGTTTTTGAAATTGAAAGGATTGCTTTCGCTGAAATCGTTGATAAAAAATGAATAACGAGTTAGTTGAAATTGCCACCCTCTCGCGAAAATAAAAAGTATATACAACTTCAGGAAAAATTAATCGACATAATCAATGCCGTTTCTTGATGTGTATGTTCAGGAAGTAGTGCATACATAACCGATCTTCGGAATGAAGTCTTTTTTCCTCGATAAAATCTGTGGAATAAAACCTTTGTCGTTTTTTATCTCAATCCCAAAAGCCTTCTCTATTAGCCACTTCTCGCCTGTGACCATAAGCTCCTCACCCGATTCCAAGGGATTCATAATGAGGAGAACGACCAAATCGTAGCTCTTCTCCACACGCAAGCTCTCCATTTCTGCTTTTATATCGCTTTCTTTAGCCCTTATATCTTCTTTATCTATTACCATTACTTGCCCAACGGCAATTTTCTTATCTCCGAGTTCGTATGCCTTAAAATCATGAAGCAGGATTTCTCTGCCGGATTTTCCTTTTATGCTCATACTTGCCGTCAAAAGCTCCTTTCCATATTCCTCTATCTTGACACGCGCGATAGGGGCTAATTTACGTGCCAACTCTTTGTCGAGATCCGTGGTGGTTGATAAAGTCAACATTAATGTATCAGACAGCAATCCCGAGAGTAGTAATCCAGCTATATCGTTAGGAATGGTAATTTGATGAAGCAACATTTGTTCTGCCACAATTGTGCAGGTGCTGCCAATCGGCTCATTGTGAACGTGAATTGGCATGAGTGTTGATATATCGCCGACTCGGTGATGGTCGATAATTTCTAATATATGTGCCTCTTGAACGCCATCAACCGCCTGAGAGATCTCGTTATGGTCAACTAAAATGACCTTCTTTTGTATGGGCTGCAGTAAATCGGTCCGAGTGACGATGCCGAGTAACCGAAGTTCGCTGTCGACAATTAATGCACTGCGATACTCAGACTCCAAAACTTTTTGCCTCAACTCTGAAATTCGAGTATACCGTTCAGCGACCGTTACATTCTGGGACATTATCGAATAAAGCGGTGTGGACAATTCGAGCAATCTGGAAGTAGTAATGGTATCGTGTGGCGAAGATATGAGCAATGTATCCGACCTTGATGCCGCTTTCTTGATTTCGGGGCTAATAGTAGAATTTCCGGTTATTATAAGGGCTGAACATCCTTTTTTGATCAAATCCAATTGCATATTAGTCCTATCACCTAAAATGACTACGTCACCTGCGTTTATTCTGTCTAAAATTGTTATTCTCTGCATTGCCGCAATAAATACCCTGCCGGTTAATTTGTTTAGTTTTTGAGGATTGACAATAACGTTTCCATTTAAGGTTCTGATTAAGGTGTTCAGATCAATCGATGTGGTAGATAAGTCCCTGCGTCCCAGATTTGCGATGTAATATTCTGCGATGTCTCGGAGCCCGACGATCCCCAAGAGCTTTCTCTCTGTGTCAACTATCGGCACCGTACGGATGTTTTTTTCCCTCATTAAAGATGCAACGTCCTGTATAGAATCGTTGGGAGATGCGACAATGGGTTCCCCTAGGTCCATATCTCCTACGTTGGCTGCAAGACTCCCCATCTTCATAGGATATTCGAAGTTGAATCTAGCGAGCACAAACTTCGTCTCACTGTTCAAATCGCCAGCACGAGCCGGAATATAATGGTACTTTTTATCGAGGGCGTTCTTGAGGTACGCATAGCCAATAGCAGAGCATACGGAATCGGAATCAGGATTTGTGTGCCCGATAACAAACACTCGCTTCTGATTCTCTGTGGTCATTCTCTACCTTTTTTTCTTTTAATCATCTAAAATGATCTTGCCTACTATTTGATACTTCTTATCTAGAGGAAAATTTTAGCTTCTAAATAAAATAATTCATAAAACTTCTTTTTAAATATCAAAAAGGGGGTTAAACGAATAAAAACGTGCAAAGGCACTCTTTCTGCAGATATATATTATATACATATATACATTAATTACATAAGAACTATTACTTTCCTATGGTAAAAATACAAAAAAAAGATAGATATAGAATCATGATTGAATCTCCTCGTAGATAAGTTATGGTCATGAAAAAATCAAATACTGGTAATCAAGTTTTAGATATAACTGGAAAAAAAATTAGAGAAGTAGATGCAGTTTCAGCTGAGACCATAAGACCCAGCATAAGTAAATTAATTAAAAAAAAGTTTCCAAATTGGTCCGAGAAATCCTATATTTCCAAAGAGGATTTAAAAGAATTCAGGAAGCGATATATTGAAGAACTTTTAAAGAAGGAGAAAGGAGAACTATCTCGTATAGAAAAAG
>JAAEEL010000009.1 GCA_013415795.1 Methanocellales archaeon | reverse complement strand
GAAATTGCACAGAAGTACGGGTATTATGCCACCTTCATGCCAAAACCTATCTTCGGAGTGAACGGAAGTGGGATGCACACACACATGTCCTTGTTTAAAGGGGAAAGGAACGTATTCTTCGACTCAAAAGATAGGGATTATCTATCCGATATCTCTAAAATGTTTGTTGCAGGGCTGCTTAGGCACTCACGTGAAATCACCTTAATTACCAACCAGTGGATAAATTCCTATAAGCGTCTTGTTCCTGGTTATGAGGCGCCAGTATATGTCTGTTGGGCAAGGCGAAATAGATCCACCCTAGTGAGGGTGCCTATGTATAAACCAGGAAAGGAGGAGGCAACGAGAGTTGAATATAGGAGCCCTGATCCTGCATGCAATCCTTACCTAGCATTTTCGGTAATGCTGGCGGCAGGACTGGAGGGAATAGAAAAAGGATATGAACTGCCAGATCCAGTGGAGAAGGACGTCTATCATATGAATGAAGAAGAAATGTCACAGTTGGGAATAGACCTTCTTCCCGGAAGCTTAATCGAGGCCATAGGTCTAACTGAAAAAAGTGACTTAGTGCGTAAAGCCTTGGGTGAACATATCTTTAATAATCTCATCATGAGCAAAAAGGTAGAATGGGATAACTATCGAATGCAAGTTCATCCCTATGAGATAAAAGAGTACCTACCAATTCTATGAATATTACTTTACTCTTTATATAGAATCCAGTGTAAATTCGTGAACGCTCTTTTTTGAGCGCCATTTGAAAGGATATTGCATGTAATGTCCACCTCAATATTCTCCCTATTTTTTTTATTTCATACTATTCACGGTCTTCTTTGCACATCCATATGTCTCCTATCAGCAAAAAAGTCATGTTAAATATCTTTACTGCATGAAAAGGAGAGTAGCCAGCAACTCTGTGTAATCCTTCATACCAGCATTGGATGAGACTTCATCGACTAACAATGGTATAGCATATGCTAAAGGCTTTGATAACTGTTCGTTTCTCTAAAAAATAACTGCCTTCAATTTAGATCAACTTTCGTGATATCGAGACTGAAATTCACCCAAGGAGAAGAATGGGTGAGAATACCCAATGACATCATATCTACTCCAGTTCTTGCGAATTCTTTGATGTTTCCCATATTGATGCCGCCAGATGCCTCAAGCTTAATTCTTGATCTCAGATCTGCTTTCTTCAATTCATCCACAGCGTAATTGATCTCTTCTGGAGACATATTATCAAACATTATAGTATTTACGCCAAGTTTTGCTACTTTAATCGCATCTTTGGAATTATCCACTTCTATTTCGATTTCCTCTGTGGGATGAATTTTTTTCGCGTTCATTATGGCTTTTTCTAAACCTGCGATCTTAATGTGATTGTCCTTGATCAATATGGCATCAGATAGGGTAAATCGATGGGGGTCCCCTCCGCCAATTGCAATTGCTTTTTTTTCATATTCCCTAAAGCCCGGGGTGGTCTTTCTGGTGCCTGCGATTGTAACACCCCCGCTAATCTTAACGCATTCTCTAGTCAGAGAAGCTATGCCGCTCATCCTACCCAAGAAGTTTAATGCCAAACGCTCTGCTGCAAGAATTGATCTGGAGCTACCATTTATCTCAAGAACTACGTCACCTTTTTTGATTTCAGATCCATCAGTAAATTGAGAATCAACATTCAGCGCTAAATGCTCAAATATTGATTTAATCTCTTCAAGCCCTGCTAAATATCCTGCTTCGTCTGCTTTAATCTGTGCAGTCACTGGGATTTCAGGTACTGCTTCCCCAGAAATATCTCTGGACCCAACATCTTCTTCGAGAAAGCGCTCAAGATCACTAATCTTCATTTTCACCGTAAGTAATTTCATACATCTGATATATAGCTTCTTTTGATGGTCAGGATAGGAATAGTCGGATGTGGTGCGATCGGAAGGGAGATTTGTAGAGCAGTCGATCAGGGGATAATCAATGTAAAATTGGTAGCGATAGCTGATCGAAAACCTAAAGCGGCATCTGAATTTGCATCCTCTCTAAGATCCCCCCCCATGGTGATGAACGCCTTAGATTTGATAGATGTGGTGGACTTGATAGTAGAGTGCGCTTCCCAAACAGCAGTCAGTGAGATAGTACCTCATGCGCTTAAGAATGGAAAAGACGTGATGATCATGAGCGTCGGAGCATTGACCAACCTTGAGTTTCTAGAAAAAATTAAAGCATTGGCAAGTAAAAATGATTGCAAGGTTTATCTGCCATCAGGTGCAATCGTGGGCTTGGATGGACTGAAATCGGCTTCCATGGGGAAAATATATTCTGTGACTTTGACCACTAGAAAGCCCCCACGTTCTCTTGAGGGGGCACCTTATATCGAGCAACACAAAGTAGATCTAATTAAGTTAAAGGAACCTACCATCGTATTTGAAGGAAGCGCAGAAGATGCTGTCAAGGGCTTTCCTGAGAATGTGAATGTGGCTGCAACGATAAGCCTTGCAGGCATAGGAACTCAAAACACCAAGATTCGGATTATAGCTGATCCAACCCTGAAAAGAAATGTACATGAAATTTATGTAGAAGGGGATTTTGGTAAGTTTGAAACGAGGGTGGAGAACGTTCCTTCCCCTGCCAATGCAAGAACCAGTTATCTGGCTGCATTATCTGCCATAGCAACTTTGCGGAGAATGGCAGACACAATACAAATCGGAACATGAAGAGTAAAAAGAGGTTAAAAAGGTGATTAGGTACATTGAGTTGGCCAGGCCACAGAATTGTTTAATGGCTGGCATCGCCATCGCAATTGGTGGTCTGATAGGTGCAGAAGGCACTTTTGTCGGTCACGTGCTGCCTATAGCACTTGCATCAATCATCGGATGTATTATCACTGCCGGTGGCAATGCCATCAATGATCTCTATGACGCCAGAATAGATGCGATTAACCGTCCGTATAGGCCAATACCTTCTGGGAAAATTAGCACAAATAATGCCCTCATATTTTCTCTGAGTCTATTCTTTATTGGTATAACGCTCTCGTTTTTCATAAACCCCATATGCTTTTTCATAGCATTGTTAAGCTCAATAGCTCTTATCTATTATTCACATACTTTGAAGAGAACAATATTATGGGGCAACTTATGCATCGGTTATCTAGTAGGCTCTACTTTTCTGTTTGGTGGGGCTGCAGTGGGTGGATTCGTGGCCACATTAGTGCCCTTCTTGCTTGCAATGTTAGCCACTGTGGGCAGGGAGATAGTAAAGGACATAGAAGACATCGAAGGTGATAGGGAAGAGGGTACCTTAACAATGCCTATTGCGATCGGGGAAAAAAGGTCCGCAGCCATAGCATCGATGTTCATACTATTGACCATATTATTGAGCCCATTGCCAGCCATGCTTAATCTTTTTGGTGTGACATATCTGATGATCATATGCTTGGCAGATATATCCTTCTTAGCCTCAATTGTGACTATAAAAAAGCCGTCAATATCATCATCTTTTCTCAAGAGTGGAATGATAGTAGCATTGTTTGCTTTCATCGTTGAAGTGTTGATATAGGTGAAAAATGGGCATCAAGAAACATATTGAAACGAACACGTATGTGATTTTGCGTAAGTCATTTGTTGATAGAGACTTTAATGTGAACGGAAACTTGATAGTTGGTAGAAAAGTTTACTTTTGGGGTGACTTAGACGTCTCTGGCACCTTAGAACTCGGTAAATCCTCAGAGATCAGGGGTAACTTAACAGCAAATTGTGCTATACTTGGTCCGAGCACATACATCAAGGGAAACGTCCAAGTCGAAAATGAACTAAAATTTTTGGATGGAGCAAGAATAGACGGTGACGTACTCTGCGGGGGCAATGCGCTGATAAGACCAGGAGTCACGATGGACCACATTCGGGCTGGTGGAGACGTGAAGTTAGTTGGTAGGGTGAACATCAAAAGAGTTAAAGCGGGTGGAAAAGTGTTATCGATGAAATCATGACAAATTTCCCAATCTGATTGACTCTTTTTTTTACATCATGGTCGACTTCTTTACTTTTTCTGCCGTTCTAATAATTTTACATTTAGCAGAACTTCATCGTGTTCTAATTCTATTTTTATAATAATGATTCAAAACCTTTATTGGATTCTGGGAGAAATGTATCTGGGGAAAATAATGCCAAAGAGGACAAGAATCGTTAATGACCCTGCTGATCTAGTTCCATTGATACAAGCATTTGGGTCGGATATACATAAAAAGGTGTTTAATGAGCTCTCCTCTAACTGGATGACCAAAGCGGAGCTTGAAAAAGTAATGGGTGTTGATGTAGACGAAAGTCTAAAAATACTTCAAAAGGGCGGGTTAATTCAGAGCAGGTGGAGAATGCCTGATAATTTAGAAACTCCTGACAAAGAATATCATACATCATATTCTAAGGTGCGGGCCAATTTTCAATGTGATTTGGATGAGCTGGGTGACTTGATCCGCATAGCATCTTCCGATGAGGAAGATTTTCTTGAAATAGTCTTCAAGATAGAAGAAGAGATAAGAATTGGAAACACGTCGACCGTTGGCTTGTGTAGGGCGCTAAATCAGGATGCCAGCTTTATTAGGGGGATAGCAAAGCGATCCCATAAATTTACGGTCCAGGGTCAAAAGCTTCTGTTGACAGAGGAAAAGCAATGGAAGGACCTGTCCATCTAGCGCTAAACTATGGAAAGAAAGAGATATATTCAAACGTTCCCGCTAATTCACAAATAGTCCAACCAAGTGAAATTCCTGGTCAGTATGAGGAAGCGGAGATCAAAAGAGCTCTGATAAATCCCATAGGAAGCAAAAAACTTTCAGAGTTGGTGCATCCGCACGAAAAGACGGTGGTCATAGTCAGCGATATTACGCGTCCTACGCCATCTTCCAAGTTACTGCCACCCTTGTTAGAGGAGCTGGACGTAGGTGGTGTATCTAGCGAAGATGTGTTAATAGTTTTTGCAACAGGGCTTCACAGGAAAATTAGCGAAGAAGAAAAAAGATTGTTGATAGGAGATATCTATTATCAGGTTAAGTGTATCAATCACGATGTGGACGATTGCGTATATATCGGCACCACTAAGAGCGGGACGAGGGTCAGCATCCTAAGGTCTGTAGTCGATGCAGAAGTCGTGGTATGTGTTGGCACCATAGATCTCCACTATTTTGCAGGTTACAGTGGTGGAGCAAAGTCCATTCTACCAGGTGTCAGTTCAAGGGATACTATAAGGATGAATCACAAACTGATGCTTTTGCCAAATGTTGCATCAGGATGTGTTGCCGGGCCAGTCCGAAGGGATATGGAAGATGCTGGAGCGATTTTAGGTATCGATTTCATCCTGAATGTGGTACTGAATGCTGAAAGAGAGATAGTCAGGGCAGTTGCAGGACACCCCATACATGCCCATAGAGTCGGGATCAATCATGTAAATGAACTGTACAAGATTCCCATAAAGGAGAGGGCAGATATAGTGATAACATCTGCCGGTGGTGCACCCAAGGATATCAATATGTATCAAGCCTACAAAGCCCTGGACAATGCAAAGCACGCCGTCGTGGAAGGCGGCTCAATTATCTTAGTGGCTGAATGTCCGGAGGGACTGGGCAACGATGTATTTGAATCATGGATAAACGAGGCGAAAAGCACCAGAGACGTGATAAGTCGGTTAGAGGGAAATTTTGAGTTGGGGGGTCATATGGCTGCTGCTATCGCACGTATAGCGGAAAAGCATGACATTTACCTTGTCTCGGAGATGCCAGATAAACTGGCGAAAAAGGCTTTCTTCATACCGGTGAGAGATGTTGGGTTGGCTTTGGAGGAGGCGATGAAAAAGCAAGCAGATTCAAAGATAATCGTGATGCCCTATGGCAACTCCACGCTTCCTTTTAATTGAAATTTTTCATTTGCTGATCTGCCTTTTTTCGAACATTATCAAACAGATCGTTGCCATGTGCGTCTGTTGCGACGATTAGGGGCCCAAATTTTTCTACTTCAAGAATCCAGACCGACTCTGCCATCCCGAGGTCTGCCCAATGATTGTCGACTACGCGCTTTATCTGCTTGGCGGCGACCACTCCACAACCGCCGGTATAGGTCAGATAAACACATTTATCGCGCAATGTCTCCTTAATGTTCATTCCGCCCTTTCCGATGATCGCCCTCACATCGAAACGTTTTAGCAGCTCTGTAGTCATCTCGCTCATCCTAGCACTGGTGGTTGGTCCTGCTGTCAGAGCCGTCCACTCTTCATTTTCTTGCATGATGGGTCCGCAGTGGTAGATAGTTGCACCCTCCAGATCGAACGGTATCTTTTTACCTACACTGCTCCACTGCAATAACCTCTCATGAGCCTTATCTCGAGCCGTAATGATAAGGCCGTTCAGGTATACGACGTCTGCAATCTTCAGCTTGGTTACATCATTCGCTCTCAGCGGCGATGTTAACTGGTAATCCATTTTAGCCCTCCACGGTGATCATCGCTCTTCGGGCGGCCCAACACTGTATGTTGACTGCCACTGGCAGGGACGCGGTATGGCAATCTCCATATTCGACATTCACCGCCATTGCAGTGGTATTTCCACCAAGACCCATTGGACCCAAGCCAAGTGAGTTGATGGCATCCAACAAGTCTCGTTCAAAAGTATCCCTAGGCTGGTCCAACCCTCTTAATAGGGCTTTCTTGGCAAGTTTTGCCGCCCCGTCAAAGGTGCCACCGATGCCAACGCCCACTATGATGGGCGGGCAGGGTCTACCACCCGCATTTTTCACGGTCTCCAATACAAATCGCTTGATATTTTTTACCTCAGATGGTTTGAACATACGCAATGCAGACATGTTTTCTGAGCCCGATCCTTTTGTTGCGACCGTTATTTTGATTTTGTCTCCCTTGACGAGAGAAAGGTTTACGTCCATCAGTTCCTTTCCAGAAGGCTCTCTAGTGATGGGATGCACTGCATTGTGTCTGAGCGGTATCTCATTCGTTGCTTTGACTATCCCATCTTGAATTGCTGCCATAAGATCGAAGTCGATTTCTGCGTCATAACCCAATTCCACAAAAAAAACAGGTGTACCAGTGTCTTGGCACATGGGAATGCAGTGTCTCTTCGCAAGATAGGCGTTTTCCATAACCTGTCTCAGTTGAGTGCGAGCGATGCTATTTCGCTCTGTTTTCAGTGCAGATTTCAATGCAGATAGCACGTCTTTCGGCAGCTCAGTTTCTGCCTGTCGGAGCAGTTGAAAGACTGCGTTTATGACCTGCTTTCGGGTTATTTCGCTCACAGTTTTTAATGGGACGTGAAGTACTAAAAGGTTTCAATTAATTCGGGGTTCTGCTTTTTTCTGAGGGAAGCGATTGAAATAACAGGTGCGTGAAAACTTTATATGATATG
>JAAEEL010000008.1 GCA_013415795.1 Methanocellales archaeon | reverse complement strand
TTATTTCTGCAAGATCTAAATGTCCTGAAATAAAATCAGCATGTAAATGCGTTTCAAAAATATGTGTGATGTCAAGATCTAAATCTCTGGCTGTGTTGATATATATATCTACATCACGCTGAGGATCAAAAATAGCACACGAGTTTGAACCCCCTAATAGATATGAACTATGCGCAATTTTTTCAGCAAAAAAATGTTTTAACAGCATATTTTTCACTTAATATCCCATGTACTTTTTCAACTTGGACAATACTATTTATATTTTTCTTTCGAGCTTTAACACGTACCTTTTTTCAAACATAAATCAGATAAATTATAGCTACTGTAATAACCATGAAAATAGCAGTCAGGGGGATTCCTGCACGCAAATAATCCACGTTTCGATATCCACCCGGGGCCATAATGAATGCGTTTACTTGATGAGTAGGAAGTAAAAACGAATTAGATGCACAAACGGCAACCAATAAAGCTAATGCACGAGCACTAGTTCCCGTAGAAATCCCTATAACCATTACTAATGGTACCAGAATGACTGTAGCTGCAACATTTGACATAAAAAGAGTAAATATGGTTGCTAGCATTGCAATAGCAATCATAATCAATAAAGGGTGACTCATTTGAATAGGTTGAATTATTTTATTAGCAACAAAAGATGCTGCACCGGTTTTTTCCATTGCAATACCCAGTGGAATCAAACCCGCTAGCAGAAATACTGTACGCCAGTCAATTGCTTTGTACGCTTCGTCTATGGAAATTACTTTTAATAGTATCATTGCAAGGGCCCCAGAAAAAAGTGCTAAAGAGAGTTGAACTCCGGATAATGCTAATAAAATTGCTCCTAGTATACAGAATGTTGCTGCGATTGGTTTTGATTTTCCTGTAGTTTCAACCTCCATTGGACTGACAAGTACAAAATCCCTATTATCTGCCATTTTTTTTATATTTTCCCAGAGTCCGTGTACAATAATAGTATCCCCTGGTTGGAGTTTTTGATCGCAAAAATCACCACGTTTTTCCTTTTCCCCACTTAATATCATAATTGGTTCTACTGTGTATGTTTTTCTCATTGCAATTTCACAGATACTTTTCCCAGCAATTTTTGCTTTTGGCGGAATGATTAATTCAGCGAAGCCGGCACCTTCAATTTTTTGAAAATCTTCGAATTTACTTGGGCCTTCAATCAACTGTAGTTTATAGTCCATTGAAAAGCTTTTTACATTCTCAAGTTTTCCCATTAATAACAGCTTTTGACTTGATGAGAAACGGGTATACCTCCATGGAGCATAAAGAACTTCACCGTCTTCCTCTATCAACAGAAGGTTCAATTTATATTTAACCCATAGCTTTACTTCTTCACGAGTTTTTCCTATTAATGGGCTTTTTGAAGGAATTATGCATTGATAAACGGTAGAGGGCAGCTGCCAAGTTTCCATTAGCTCTTGTTGAGGAGTTGCAGTTTCTTTTTCTTTTTTAACAGGTAAAACATATTTACCAAAAAACAAAAAATATAAGATACCAGATGCTACTAGTGCTATTCCAATGGGTGTTACATCAAATATACCGAATGGTTGTTCTCCTCCGGGTCTTATTAAATCATTGAGAATTATTAGAGGACCTGATGCAACTAAGGTAAGTGTTCCTCCCAATATTGTTGCATAGCCCATTGGAATGAGCAAACGAGATGGAGATAATTTCGATTTTTTTGAAATCTTCATAACTGCTGGCAGAAATAAGGCTGCAGCCCCTATATTCTGCATAAATGCTGATATAAATGCAACGGCACCTGATATGAGTAATAACAATTTCTTTTCACTGGAACCTGCTACACGCATAACTAGGCGGATAAGGTTATCCATAACCCCTGACCGACCCATACCATAGCTCAATATCATTACACCCATGATAGCGATTACAGCATTGCTAGCAAATCCAGAAAATGCTTCTGAAGGACCAATTAAACCAAGCCAAGCTAAGCTAATCATTATCAAAATTGCTATAATGTCGACCCGAAGTTTTTCACTTACAAAGAGTATGATGGTAATGATCAGAACGATAAGTACCAGTAATATTTCGGTAGTCATACAAATGCTTCCCATTAACTATATTGAGGGAATATATAAAATATTGAGGGAATATATAAAATAAAAATTCAAAATATGAATAAAACTAATAAATCACCCGTTAACCATCACTTTTATAACTCCCCCGTTGAAATCTAAACTAAGGTTATGTCCTTTCCAAAGATTTCCAGAAGGAAGCTTATTCTTGCAACATGTGCCATAGGAGCCAGCACCATATTGGGCGGACTATACACTTCCATAAGTTCAAGGCAAAGCATTGCACCTTTAGAGCTAACGAGTGATACAAGCAAAGTTTATATCGTTCAGGACGAGGACAGATCATCATGCGTAAAAACCCTTTTGAAATATTTCTCCGATGACATCCTGAAAGGCAAATCCGTCGCCATAAAAGCCAACTTCAATAGCCCAGATCCTTTTCCCGGCACCACCCACATAGAAACTCTGGAAGCTATTATTAATTTTTTAAATGACGAGAGCATCAATGAAATCAACCTGGCTGAACGTAGCGGTGGTGGGTATACCAGAAGAAACCTTGAAACTCTTGGCGTATTTGATTTAGCGGATAAGTACGGTGTTAACGTAACAGTCCTTGACGAACTCGATAAAAACGGATGGATTCAGATTCCTGACGATGGAACCCACTGGATTAGAGGCTTTTCATTAGCCAAGATATTTGTCGATTCGCCTCTGACCATCCAGACATGCTGTCTGAAAACCCATCGATTCGGAGGGCACTTCACAATGTCCCTGAAAAACTCAGTTGGATTGGTGGCAAAAAGTCTACCAGACAGCATCTATGATTATATGACAGAACTTCATACTTCTCCTTTTCAAAGAACTATGATCGCTGAGATTAACCGATTCTACGAGGTGGATTTAGTAATCATGGATGCAATGAAAGCCTTTGTCAGCGGGGGTCCCGATAAAGGCAGCATTGCTGAGCCTGGAGTGATGTTGGCAAGTAAGGACAGAGTGGCAATAGATGCTGTTGGAGTTGCAATTCTTAGAATGTTGGGTTCAACCAAAGAGGTGATGGAGGGTAGAATCTTTGATCAAGAACAAATAAGGAGAGCTGCTGAACTTGGAATTGGAGTAAATTCTGCTGAAAAGATCGATTTGATTCCGGTAAATGATGATACCGTGGAAATTGTAGATAGAATTAGAACAACCCTTCATTAGAAATATTTAGTACCTTAACCTTAACAAAAAAAGAGAGACGATAAAAATGGAGAATTCAAATTATATATTTTGCCAGAGCTGCGAGATGCCCCTGTAGAGTGATGAGGATTTTGGAACAGATTCAGACGGCAGTAAAAAATGAAGAATATTGCCAATTCTGTTACAAAAAAGGAGAATATACTAATGAAGGCATTACAATGTAGCAGAAAATTGAGAAGAACATAGAGATTGCTAAAAAGACAGGAATGCCAGAAGAGCGGGCAAAGGAAATGGCAAGCAGTGTTATTCCAAAACTTAAAAGATGTCAAAAGTAAAAATAAATCATAGTTTTTGACATTCTGCGCTCAATTTATAAAATTTAGATAGTATTAGCGATAGAATATAGGTAGTGCAAGTTATAGTCTGATAAACATATTAGCAAATATTAGACAAATTAAAATACTAGAGACAAAAATCAAAAAATAGGGGTTATGGAATGGCAAAGAATAAGGATAGCAATACTAATATCAATCAAATTGATAGTTTCAAGCAAATAACAGAAAAGAGTATCATCAAGCGGTACAAAGAGATATTCTCCTCTTATATTGAAAATAAAGATGGCGAGTCTCTGTATGAACTCTCAAAATTGGTCCGAATGTGCATGGACCTTAATTTTGGTCCTGAGATACTAATTGATTTGCATTTTTCTACCGTGAAAGAATTTATAGAGAATGAGGAAAAAAAGACTCCTGGTTTATTAAAAAGACTTGCAAGCTATAGCCTGATACATCATGAGCTTGTTAAAGGGCTAAGAAAAAAGGTAAAGGAAGCGGAAGAGGCGTTACTGCAGAGTGAGAAGCGCTATCGTCTTCTAGCCGATAATGCTTCAGACGTTATTTGGACAGTGGATATGAACATGAATCTTACTTATGCCAGTCCTTCTATTACCCGTCTGCTTGGGTATAGTGTTGAGGAGTCTATGATCAATACTATGGAGGAAGTATTTACCCCTGCCTCGTATGAGCGTGCCATGAAGATTGTTTCAGAAGAACTTGAAATAGAAAATAGTGAACAGAAAGACATATCCAGGTCGAGGGTGCTGGAGTTTGATCTACGTCGTAAGGACGGTTCCATAGTTCCAGTCGAGGGTCATTTTAGATTCCTACGTGATCCTAATGGGCAGCCTGCTGAGATTTTGGGCATGGTCCGTGACATCACCGATCGCAAGAGGGCGGAATATGCACATAAGGAGTCGGAGGATAAGTGTTACTCCTTAGTGAACTCTATCGACTCTCACGTATATCTCGTGGATAGGGATTGCAAGTATCTCTTAGTGAACAACAGATATCTGTCAAGACTTGGCTTGCCAAGAGATCAGGTCATTGGCAGGGCCTATGGCGAGTTCCATCCCAAAGCATCAACGGAACGGTTTGTTGGGACCGTGAAAGAAGTATTTAAAACAGGCAAAGTCATCCATCTTGAGTGCATAAGCCATAGAGACGGTAGACAATTCCTTCGAACGTTTAGTCCTGTTAAAGATCAAAAAACAGGCAAAATAATTGCTGTAACGGTGATCTCCAAAGATATAACCGAAAACGAGCAGGAGGATGCTTTTTGACAACTATTGAAAAAATAAATCCTTTTTCACCCACGTTCCCTGTAAATCCAAAATATTTTGCCGATAGGGAGGACATTCTTTCCTCTTTTAGGACGGCGTTCGGGAGATCTGTAAAAACAGAAATGCCCACGCCGGACAACATAG
>JAAEEL010000049.1 GCA_013415795.1 Methanocellales archaeon | reverse complement strand
TCTATCCTAAGAATCATGGTAGCTGCCTCTGTTGCAGAGGAAATGGCCTGAGTTTTCACCCTTAGGGGTTCGACCACACCTGCTTCCATCATGTCGATTACCTTTCCCTTGTAAACATCCAACCCTGCGTTCTTTTTGCCCTTCTCATGTTGGGATCTCAACGCAATTAGCATGTCTATCGGGTCCAGCCCAGCATTCTCTGCAAGTGTTCTTGGGATGCATTCCAAGGCATTTGCAAACTTGACAACAGCCAACTGTTCTTTTCCGCCTAGCGATGCACTGTATTCTCTCAACCTAATTGCCAACTCTACCTCTGGAGATCCACCACCTGCAATTATATTTCCATCTTCTATTACTGCTCCTAGCACACGTAATACATCTTGCAAAGACCTCTCAAGCTCATCAATAACTTGATCAGTTCCACCTCTTAGTAAGATAGATACGGCTTTGGGATTGTCACACTGCTCTACAAAAATCATCTTCTGCCCAGCGAGTTCTCTCTCTTCAACCAATCCCGCTTTGCCCAGATCGCTCGCAGTGAGGTCATGAACTTTGTTGACTATTTTAGCACCGGTCGCCTTTACCAATCTCTTTAAATATGTCTTTCTAACCCGTTTGACTGACATTATTCCTTTATTTGCCAAATAATGTTGCACCTTATCAGCGATTCCCTTTTGACACAATACCACGTTTGCGCCACTGCTGACTATTTTTTCGGCCACGTCTCTAAGCATTTTTTCATCTCCGTCAATGAAGCCTTTGAGTTGATCCGGCGATTTGATTGATATCTCAACATGGGTCTTAGTAGGTTTTATCTCAAGGGGAGAGTTGATCAAGGCAATCTTTGCATTTTCGATTTTATCTGGAATATCTGGATGTGCCCTTCCTTTGTCGACTATTATTCCTTCTATCGTCTTTGACTCGTAAATACTAGCACCGGTCTTCTTCTCGACTTTGATATCATTCGCAATCACAACATATTTGCCATCTACCTTTTCAGCAACAGATAGTACAGCCTTCAAGACCATCTCGGTCAATTTCTCTCTTGCTGCTCCGGAGCCTTTTCCAGTCATCGCTGTTAAAGCTATCCTTTTGAGAACATTCTCGTCATCTGCCTTTACTTCTGTCGCGACAGAATCCAGGATTTCTTTTGCCTTTTTTGAAGCCAGTCTGTAGCCAGATATTATGACCGTTGGATGCACACCCTGATCTAGCAAATCCTCGGCCTGCTTCAGCAATTCTCCTGCGATTACCACTGCAGTTGTGGTTCCGTCTCCTACTTCATTATCTTGAGCCTTAGCAACATCGACCATCATCTTCGCAGCCGGATGCTTTAGCTCTATCCTCCTCAAGACTGCCGCACCATCGTTAGTGATTAGGGCCTCATCATTTGGATAAGTAAGCATCTTGTCCATTCCCTTGGGACCTAAGGTAGTGCGGACCAGAGATGCAATCGATTTTGCAGCAGTGAAGTTCCTTTTCTGCGCTTCCCTTCCTTTTGTTACTTCGGTTGAATCTGCTAATACTATTACGGGCGTTCCACCCAATTGTCCTGCCATTATATCATACCTCTTTATTTATTTGATAGAATTGATAGTACAGAGGTGATTGTTTGTAGTTCTATATAAAATTTACAGTCAGTGCAGCTTTGCTCCTAAAGTCGTGTTTGCTCCTAAAATATTGAATCTGCTCCTAATGTCGGCTAAAAAACTGACTTTAGGAGCAACGTTAGTCAGTGCATTACTTCCGAAAGTTGATGGTACTTTAAACTAAATTTGGGGTTTAAATTTAAATTCCAAAGATCAAATTCTAATAGCTAAATCAACGATCGACTAAGTGTACCTCATATCAAAACCCTTTTGAAAATAACAGCTATTACATTTTTCACATGGTAGTATCGCGTCCATTTCATCATCGAGGTATAGGTCTTCACCACAGTTGATGCAAATATATCTACCTTTACCAGGTTTCTCTCCACACCTATACACCATTTTGTTTCACTCCATTCCTTGTTAGACGTTATTTCTTATCCATCAAACCCTTAAATATATATTGCCAGAATCAAAGGACTAACAAACTGACTTATGTGCTTTTATTTTACTGCCTTATATTCAGTATATTTTCCTATCAAATAGTCCAATCCACTTTCTAATCTATTGTTTATACCCTGAGATTCTGCTGGCATTTTATGATTAATCTTTGATTCTGTCTTATGAGATCATAATGAACATAAAAACCATCCTTTAAAAAATGTATCAGTAGTTTCATCTTCACCCATACGTCCTATAGAAACCTTTTTCAAAGCCTAATCTTCTATTAGGTAGGGGAATTTAGTTTGAGGAGCGATTCCATCAAAAAAGGTCTTGAGAGGGCACCACACCGAGCCCTGCTTCATGCTTGCGGCTTAAAAAGAGAGGACTTTGAAAAGCCCTTCATTGCAGTCATTAACAGTTATAACGAAATTGTTCCTGGACATATTCATCTTCGTGAGCTGGTTGAGGAGGTAAAAAAAGGCATACGTAGTAAAGGAGGTGTGCCATTTGAGATGAACACGATGGCAATCTGCGATGGATTGGCCATGGGACATAATGGTATGCATTACTCGCTTCCCAGTCGGGAAATAGTCGCAGATTCTATAGAACTCTGGGTTCAAGCACACTCTCTAGATGGTATGGTTCTGATTCCAAGTTGCGATAAAATCGTGCCTGGCCATCTGATGGCAGCAGCAAGGTTGAATATTCCATCGATCGTCATTACAGGGGGCCCCATGAAACCAGGCAAATTTCAGGGAGAGGATTCGGACGTTATCACGGTTTTTGAAGCTGTTGGCAAGGTAACATCAGGCATGATGACCCCAGAAGAATTGAAATCGCTCGAACAGGTTGCATGCCCTGGTCCAGGAAGCTGTGCAGGCATGTTCACTGCCAACACCATGGCTTGCGTAACAGAAGCATTGGGTATGTCGCTTCCGGGCTGTGCAACAGCACACGCAGTTGATAATAAAAAGGTGGCATTGGCCTTTGAAACTGGGGAACAAGTGATGCTTCTAATCGAAAAAGTAATCTTGCCGCGTGATATCTTAACAAAGGATGCTTTTCGCAATGCAATAATGGTAGATTTGGCTCTGGGAGGTTCTACTAATACGGCGCTACATTTGTCTGCAATCGCACATGAATTAAACATTGATCTTAGGTTAGAGGTCTTCGATGAACTGAGCAGGGTAACCCCCCATTTATGCAATATGAGACCTGGTGGACCATTTACCATGGAAGACCTTGATAAAGCAGGGGGCGTTCCTGCGGTAATGAAGCGACTGGAACGGAAGTTATTCAGAAAAGCTCTAACAGTATCAAACAAGACGGTGGGGGATGGTCTGAAGAATGCCACCGTTGCCAATGAAGAGGTAATCAGAACGCTCAGTATGCCTGTTCATTGGGAGGGGGGTATGGTCATACTCAGAGGAAACATCGCACCCAATGGATCCATTGTCAAACGTACAGCTGTTAACGAAAACATGTTAGTTCATAAAGGGCCATCACGTGTCTTTGATAACGAGGAGAGTGCTGTTGCTGCAATTCTTGGCGGACACATAAAAAAAGGGGATGTCGTCGTCATTAGATATGAAGGACCAAAAGGCGGGCCTGGAATGCCAGAGATGCTTGTTCCTACATCAGCTATAGCAGGGATGGGCTTATCGGATTCCGTTGCACTTATAACAGATGGAAGATTCTCAGGAGGTACTCGTGGACCTTGCATTGGCCATATATCGCCAGAGGCATTTGAGGGGGGACCCATAGCACTCATTAAAGATGATGATATCGTCTCGATAGATATCCCTGCTAGGCTAATTGAAGTTGAACTTAGTGAGGATGAGATGGAACTGCGTAGAAAAAAATGGTTTCAACCAACTCAAAAAATGAGTGGGTATCTTGGCAGGTACGTAAAGCATGTTTCATCTGCGGATAAAGGCGGAATTTTAAGGTGATATTACCTATTATCCGGTTTTTTTTGGGTAACAATTTTTATTGCACATGTATTATTGCACATGTATTTTT
Organism: Methanocellales archaeon; assembly: GCA_013415795.1. Classification (GTDB taxonomy): domain Archaea; phylum Halobacteriota; class UBA148; order UBA148; family UBA148; genus UBA148. The sequence continues at coordinate 4,048 of JAAEEL010000049.1, read as the reverse complement.
ATATTTATATGCTTTTATGTACCTAAATAACATCTGCTACTTTAAAACAATTCAAATAATTTAAGATAAGTTTAAAGGAAGAAAATTATCAGAAATTTAAAAAAAAAGGGGGGGTTCTTTTTTAGCTATTAGATTCAGTCAAAAAACTATAAGATACAAATTAAAAATATATAGGAACAACAAAAGAGGCGGATAATACGAAATGGAAAATTAGCTATCTTTTGATAGCTATTATAATAATAGGATCAGTCCTTATGGTGCCAGTAAAAGTTCAAGAAAACTACTGGTCCATTGAGATGTACACAGAAAAAGAGCCCTATGCTTCTACTGAAACATATTATGTAAAAGAACCTTATAATGTATATGTGCCATTAAATTATGTTGTCTTATATCATAGGTACTATGACCTTATTCATCGAGACTTTTATACTCGCGATAATTTTCCCAACTATTATTGGATCTCTGCATGCGATGTTTCGGTAAAAGTTAAAAATACGGATGATGTGGGCGGAAATTTTTGGGTAACATTATATGTGGCAACATCAACAGGTATTTATGAGTACACAACCGATTCAGTTTTTTTAAAAAGCGGAGAAAGCCATGAGTTTATTCGTACATTCCAAGGCGAGTACAATTCTTCTTCCTATGACGTACAACGAGCAAAAAAAGAAATTATTGAATATCGTGATGTGCCTAAAGAAAGGACAGTGACTGAATATCGTGAAGTTATCAAGGAAATAACAGTATTAAAAACGAGAACAGTGCAGAGACCGATCTACAAAATCATGTACTCTTATTCCTGTTAAATATTTTTACCAAATATTCTATTGAAAATAATGGAGAATTTCTTTAAGGCAATCAGTTCCCAGTATTCAATATGCCATTATGTGGAATTTGATAGTAACCTTTTAGAATGAATTCTGTTATATAAAATTCATATATCTTTATTTTGTTTTATAACTAAAGTATAAACCAAAAGATACTGAAAAAAAATATGGGAGAATTAGTTTGGAGCAGTCAATACAACTTCTTCTGTCATTAACTCTCGTGTTAGCAGCGGGAGTCATAGCTCAAGTGCTTTCAGAGAGATCAAGAATTCCGAGCATCGTGTTTCTACTGGCTGCCGGCATAATACTTGGCCCTGAAGGGGTTGGAATACTATACCCTGATAAATTTGGAGTGGGTCAGGAAGTTATAGTCGCTCTTTCCGTCGTAATAATCGTTTTTGAGGGCGGCATCAACCTTGACTTACACCATCTAAAGGTTGTCTCTAAAAGCATCATGAAATTAGTTACTTTGGGGGTGTTCGTCACATTCTTATGCGGGGCTATAGCTGCCTACTATTTTGTCGCAATACCGTGGCATATGGCGCTATTATTTGGTGCGATCGTAACTGCAACTGGACCGACCGTTATAACTCCCCTTATGAAGCAAGTTAAAGTGAGAAAGAGAGTAAGCACGCTTTTAGAGGCGGAGGGGGTCTTGAATGATCCAATAAGCGTCATACTCGCTGCTGTTGTTTTCACGGCCATAATATCGCCAGATACACTGCCAGAGCATGTTCTCTTCTGGTTAGGATCGAGAGTTGGAATTGGGTTATTAACTGGGATCATATGCGGCGCGATAACAGCGCTTGCCATCAAACGAACAATTCTGCTTACAGAAAGATATGCCAACATTTTCACGATCACTATGGCTCTCGTGACATTTGCAGTTGCAGAACTCATAATATCCGAGTCAGGGATTATGGCAGTCGCAATAGCTGCGATCACCATCGGAAACTCGGAGATACCACACAAAGAATCAATCAAGGAGTTCAAAGGGGACCTTTCAATCATAGCGTTATCGGTAATATTTATATTGCTTGCTGCAATGCTGAGATTTGAGAATATGGTAAGCATTGGTTTGGGAGGAGTATTGACCGCGCTATTTTTGATGCTTATAATTAGGCCTGCTGTAATTTTTATATCTACTCAAGGCTCTAGTTTAACTTTGAATGAAAAAACCTTTGCATCTGGGATCGGCCCTAGAGGGGTGGTTCCGGCTTCTATGGCTACGTATTTTGCTATCAAGCTTGGAAAGTTAGGGATGGATGGTGGTGATGCGATCATGGGATTGGTTTTTATAACGATCATTCTCACAATCCTGATCCAGGGCACGCAAGCAAGATATTTGGCTAAAAAATTGGATGTGATACCTATGGGAATATTAATTGTTGGTGCAGGAGGGGTGGGGCGACTACTGGCTGAGCGACTTGAAAAAAGGGGGGAGGACGTTACAGTAATCGACACCAAAGAGGAAAACTGCCAAAAGGCAATTCAACTTGGGATAAAAGCGATCTTAGGTGACGGGGGGGATGTCGATATACTCCAAAAAGCTGGAATAGAGAAAGCGAAGTTCCTAGTTGCTGCTACTGATAAAGATGACACCAATCTGCTTGTATGTCAAGTGTCAAAATGCAGATTCGGACTTGAAAATCTGGTAGCACGGGCAAATAATCCAGAAAACCTTCAGGCTTTCGAAGATTTAGGCATTAGGGCTATGAGCCCCATTCTATCGACAGCGGTGATTCTTGATGATATGATTGAACGCCCAGAGATATTCTCTTTAATGGAGATAGGTAGAGGCGGTGATATCATAGAAGTCATCGTGTCAAATCCAAAGGTAGTAGGAAGAAAATTATCTGAACTCAAGCTACCAAAGGATTCACTGATAGCATTGATTCGAGGTGAGGGGGGATGCTTTGTGCCACATGGAGATACAGTAATTCAAATGGGGGATTCGGTCACAATACTTGGTAGGGAAGAAGCTGTAAGAGAGGTCGTAAAGCTTTTTGATTGATCAAAGATCCATGTTGAGTTAAAAAGTTTTTGAGAATAAACATCTATAAAATACCTATCCATTTGGTTGATAGAATGAAACATATTCTTCAAAGATAAAATGTCTTGATCTAGACGAGAGACCTAAATGTATTGAAAAAAATTATCAGAGGATTATTCATTTATTTACATTCATACTATTTCATGACATCTAACAATGCCACCCTTTCTAATACAAGTTCTGGTATTTTATCTTCGCCAACCGCCCTAATTTCGGCTTCTGTGATATTAAACGTCTTGATGAGTTTTTTCTTCTTATGTTCTGTGTAGTCAAGCACCGGGTACTCATTGATCACGGATTTCATCTCACAGGTTGCATCTGAGGTGTCACATCCTATTATAACGATTGCAACAGAGTTTTTGCCGGGATGAATGCCCATTGACATAGCATGTTCAATCTGACGCTTTCCAGAAGCATATAATAAAATTTCAATACCCAAGTCCTTTGCAATGTTTCTTCCTTCTTGAACGGCTTTCTTTGCCTTCTCGACTGCGAAGCTAATATGCTCCCTACTGGCAATATGATCTGCGTCAAGCACTTGGATAACAACACGATACTTTTTTGAAACTTCATTCAGCATTTTGAGAAAGTTTCCAACATCTTCAATTTGGACAACGCCACTGATAATTTCTGTATTCATATGTTACCTTTTATTTTTATTTAATATGTTTAGAATCAGATAGTAACAGTAAAAAAGATATTGATATTGTAATTAAATATATACATAGCATAAATATAAAATATTTAATATGTAAAAATATTTAATGCCTTATTACCCATATCGAAGTAGTACACATATTAAAAATAAAATAAAAAGATAGATGGTAGAAAAATGAATTCAAACAGAAAAAACGCAATAATTGTTGGGGTATTAATTTTATTTGCATACGCTGTTTTAGCTAGTAGCGTTATAGAATCAAAGATAATAGTAATGATTTCTGAAGCACTTAGTGGCGTTGCAGTTATTACTATTGCAGTTATAATGTTTCCACTCTTTAAACCATACAACGAAAAATTATCTATTTGGTACGTTGTTTTCAGGAGTATCGAAGGTGGACTTATGATTATTGCTGGAATTTTGTTTTTATCTAATAGCATTTCATTACTAGGGATACGTGATGGAATTTATGTGGGTCATGGATACATTTTTGCCATAGCTGCTCTAGTG
>JAAEEL010000048.1 GCA_013415795.1 Methanocellales archaeon | reverse complement strand
GATATCCTTTCCAAAGATGTCATAATCGAGAAAGGGCCCACATCTTTTAAACCAGGTCCAATCGTAGGCGAGCTTCAAAGCGCTGGCATATCTGCCGCTATTGAGGGCGGAAAAGTGATAATCAGGGAGAAAAAAATCGTGGCTAAAAAAGGTGAGGCCGTATCATCCAAATTAGCGGAAATGCTCAGACGATTGGATATATATCCGATGGAAGTTGGGTTGGATCTGCGTGCCGCCTATGGAGACGGCATTATCTACGAATCGCTTGCCATCGATGAGCTTAAATACTTTTCAGACTTTACATCAGCAGCACAAAATGCTTTTAACCTGGCAATCAACATAGAATATCCAAGCAAAGATACTATTCATGTGTTGTTATCTAAAGCATGTACTGGTTCGAGAAATCTTGCTATAGAAGCGGCGATCTTTGAGCCAGATATAATGGAAAGTATTATTTATAGAGCGTACGCACAAGTGACTTCAATATCTAAGTTGATAAAAAAGAAAGGTGTTTGATATGGAATATGTATATGCTGCCCTATTGTTGCATAATTCTGGAAAAGAGATCACGGAAAAAGACGTGAATGCTGTACTAAAAGCAGCTGGAATAGATGCCGATCCCTCGCGAGTAAAAGCACTTATAGCTGCTCTAGAGGGGGTTAATATAGAAGAGGCTATATCTCAGGCGGCTTTCATGCCGGTTCAAGCTCCGGCCGCTATAACATCCGAAGAAGCCGAACCAGCGACAGAGGGAAAGAAAGAAGAAAAGAAAAAGGAAGAGGAAGAAGAGTCTGGGATGGAAGGTCTCAGTGCCCTGTTCGGTTAAAGCTTTGCAATTAAGTGCTCGGCTGCTATCAATCCAGTAGCTGCGGCACTAACAATGCCTCTGCTAACACCCGCTCCATCACCTACCGCATATAATCCTTTGATAGAAGTCTCAAAACCCTCTTTTGTGATTATGCGCATGGCAGAAAACTTGATCTCTGGCGCATAGAGTAATGTGGAATCGGATGATACACCCGGTATCACATGATCGAGCATGTCAATTCCCTCTATAATATCCATTAATATCCTGTAAGGTAAAGCCATGGAGATATCTCCTGGTGTGACTTCTGTCAGCGTTGGCGCAACGTAGCTTCTTTTAATCCTGTTCCATGTCGATCTTCTCCCCCTTCTTAGGTCTCCAAGCCTCTGAATGATGGGATTACCCCCCCCTATAGTCGTCGCTAGCTTTGCTATTGAATATCCGTATGCAGTTGTATCCTCTACAGGCCCTGTAAGGTCAATCTTTACAAGAAAGGCAAAGTTAGTGTTATTTGATCTTTTGTGTCTCATAGAGTGCCCATTAACGCCAACTGACTTCCCATAGGTATCTTTTACCACAAAACCATATGGTGAAGTGCAGAAAGTCCTTACAAAGTCGTCATGTGTAGGCACCCTCATTCTAAATTTTGGATCCCAGTTGATATTTACCACGTCTTCATAAATGCTGGATGGCACTTCTACACGCACGCCTATATCTATAGGCATATTTTTGAGGGGAATCCCGTGCTTTTTCATCACAAGGCTAAGCCAAGTTGAACCTGCCCTGCCTGGTGCCAAGATGACATAATCAGATATGATTTTTTCTTTTTCAGTCACGACACCTTTTACTACATTCTCTGAGATGAGGACGTCTTCGACATTATTTTGCAAACTAAATTTTACCCCAGCACCCTCCAGTTCTCTTTTGATAGAGTTGACCAATGCAGGTAATCTGTCTGATCCTATGTGTCTTTGCTTGATGGGGAGGAATTCAATTCCAGAGGCTGCTGCACGTCGAAGTAATTCATCAGCAGATAGTTTTTCTTCCTCGGGAGCGCCATGTTTTACGAAAATCTCGTCTACTCGATCTATCATATCATAGGCTTCTTTATCGCTAATAAATTCTGTCAGATCTCCCCCTATTTTTGGATGAAGGTTCAGCTTACCGTCTGATATACCTCCTGCGCCACCCACTCCTTGGATATCATTGAAACGTTCATCCACGTTCTTGCCTTTATCTATGACAAGAACTTCTACTTTGTCCATCAGCTCTAGAGCTGCGAACAATCCAGCAGGACCCGCGCCGACAATGATTACCTTTTTCATCATTTAGTGTTATCCACTCTTGGGACAAATACTTTTTTGACTATGGGTGCATATTGTCCTTAGTTTTGAGCGATAGGTATGAACGACAAAGACATAAAAAAGAAAATGAAGCCCCACTTCTTCAATAATTATAAGAAGTTTTATCCAGTTGAAGCTTTATGCTCATTGGGTTTTTCCAGGAGCGTGTGTAAGAGGTGCGGTAGCGGTTTCTGGAGTGTACATCAAAGAGACTTCTGCGATGAACCCGCTTGTAGTGGAGGCTATAGATTTATCAATCAGAATGTCGCTAAAAAAATCGGATATAAAGAAGCCTGGGATATATATGTAGATTTTTTTAAGAAATGGAAATACACTCCTTTGGACAGGTATCCGGTTGTATGCAGATGGTATGATAAACTCTATTTCGTGACCGCCGGCATCAACGACTTTCAGCCATACGTGGTCTCTGGAGAAGTACCACCGCCAGATGATGCCGTTCTTGAGCCTCAATTTTGCCTCAGATTTCCTGACACCGACAGCGTTGGAATAACAGGTAGACATTACACTGGCTTTATAATGGTCGGACAGCACGTGTTTAACACGCCGAAGAAATTCATCTATTTTAAAGAGGAAGGTATAACCCAGATACACGAGTTTTTGACAAAAGGGCTTGGAATTCCTTCCGAAGAACTTTTTTTCCAAGAGGAGGTCTGGGCAGGTGGAGGGAATTTTGGTCCATGCGTGGAATTCTTTTCACGTGGTCTTGAGTTGGGTAATCAAGTTTACATCCAATATCAATTTTCGCCAGATGGCGATTACAAGGAACTATCAACAAAAGTCATCGATATGGGGGCTGGACTGGAGAGATGGTCATGGTTTACCCAGGGAACGCCAATGTCCTATGATACGGTATTTCCCAAGGTTATGAGACACCTGTACCAAAAAACGGAAATAGTTCCTGATAAAGTGTTGTGGAATAAATTCGCTAGATATGCGGGCCTGCTGAACGTGGAAGAGATAGATGATGTAAGCACTACGTGGAATGCTGTAGCTAAACAGGTGGGGGTTGAGCCTTTCACACTCAAGGCCGAGGTATATAAAGTAAGGGCATTATACGCTTTGGCAGATCATACAAGAACGCTTTTGGTTGCAATACATGATGGCGCACTGCCAAGCAATGTAGGTGGAGGGTACAATCTCAGAAACCTCCTAAGGCGATGTTGGTCTCTAATTGAGGAGTATGAACTTGATGTGGAACTGGAGCAGTTGTTCAAAATTCATATCACGGAGTTTGGGGATTGGTTTACGGAACTCAGAGACTATGGAAGCCTATTTGATATACTGGAAATCGAGAAAAAGCGATATAATGAGACCATTAGGAAAGGCAGGGAGCTAGTAAAAAGGATGGTCCAAAGAAAGGAGAAATTAGATATAGATAAATTGGTTAAGTTATATGATTCCCAGGGGATAACCCCCAATATATTGAAGGAGTTTGATCCTTCTATTGTAATACCAGATGATTTTTATTTTAGGGTCCAGATGTTGCATGAAAAATCCGAACAAAAAAGGGAAATATCTGGCCATGACATCGAAAGAATACCAAAGACAAAGTTGCTTTTCCGTAAAGAGCCAGATTCGAAAGAATTTGGGGCAAAGGTCTTGCATAGAATTACTCCTACCAAGATAGTGCTCGATCAAACGCTTTTCTATCCAACAAGTGGCGGACAGGCCCATGACATGGGAACAATCGACGGCGTAAGAGTTCTTGATGTAATCAAAGACAATGGCGTTGTAATACATGTTGTAGAAAAACCCATAAAAAAAGATCAGGTTCATGGCATAATAGATGGGGAGAGACGAAAAATCCTGTCAGAGCATCATACTGCCACTCACATAATTAATTACGCTGCTAGGAAGGTTCTAGGAGATCACATATGGCAGGCAGGTGCGGAAAAAACTTTGGAAAAAGCCAGATTGGATATCACTCACTACAAATCATTGAGCTTTGAACAAATCCAGGAAATAGAGCAAGTAGCCAATGATGTTGTGATGGAAGATGTTCCGATTCTAATCAAAGAAATGCCAAGGAACGAAGCCGAAAGCAAGTATGGTATGAGGATCTATCAGGGGGGTGCAGTTCCCGGAAAGATATTGAGAATCGTTGCCATCGGCAAATATGATGTAGAAGCCTGTGGAGGGACCTATGTGAAAAGTACATCTCAGGTTGGACCGATAATTATTACAAACTCTGAGAGAATACAGGATGGCGTTGTTCGATTGGAGTATGTTTCTGGAAAACGTGCGATGGAAGAAATACAGAGACAAGCATCAATTCTAAGGGAGCTGTCAGATCTTTGGGGGGTTTCGACAGATGATATCTCAAAGACCGCCAATAAGTTTTTCAAGGAATGGAAAGAGTTCAAAAAAGAGATAGCCAGATTGAAAGAGGAATTGGCAAAATCCAGAGAGAAGAATTTATTCAATAATCCAAAGTGGGTTAGCGACAATCCCCGAATTCGCGTCATTTCGGAAAATCTACAAGGTGCTGATCCTGAGGAACTAAGGAAGGTGGCATCGCATTTGATAGAAAAAAATCCAGATACCGTTGTAATTCTTGGAACTTCTGATTCAAATAGGGCATATATCTGTGATGCTTCAGGCAATGATGCGATAGGGCTAGGCATCTATGCTAATTCTATAGTAAAAGAGATGTGTAAGGAGATAGGCGGCAGCGGTGGAGGAACTTCTCAACTTGCACAGGGTGGTGGTCCCGACGTAGAAAAGCTGGATCAATCCCTAAATAAAGGTCTAAAAATGATTAAAAAACAACTCAGGTGAACTTCAAGATGTTCTTAGAATGTATCGAATGTAAAGCTGAATATTCGGACACAGAGATAATCTACACATGCCAAAGATGTGGTGGGCTTCTGGACGTCATATACGATTATTCAAAAATCGACCTTAGTTTTCAAAAACTAAATCAACCGCCATCCGTATGGAAATATGCCTCGCTTCTACCTGTTAAGAGGGAGCCAATATCCATAAAAGAGGGAGGGACTCCACTCTACAAGTGCGGCAGGCTTGCGAAACAAATTGGCATTCATGAATTATACGTCAAGCATGAGGGGCTAAATCCTACCGGATCGTTCAAGGACAGGGGGATGACCGTTGGCGTGTCAAAAGCACTCGAGCTGGGTATGAAGACCGTTGCATGCGCATCCACTGGCAATACCTCAGCATCCCTGGCGATCTATGCTGCCAAAGCCGGCATTTCTGCCGTTGTACTGCTGCCAGAGGGTAAGGTGGCGATGGGTAAAGTGGCCCAAGCATTGATGCATGGCGCTAAAGTGATTACCATCAGGGGCAACTTCGACGATGCGTTTAGATTGGTGCGAGAGTTATGTGAACAAAGGGACTTTTATCTGCTTAACTCAATCAATCCTTTCCGGTTGGAAGGACAGAAGACAATCGGCTTTGAAATCATAGATCAACTGGGCTGGAAATCGCCTGATAGGGTCGTTCTTCCGGTTGGTAACGCTGGTAACATTTCTGCCATCTACAAGGGCTTCTCCGAGTTCAAAGGATTTGATATCATCGATGAAATTCCCAGGATGACAGGCATCCAATCAGAGGGAGCATGCCCGATATTTAATGCTTTTAAGAGAGGTGATACTAAAATCGTACCCGAGAAAAATCCAGAGACCGTAGCATCTGCAATAAGAATTGGGGATCCGGTGAACGCGCCGAAAGCGCTTCGTGCAATATACGATTCCAAGGGTACAGCTGAAAAGGTATCAGACGAAGAGATCATCGAGGCACAAAAAAGTTTAGCCCGATTGGAGGGCATTGGAGTGGAGCCAGCCAGCGCCGCATCGATCGCAGGTCTCAAAAAATTGGTGGAGAAAGGTGTTATTCAGCCTGACGAGCGCGTTGTCTGCATCACTACTGGCCATCTATTGAAAGATCCTGAGGAAGTGATAGGTGTTTGCGGTAAGCCCATTGAGGTAGAGGCAGACATAGATGCGATACGTGCCGTGATTTCTTATGAAGGTTCTGAATCTTTGGGTGTTGCACCGATGATGTTGCAGAAGGTGTGCAAAGACAGATAAGCCCATCAAATTTCATGTTTATTTAATAATTCAGGAGTTTCGCTTTTAGTTTAGTTTAGATAAGATTATAAATATCTAAAATAAAAATCAAATAGATTAAAAGAATGCGGAAATATGTTCTCGCCATTTCCATAATCGTAATATTTGCGCTATCATTAGCACAGTTAGCCTCTGCCGCAGATGAAATTGGGACTACGATAGAATTATATGGGGAGTCCGCAGAAGAGTCAATTGGTGCCTCAAAGAATTTGATGCTTCAGATAACTTTTACAAATCCCACAGAAGATTGGGTTTGTTTTAGCTCTTTTGAATATACTTTGAGGGTTACACATAATGGAAAAGAGGTACAGAGTGACAATGTTATTTATGGGGAACCGATTAGTTTTTACATCCCTCCAGAAGATAAACATACTTTGTATATTCCTTTTGATTACTACAACCGCCTATCAGAAGACAAAAGAGTAGGTAACTGGGCTGTCTATTTTACACTTGAGAACAGGGAACATGTTACTTGGTATCAAAAAAATTTTGTGAGCCAGTTTTTGTTCCGTCCAAACTTACAAACCACAGCCAATCCCCTTGAATTCAAGGTGATACAACCCACAGTGGACATATCAAGGGGTCCGATTCAGGATATGATTAGAGATTTATGGGGTCGTATTAATCGCATACCAATGGTTTACACCATAGTTGGCACTCTCATCGCTGGAATCCTCCTATTTTTTATTGGAAATAAATGGTTTAGAAAAAGTAGTAGATAATTAATAACGTAAGAATTGGAATCATCAGAAACAAAAAAATCATCGAAACTGGTTGATATCATCTCTTATGTACTTGGCAACCATCCTGGCCTTTGTGTCAAAATCCTTTTCATTGCCAGCATAGAGGATGACTCTGGATGCGCTGATAATTCCCATATCTCCCGATGAGTTGGTGCCAAACTTTACGGCCTTTTCAAGATCACCTGCCTGTGCACCCACCCCAGGTATCAATATGGGCATATCTTCTCCCACCATATCTCTGATCTTTTTCAGCTCCTCTGGATAGGTGGCTCCGACCACCAATCCGCAGTTTTTGTTTACATTCCAACCCATCGCATGTTCAGCCACGATCTCGTACAGAAATTTTTTGGAATCACAGCAAAGGTCTTGGAAATTTTTTGAACCCGGATTGGACGTTCTGCACAGGATGAATACTCCCTTTTCTGCATAGTCCAGAAAAGGCTTGACAGAATCACTTCCCATGTAAGGATTCACCGTTATCGCATCAAAGTTAAACGTATCGAAGATAGCCTTGGCATAGGCATTTGCCGAATGTTCAACATCCCCTCTCTTGGCATCAGCGATGATTGGGATGTCATCGGGAATGTACCTTATGGTCTTTGCCAGGGATTTTAAGCCATGCAGGCCCAGTGCCTCGTAAAATGCAAGATTCGGTTTATAGGCGATAACCAAATCCTTGGTTGAGTCGATGATCCGCTTATTGAACTCGAAGATTGGGTCATTGGCGTCCCTTAAAAACGAAGGAATTTTCTTTAGGTCAGGGTCAAGTCCTATGCAGAGCAGGCTGCCATTCTTTTTCGATGCATTGCTCAATTTGTCTTTGAATTTCATCCTCGACCCCCTCTTCTGATATTTCTTTTAAATCCGCTCTCTCAGCATCTCACGGGCCTTCATTGTCTTATCTCTAATTATCAAGATCTTTCCTGTGCTCACAAGATTTGCTGTGACGGTGCTGAATAGCACGGAGAAGAGAATCACCATGAACACGATGTTCATTATCTGTTGGTTTCCCAAGGCTATAGCCACGATGGGTGCCATAGCCGCGGCTGAAATGCCTCTGGGTGCAACCCATTTTAGGAGCGTCATACTTTCATAATCTGCTTCTACGTCTCTAGCCAGGAATGTAATAAGTATGGGGCGAACGGCAAATACGAAGAACACGAAGAGGATCTCTGCAAGTATCAGCAGCGGGTTCAAGTCCAGAAATACCTGTGCACCAAGAAGGGTATAAATGGAAATTCTCAGCATATCGGAAATCTCACTGTGAAATCTCTCTGTAGCCTTCCTGTGAGCGAATGCCGTATTCCCTATTATGCATCCAGAAACCGCTGCGGCGAGCATTCCAGAACCTCCAACTGCTTCCACCAGTCCATAGGTCAAAAGTGCAAGAGCGAATAGGAGGAGAGGGGTATACTCTTTCAACATCCTGTCCAGAATGCTGGTCACAGCAAAACCTATAACGATTCCACCACCAACGCCAGCAGCGATCATAAGCCAGAATTGTGAGATGTAGACGGTAGGCACTAATACTTCACTGGGTGCAGCTTCTAAGAAATTCAAGAAAAGGAAGGGTATGAGCACTGCCAAAGGACTGTTAATTATCGATTCCATCTTTAAAATTGTGAGGATGTCGGCCTGTTTTTTCAGCAAATGCTCAAAGGTGAAGACGACGCTGGCATCGGTTCCGCTTATCGTCGCGCCTATTAGGAGTGAAGGAACCATTCCGAAGCCGAATATTAACTTTGCGATGGCTCCGAGAACTATGGTGTTCAGTATGACCACCAGAAATGCCAGCTTTATGGATATACTCGAAACTCTTTTGAGTTCGCTGAAACTCATGTTGAAGGCGCCTGTAAAGACTATCAGAACCAAGGCAAGCGTTCTGAGAAATTCAGGCACGACTGACATGGCATCCACGTCAACAATTGTAAACTGAAGATATTGCGCAACAGCAGGATTCTTCCATATGGTGGGGCCACAAATCAATCCGACCAAGAGAAGAAAGACCGTGTCAGGAATTTTCACCTTTTTCATCAGGTTTGCAACTAAAACACCAAAACCAAGTAGAAATGAAAAGTAAGATACGATTAAAACCATGTCTTGCATGATTTGAACTTGTTTGGTTTATTTAATAAAGTTTGTCATTTTTCAGCTGTTTATTTATTGATGACCATTATATACGCTTGTCTTAAACTCCCCATCCCACAGTGTAGCGGCTGCACATACCGGATTCTCGAATTCCAGTTCGTACATACACTTGGCAATCTCAGTGGCAGTTGATCCCCTTACATACAATCTCTCAAAGTCGGTCTTTTCGTAGGTTGAGATGAAGAAAGCCTCATCTTCAAGCTTAAATTCCTTGACTTTTATACCCTCTACTTGTACAATTCCCAAGCACCCTTTTCCGTTTTTGTCGATAACGCCTGCAATTCTTGGCGTTTTGTATTGGTCTTTCTCGTAGTCCATCGCTAAAAGAGTTAGCGCCATAGCATCTCTGGGAGGATATCCAAATTCTATCTTTTCTGCTAGGGGTTCTGTATGGGATCCATTTGTGACGATCGCTGTGTCTCCAATTACTTTGATGCAATTATATGAGATATAGGGGTTCTTGGACAGGTCTTTTGGGTCCTTGGGGGTTACTCTCACGGAGTCAAATTTTGTAACGGCTATACGATCCGGAAATGAGCGAGATGACACTCGATATGCTGCAAAGGGTAGACTTTCAGAGTGACCTATTGCGACGATCCTTCCAACATATGTCATAGGTCCAACCCAAATTTCTCTGCATTCGCGTCTGCGATGTCCTGGATATTTTTTATCGCTTCCTCCCCCCTATCGCTTTTAAGCAAATGTCTGAATCGGCGCTGTACCTTCAGGTAATCCTCAACAGGTTTTCGCTTGATCTTCTTGACAGAAGTGACTTTGCCATCTGTAATCTCATATATTGGAAATAGTGCTGTTTCTACTGCAAGTCTGCCAATTTCTATCGTCTTACTGCCATCAAATCCCCACCCAGTACAACATGGTGCATGTATCTGCAAATATTTGGGGCCTTCTATGGAAATCGCTTTTTTTACCTTTCTGATTACATCTTTTGGATAGGCGATAGAGGCGGTTCCAACGTATGGTATACCGTGAGCAGCAGCTATTGCAGGTAAATTTTTCTTTGGTCTGTTCTCACCTAACGAGACCTTTCCAGCAGGGCTTGTCGTGGTAGATGCACCATATGGTGTCGAACTACTACGCTGGATACCTGTGTTCATGTATGCTTCGTTATCATAACATACGTATGTCACATCATGCCCTCTTTCGAGCATTCCAGATAGTGGCCCAATTCCGATATCAATGGTGGCACCATCCCCTCCTATTACAATAATTTTGGCCTCATCCTTTCGCCCAAGAGATTTGAGCGCAACTTCAACTCCAGATGCTACAGCTGCCGCATTTTCAAATAGCGAGTGTATCCACGGGACCTCCCATGCAGACTCCGGATAAGGTGATGAAATGACCTCCAAACAGCCTGTTGGCGATACGACTATGACGTCTTTTCCTGAACCTTTGAGAATCAATCGTGCAGCTATGGCTGCTCCACACCCAGCACATCCTCTATGGCCAGGTGCAAACAACTCCTCTTGCATTCTATAGCACCTCCAGATCTAGGTCAACGAATTCTGTTTCAGCCTCAAATATGCCTGATTTGATCGCTTTATCTGCCTTAGCTACGATGTTCTTGATAGTCTTCTTATTGATGTCCCTTCCACCCAGTCCAAGGACGAATCCCATTGCAAGAGGGCCATTTTTCCCGTAGAGTGCAGATTTGACATCCGTATATAGGGCACCTTCGTATCCTAACGAGATGTTTTTGTCCAGCACTGCGATTGCCTTAGCATCCTTTGTCGATTCTACTATCGCTTCTGCTGGAAATGGCCTATAACATCGAACTTTTACGATCCCCACTTTTTTTCCTTCTGAACGTAACTCATCGACTGCATCCTTTGCCGTTCCTATGACGGAACCCATTGCTAGTATGAGCAAATCTGCATCATCTGCCTCATAGGTATCGATCAATCCACCATAGTAGCGCCCGAATTTGTCTTGAAACTCGCTTGCAACATCCACAATTTTTCTCTCGGCCTTCTTCATGGCTTCATGAATCATGTATCGAAATTCAGTGTATGTGTTCGGATAAACAATTGTACCAAATGACAAGGGATTTTCTGTGGTTAAGTACTGGATAGGATCATACAAAGGCAAGAAATCGTCAACTTTTTCTTGAGAGCATAGCTCAACAGGTTCATGTACATGTGTCAGAATAAAGCCATCCATTCCTATCATTACAGGCAAGAGAATGTCATGGTCTTCAGCAATCTTATACGCTTGTATTATCATATCACTTGCTTCTTGGGCGTCCTCTGAATAAAGTTGGATCCATCCACTATCTCTTTCAGATATCATGTCTTGATGATCATTCCAGATATTGATCGGTGCAGACAAAGACCGATTAGCAGCAGTCATTACTATTGGCAGTCTCAGTCCAGCTGCATTGAATAATACTTCGTGCATCAGAGCCATTCCTTGGGATGTGGTGGCGGTATATGTCCTTGCGCCAGTTGCGCTAGCACCAACACAAACCGACATTGCGGAATGCTCTGACTCAACCCTGACGTACTCACTAACGAGTTCCCCGTCTGCCACCATCCGTGATATCTCTTCGACGATGTGCGTTTGGGGTGTGATTGGATATGCTGCTATGACATTTGGTCTGCAGGCTTTGACTGCTTCTGCCACAGCACGCGAACCTTCCATAATCTCCATGAAGATCACTTCTCCTCCATGACCATTTCTATGGCTTTTACAGGGCATTCTTGCGCACAGATTCCACATCCCTTACAATAGTCATAGTCTATGGCATACTTGCCTGACACGTTGTCTTTGTATGCCGATCCTTCTGGGCATAACATACTGCACGTTCCACAACCTATACACGCTTCTATGTCGATGATAGGCTTGAACGTTCGCCATGAACCAGTTTTGTTAATCCGTGTACTTCCAGGCTTTGTCACGGAACCAATACTCAGTTTCATCTTACCCTCTCATCATATCATAGGCTTTTTGTACTGCCTCTGCGTTCTTCTCTCCCATATCACCCGGAAAACGACTTTTAACTGCGTTTTTGATAGAATCAACAGACACCTCTCCGGTTGCTCCTGCAAAAGCTCCAATTAAAGCAGTGTTCATGATCGGACGTCCCAAGACATCCATTGCGATCTTAGTTGCATTAATAGTCCTTATCCTGATTTTGCCTTCCAATCCTAACTTTTCTGGCTCTTTCTCGGTATTGGCTATTACCATGCCGTCTGGTCTCAAACCCGATGTAACATCCACCACATCGAGCAGCGTAGGATCTTGGACTATCACATAATCTGGATTGTAGATATGGCTTCTCAGTCGTATGGGACATTCATCTATTCTTACAAAAGAAACTATCGGTGCACCCCTCCGCTCAAATCCAAAGAATGGGAACGCATGACTAAATTTTCCGTCATCAAAAGCTGCCAAGGTGATCAATTCAGCACTCGTAACGACTCCTTGTCCGCCCCTTCCGTGTATTCTTATTTCTTTCATAAATCCTCAATTATAGTACATATCAATGAAAATACATATCAATTTTTGTATGCGTTTATTTAAATTTATTTGTTGGACTTCAATAAACCTTTATCCCCAGGACATCTTTTTTACCTCCATAAACATCTCTGGCTATTTCGGCACAACCAATTGCAGCGCTCCACTTATCTAAATGAATTGTTTTAGTATCAAGAAGGCGTTCAACAATCTTTTTCACATTTTTCATCTCACCGCTCAGAAAGATGGCTTCACAAGACGAATGTTCGTTAACAAGTACCTGCATGCCAGCTATCTCCATCGCTGCAAATAATGAAATTCTGTCTATTGCTAAACCAGCGCTTTCATTCTCTGCATTCAATAACTCCTCCATGCACCTAAAGTTTGTGTGTTTCAATATGCCGCCGTGGGAGAAAGCCTTATTTGCGCTTATCTTTCCTGCATCGATATCTCGAATTGCCTCTAGATCAAGCGGACCATGGAGCATTCCGGGCGCGAAAATACATGCATCCAAGGCACCAACAATCCTTCCATCCACTACCCCCACGGTAACGGTATTTGAGCTTATATCTGATAAGATGAAGGTATTATAACCATGCAAATGGGCGTGATATGTAATGCCGACTTTTTCTGGGCTTGCTCCGTGGGAAAACATCTTCATTCTTTTATCGATATCGCTCCTATCATGTATGCCCGGTATCACAATTGCAGGTATGCCTGATTCCTTGATAACATCAAAGACATGGGTTCCACCCCCGATGTGGATTCCGGCCCCCCCGTTCCTCAAAACGCCTCTGTTAATCACTTGCCTCATATCGACGATATCAGAGATGCCGTCACCCATTGAGTAGCCAATCGCAAACAACTCTATATCGTTTGCTTTGATACCCAGACCACCCAGGAAGGTCCTCAAAAGCATGGTATCAGGCATGTTTTTGGCATCCTCTAGCGAAAGCTCAAAAACACGTCCGTCATCTGTTCCAAATCGTATCGCAGTTGTGCCGTGATCCATCCCAACGAACATGTTACCCCTGAGAAAATTAACGCAATGTGCCATCTAATTTGTGCCTAAACTTAAAATATGGTTTCCTATACATACATATGTTAGACCACTAAGTTTTTAGCATTGATATTGATAACTAATTTAATTTAATTTAATTTGATTTGATTTGTCTGCGGTATTTTAAATATCGCTGTGTTCATAAAAACCTTTTAGAAAAAGGTCAAGGGAGAAATGCGAAGTTTCTCCTTTCAAAAAGCGGGGGTCGCCAAGTCTGGTCAAACAACCCTTTTCCACCTCGATCATAAGCGTTAAAGGGAATGGAAAAAGGTCAAGGGAGAAAGTCTCTCTCTTTGTTGGATCAAAGGCGCAGGGTTTAGGACCCTGTCTCGTAGGAGTTCGCGAGTTCAAATCTCGTCCCCCGCATGCGGGGGTAGCCAAGTCTGGTCAAACGACCTTTTTGCGAGTGAGAGGCTTGACCAAAAAGG
>JAAEEL010000047.1 GCA_013415795.1 Methanocellales archaeon | reverse complement strand
TTCATTTTTCAGTGTCACTTTTATCTCCATAGTATCTAGCATGGTAACTTCTGTGGGTACTTCGACATCAATTCCAAGTCCTTCAATGCACCCTAATGTAGAGACAATAATTAAAATTACAATTAAAGTAGAAAGAATTTCTTTCTGCATAGTTTAGGATTTATCTTGAAAGTATTTTATCTTTTCAGTCAATTTTGCTTTGAATAGCCTACAATATAATTACTCCAATTCTCAACTAGAAAAAATATTACGAAAAAAGGATAAAAATTAAAATTACGTAGTTCTAAAGATAAGATCACTTTTCGAAAAAGGCTTCAAGATATCTTTACGAACTTAGGGAAAAGAAAGATTAAGAACATAGCATTATTTTTAGATAAAATATTTATGGAAATTGGCATTTGAATATTGATCATTATCATTTGAGTGTTTAAAATCAAAATCTATAGAAGTGAATATAAAGTAAGACAAGAAAAATAAGTTTATATTGGCGAGTGGGGCAATAGAATCAATCTAATCCTACTTTTCAGAGGGTGTATTTTGATTAAAGTAAATGTGATAAAACAAAATAGAGGGAAAATGATAGATGATTGGTAGCAGAGATAGGTTAACAAATAAAGCGATTACTATTATTTTAGTGCTAAACTTGTTGTTTGTATCATTTTTAGGATGTGTAAAATTAGAATCGGACCCTGTTCATATGTCCACTCCCACCCCTACTCCAACCAAAAAATCAACTATAACATCTATTCCAACCTCTGCGACAACGCCAATTCCAACAATATCGGATGAACTTACACTTGAACTTAAGAAGTTACCGGAGCTTGACTGGGCATTGAATCGGATTTATAAGCCATCTGCATTCGTAGAGAATAGAGATTATATCAGGATGACATTAGATATATACAAATCAAACCCTAGAATGAGCAAGCTTTCTGGAGAGCCACTTCTATATGCTATTTTATGGTTAGGCATCGAAGACGCTCAGCGAAGTGATTTCGCTCACTATGTGGATGTTGAATACTTGGAAAAGGAGATAATACCCCTGGCCAATGGAATTACAACAGCAGCCAGTAATGACACGCAGGCTGTGAAAGCAATACAGGAATGGCAAAAAAATGCTATAAAATACACCCCAACTCAACGTCCGACTCTTAAGAATACACTCGAAAATAGAGAGGGAGAATGTGTTGAGAAGTCTAAGTTAATTGTTACGCTTTGCAGATCAGTAGGGATACCAGCAAGATTGGTTTGGTCCAAGCAAATCAATCATGCTTGGGCGCAAGCATACGTTGACGGGGGGTGGGTGGATGTCGCTTCATCTGGCCTGCTGGACCAAGATGATGATGGTTTCATAACATATTCGGACCTAAAAGAACTTAACTTAACAAATATGGCCGATGTTTTTGTTGAACCGCCCTACTATGCCTTCGAGGGGTACGGTTACGACCGATTAGACCTAACACTTGGATACAATAAATGTGTCATCGAAAAGATGATTACTGAAGCACAAGATACCATAGAAGGGCATTCTACACGAGATTTAGATAAAAACCTAAGTCAGGCAAAAGAATTACTTTTACAATGGGAAAATGAAACATCTTCGGTGGAGAGGAATAGGATTGGCAGACAAATTATGGAATCCTTAGTACGTGCTACCATGAGCATTGTTGAGGAAGTTAGCACCCAAGACGTTCTAGTAGTTTTCCTTGAAGACCTTCCGAGATTTCTTGTCGAAGCACCTGACGGCGAGTTGGTATACACTCCTAGACAATACATCGAACCATTTGAAGATGTGCCCAATGCCTTTATCTATTGGAGACATTTAGAGGAGTCACTGCTTAATTCTGATCACAAGGTTCTTTGTATTTTCGATACCATTCCCAGTGAAAATCTAGGAAAGGAGATGTATTTGCAGCAAGCTGAAGCACCACCTATCCTTGATTTTTTGGCTGTGCTTTCAATAAAGCAAATAATTGAAAAATACGATATCGATACCAAAACCAACATCTTAATTGGCATATCTGATGTTCCTGAACTCGAATTCTGGGGTCAAGCAGAGATAGATTCTATTGACCGGCTTTTTGAAACATATTATACGGAGGCTCCGGAGCTTATGCTAGAATTCGTTCAGGCTATAAACAGAGCACAAAATCAGTCCGATATGGTAGAGTTTTTGCTTCCCCCCACATTAGGTGAAGATTGCTCCTATCGCATATCGGCCGCTGGTCCTGTGATCATCGAAAATGGGGATTTTGTCGGTTATTCGCTCATGTTTAGAATTTGGCTAAGCACAACAATAGGTAGGTTGACAGTGGACATAGGATCAGCCCATTTGGGAGAGTATCTAAAATATGAGTATACCAATATTGTATTTATGGACGAATACGAGAACGTTTACGGACCGGAGGAAAAAAATGGCAGTTATTACTATAAAGCTGGTCCATCAATACTCTTTCCTCTTCAGTACATTGATTGCTCCAATAAAGAAGGGGGGTATTATTACCAAACCTGTCCATCAATACTCAACTTATACGGAGGGTCCCACATTAAGATTCAGAGACAAGAAGGGCTACTCCTGATTAATACTAGGTCATTTACCTAAATTTGATGGAATTCGTTTCTTTATTCAGATAAAAGTTGATAATGGCTTATATTCTTTGCTTTTTTATGAAAAAGTTAATAAGAACTAAATGTTCAAAAGGTTCGTATTTTTTCGCATTTTCTGAGATTAATTTTTTTTCAAAACTTCTTTTTAGAGTTATCATTGATTAGCAATGCAAAAAAAATCAAATCTAACTTCAACAACACAAAAGTATAATTAATGATAAAAATGCATGTTTGTGATCGCTGGTCGTTAGTTAGTTAATTTGGAGATGATATAAGTTGCTTTTGTATGATTGAAAATTTTAGAAGCTACGGCATAAAACTGACGATAAACAGAAAAGTTTAACCATTATACTTACCATAGCATATCCGCATGCATGATGCATTTGGAAGAGAGATCAATGGTATTCGAATATCAGTTACCCAGAGATGTAACCTAAACTGCTTTTACTGTCATAAAGAGGGGCAGAATCCTTCCAAAACTGAGATGACACCATCTGAGATTGAGAGAATCGTTGAAATCGGAAAGAAAATTAGTATTAAAAGATTGAAGATAACAGGTGGAGAACCACTGCTCAGGAGAGATATCTGCGAGATCATTCAGCTTGCATCCAATCATATGAAGGATATATCGATGACTACCAATGGAATCTTGCTGGAGCAGTACGCAGCAGATCTAAAGAGTGCCGGCCTTCGTAGAGTCAATATAAGCTTTGACACGCCGGAGCCTGAGACGTATAAAAACATAACAGGCAGAGACGACTTATCAAAAGCAGTTGCCGGACTTAACGCCGCAATCGCAAACGGTTTAACACCAGTCAAATTAAATATGGTCGTCATGAAGGGAGTCAACGATGATGAGATCGAAGGGATGATTCGCTTTGCTGGTGAAAAAAATGTGATACTGCAACTAATCGAGCTTGAGATGTTCGACAGAGAGTTCTATGAGAGATATCACTATGACCTTGGTCCCATCGTGGCCGAGCTAGAGGAAAGATCCATCCGAATAGAGGAAAGAGGGTTGCATCGTCGCCATAAATATTTCATTGAAATCGATGGCAGTATTGGTGAAGTGGAGGTCGTTAAACCTATGCATAACACCACTTTTTGTAGTAATTGTACCAGAATAAGAGTGACGGCTGATGGAAAACTGAAGCCTTGCCTTCTCAGGAACAATAACCTAGTCGACATAATAGGACCGATTCGAAACAACGCATCAGATGAGGAGTTGATAGAAACTTTCAAAAAAGCGATCTTTCTGAGAGAGCCGTTCTGGAGGTGAGAATATGACGACTATTCATGATTTGATAAAAGATGTAAGATCCAACCCAAGAATAGACAGAGCAGGAATGATAATATGTCACAATGGAATTGTTCGAGGCTTCTCTAGAGATGGGAAAGATGTTTCAAAACTAAGTGTCAAAGCAAATAGAAAAGCACTGGAAAAAATGATAGATGAGGCAATGGGAAAGCCTGGAATAGTTGACATCAAGGTTCACATAAATGAGGGAGTGTTGGGCGTTGGGGATGACGTGCTTTTAGTTGTGGTAGCAGGGGATATCCGCGAGAATACTTTTCCCGTTTTAATAGAGTTAGTAGGTAAGATAAAAAGATCGGTCTTGGAGAAGGAGGATATCTAATGCTATCACATGAGGAGCACAAACGTCACGTGAAGAGCGTACGATGTGCAGTTCTGACTTTCAGCGATTCCAGAACTGAGAAGAGTGACGACTCCGGCAAGCTGATCAAAAATCTGCTTGCAGAGGGCGGACATGAGATAGTGGCATATCAGGTCATAAAAGATGACTTAGATAGCATTCAAAAAGCAGTGAAAGATTTAATTGATTCTGATGTGCAGGCGATACTCACCAATGGTGGCACAGGCATATCAAAAAAAGACGTTACAATAGAAGCCATATCAGTACTGCTGGATAAAAAATTGGACGGCTTCGGGGATATATTCAGGTTTCTAAGTTATGAACACATGGGAAGTGCAGCAATGATGAGCCGTGCTCTGGCTGGAGTTATAAAAAGTAAAATTGTCATATGCATGCCAGGATCCGTAGATGCTGTCGAGTTGGGCATGAAAAAGTTGATACTGCCAGAGCTAGGACATATGATATGGGAGACAAGCAAATGAGACCATTTAAATCGCTGATTCCATTGGAAAAGGCATTGAAAATCTTGGAAGGGGCTTTGAATCCCATTGATAGTACTGAATTTGTCTCTATCAAAAAAGCTCTTGGCAGAGTTTTGTCTGAGGACATAATAGCAGAGATGGACGTTCCTCCATTCGATAGAGCTGCCATGGATGGCTATGCAGTCAGGGCAGAGGACACCTATGGTGCCAATAATTTTGAGCCGAAGATTTTGAGAAAAATTGATGAGATATATGCTGGTGATGTCAGCGATAAAACCGTGCAAATGGGGGAGTGTATTCAAATTTCAACAGGGTGCAAGATGCCGCCCGGCTCTGATGCAGTAATGATGGTTGAAAGCACTGATCATGTTGGAGCAGAAGTGAAGATGTTTAAGCCGGTACACCCCAAAGAGAACGTCTCTCCAAAGGGAGAGGATATAGCTACGGGTAGCATCGTCCTAAAGCATGGAGACGTATTAAATCCGAGCAAGGTAGGTGCGTTGGCCGCACTTGGAATTAAAAAAATACGTGTTTATGAAAAGCCAAGGGTTGCGATTATCCCAACCGGAGATGAGATCGCAGATCTTGGCAGCGAGCTAAAGGATGGACAAGTTTACGATATAAACTCATATACCCTATCATCAATCGTAGAAGAAAACGGTGGCATTCCTATAAAATTTGAGATAGTTCCAGACAGAAAGGAAGATGTTCGAGCTGCGATTAAAAAAGCATCTGAATACGATCTTATAACCCTCTCTGGTGGGAGTTCCGTAGGTGAACGGGATGTTCTTCACGATGTGATTGAAGAGCTTGGCACAGTCTTGTTCCACGGCGTTCAGATAAAACCAGGGAAACCTACTTTATGTGGCATCATAGATGGGACGCTAGTTTTTGGCATACCAGGATATCCCACGGCTTGTTTGAGCAATGGATACCGCTTCCTGCTTCCAGCTGTTAGAAAAATTGCAAGATTGCCCCCAAGTGTAGGGACCACAATAAAAGCTAGAATTTCACGGCGTGTGGTCTCATCCCTAGGCAGGAGCCAGTTTCTAACGGTAAAGCTTGAGGGTGATTTTGCTCATCCCGTATTCAAGGAATCTGGAGCAATAACGAGCATGGCAGATGCAGATGGCTATGTTGATATACCGGCCGATGTCGATCTCATCGAGGCTGGTGACGAGGTTGAAGTGATATTGTTGATGTAAGGTGATCGAATGATACTGGGAGTTTATGGCTATTCAAAATCAGGAAAAACTACCTTGATAGAAGAACTGTTGAAAAAAATGGTTGAAGATGGATATGACATTGCCACAATAAAGCACATTCCTCATGAGGGTTTTTCGATTGACGCCGAAAAAAAAGACACGGGGAAATACAGAAAGGCAGGAGCAAGCACTGTGGTCGCTAGTTCACCTGGTGAAACGGCATTTATGGTGAACGAGGGGATGCAGCTCGATCTAATCCTCAAAACGATCCGGACTATTTCAAAACCAGATTTGATTTTGGTAGAGGGGTATAAAAACGAGAACATACCAAAAATTGCTGTAGGAGAAATTGAGGAGAGACCTACCACCGTTTTTAAATATGACAATAACTTGGAAGAAATTTTGCAATATATCAAAAATGAGATTGGGATAGAAAGAATCGAAAGACAATTACCAGGGCTAGATTGCAAGAAATGCGGCTTTGATTGCAGGAAAATGGCAGAGCTCATAGATGCGAAGGAGAGAGTATTGGAGAATTGTCACTCATTTTCTCAGCTGCCCGTATTCTTAGAAGGTGACGGTGAAAGCATTCCTCTGGGGGATTTCACCAGGGGGATGATTGCGAATATAATAAACGGCATGATCTCTTCTTTGAAGGGCACAGAAGGTGTGAAAGAGTTCAAGATAACTCTGCGAAGATGATGTAAATCAAAACTTTTTTATACCGATAGCTTTTTATATCATTATGTTCATTATAGCATAACGATATGAGTATGATATCGAATATATAAATTATAAAATTTTGAAGAAAGTGGGTCAATTTAGGGCGCTCCGAATGCTGTTATTTGTTCCCCCATTTCTTTTTTTCACAGGCCCTTAAAGTCCCCTAACAAGGGGATTAGAAGAAGGTCTTGGGGCGCTCTAAACTCCTATTAAAATGCGCTGGATTTTATCGTAATTTGGATTGATAACTTTATGCGGCAATTGTTGAATTTGCAAATATTGGCTTGATTGGTAAAATTTGACATTTGGAGTTAATGCAGATTTTACTTCTCCGCCTACTGAACCCAAACCGAAACTATTTTATACCGAATGGCACAACATTACATATCCTATCGAATGGTAAAAACTTTCATATCTAGGATAAAAATGGAAAAAAGAAAATTAAGGATATTAGGGGTTTTGATTGCACTACTTCTAATTACACTAGTAGTGCCTTGCATACCAGCAGGAGCACAAGAACCCGGACCTAAGCAAACGTTGATGCTGGCAACTACTACTAGTCTCTATGATACCGGGCTGCTCGATGAATTGAAGCCCATATTTGAAGAGCAATACAATGCAGACCTACGAATGGTTTATGCGGGGACTGGCAAGGCACTGGAGTACGGACAACGTGGAGATGTGGACGTATTAACGATACATGACAGAGTGAGGGAAGATCAGTTCGTGACAGAAGGAAACGGGATAAATCGCAGATGCTTTGCATATAACTACTTCCTTATCGTAGGACCTGAAAGCGATCCGGCAGGAGTCAAAGGAATGGCGCCGGAAGATGCCGTCAGAACGATAATGGAAAAGGGTAAGGACGATCCCAAAATTCAGTTCGTTTCACGAGGTGATAACTCGGGCACACATACCAAGG
The DNA here is from genome assembly GCA_013415795.1 of Methanocellales archaeon. Lineage (GTDB taxonomy): Archaea > Halobacteriota > UBA148 > UBA148 > UBA148 > UBA148. The sequence goes on along the minus strand of JAAEEL010000047.1, from coordinate 15,380 downwards.
AGAAGGCAGTATGGACAAGTGCTGGCTTTGACTACGAAGAGATTAGAGATGCCGGAAATTGGTATGTGGAGGCTGGAAGTGGCATGGGACCAACCCTGGTTATGGCGAATGAAAAGTCTGCGTACACACTAGCAGATATTGGCACATTTCTCGCTTTTAAAGGCGATGTAGCACTCGTGCCGATTGTTGAAGAGGGCGATATCCTGCTCAACGTCTATAGTGTGATCGCAATAAATCCAGAAACACACCCCTACACGAACATTACAATGGCGAACAATTTCGTTAACTTCCTGATTTCTGAAGAGGCCCAGAAGATCATTGCTGAGTACGGTATCGATAATTACGGAAGCCCACTGTTTTATCCGCTCTCGGGTGGGGCGTGTGAAGAGTTGTTCGGCTGCCCGACAGCTGAGGAGTGTTCGATGCAAGCAACGTATGAAGGGATCACGACTGCAGCACCTACTCCTGCACCTATGCCAGCACCTACAACTAGACCGGTGACAGCACCTACGCCAGCACCAAGTGTACCAGGATTTGAGGCGGCATTCGCAATCTTTGGACTCCTAGCCGCAGCATATCTAGTATTGGGAGGGAAAAATAGCCCATAAAAAAAAGAAAAACTAATGGGGGGAGATATTTCTCCCTCCTATTTTCTAGTTTTTTTCAAAAAAAAATAATGGAAACTCGAAGAGCTACCAAAAGGTATAATATTGAATTTTTGGTATTACTGCAAGTGGCAACCTTATGTATAACAGAATTTATAGTATATCCTGGGAGCCAATAGATAAAAAGTACAATAAGAGGATGATCCGCAGTTTGAGACGTTGTTCATACCATTTTTATTGAAGTGATTATAATGAACGAGATTATAAACGGCCTAATACAAGCAATCGAACTCATCGTCACACTCGATCCGGAGGTTATGGATATAGCGCTCCTAACTTTACGCATTTCGATAGCTTCTATACTCATAACATCTTTAATATTCATCCCAACTGGTAGTTTTATACATTTTCATGAATTTTGGGGAAAACGATGGTTGATAAATGTCATCCAAACGCTTTTTGCACTTCCAACAGTAGTTGTTGGGCTTCTGGTCTTCTTATTGCTTTCGAGAGCAGGACCACTTGGATTTCTCGGGTTCTTCTTTACACCTGCAGGTATGGTTATCGGACAGGTTATATTAATAGCACCCATCATGACAGGATTAACCATATCCGCCCTGAGTGGAGTTGACAAAACGATCAGAGATACCATCGTATCACTTGGTGCAACAGAATTTCAGGCCATCAGAGCAACCATAAAGGAGGCACGTTATGCAATTTTAGCTGCTATTATCACAGGATATAGCCGTGGAATATCCGAGGTGGGTGCTGCAATGATGATTGGTGGAAATATAAGGGGTCACACAAGAGTGTTGACGACAGCGATCGCACTCGAAACCTCCATGGGTAATATCGAGTTCTCACTAGCCCTTGGAATTATTCTCATGTCATTGGCTTTCGTTATAAATATAATTCTGAATCGGGTTCAACAGAGGTAGATCATGATAGAGGTAAAGCGATTATACAAGAAACACGGTGAAAAAGAAATTTTAAAGGATATAAACCTAACGATAGATAAAGGCGAGATATTCACCATCATTGGACCAACAGGTACAGGGAAGACGACGCTTTTACGTCTTATAGACCTTCTTGATATGCCCACATCAGGGGAGATATTTTTTAACGGCATAAATGCCAACTCGTCTTCTAAAAGAAGGAGGGAAATACGCAGGAAGATGTCGATGCTATTCCAAAAGCCGGCCCTCTTCAAAACCGGCGTGTATGATAATGTCACCTATGGGTTAAAGTTCCGAGGTGTCGAGCGACATATCATCGATAAAAAGGTTAATCACGCCTTAGAGATAGTTGGGCTATCGGACTACGCACAGAGAATTGCACCGACGCTATCTGGGGGCGAGGCACAGCGAGTGGCACTGGCAAGGGCAATCGTAATAGAGCCTGAGGTTTTGTTGCTGGATGAACCAACTGCGAATTTAGATCCCATCGCCACGGAAAAGATAGAAGAATTGATCGCTCGTATAAATCGAGAATATAAGACCACGATCATTATGGCTACGCACGACAGGATTCAAGGTCAACGCCTCGCAGATCGAATCGCCGTGATGATGGGCGGAGAGATTATTCAGGTTGGACGTCCACAAGAGATATTTTATTCGCCTAAAAATGGAAAGATTGCGAAATTTGTCGGTGTAGAGAATGTCATACCAGGAGTAGTCGAATCAAATGAGGGGGGACTAGCGATTGTAAATATATTCGGATCAAATATAATTGGAGCGTCTACTCTAAAAGCGGGTGAAGATGTTTTGGTTTGTATAAGACCCGAAGACATCATGATTTCAAGGGAGATTGGTAAAAGCAGTGTGAGAAATGTTTTGAAGGTGAAAATATCGAAGATTGCCCCTCTCGGCCCGTTGGCAAGCGTAAAGATGGAAAATTCACTTGTATCCCTCATAACCAAACAATCAGCTGAAGACCTTCAGCTTAATGTTGGTGATGAAGTTTATGCAACCTTTAAAGCGACTTCAGTGCACTTGGCTTGTGGATAAGCACATCTCAAGGGTTGCTGATTTGAACTTTTACTTGCAGTTTAAAAATTCCTAGATTGATTAATCTGAGATTTTTATATCGTTTTTGAGTTTTTTTATTAATGAGTCTAATCATCGGCCGCAATTTTAAACAACAGTCTTCTAATAGCAATAATTTGGAGGTTCAACCGCCAGATTCAACGATATCTTAATCCTATAGATTTGCACAAAAAGTCCGAATTTTTCACATAAAGTCACCGGAAATTGTTAATTTTTGTGCAAATCTTGTAAAGAAAAAATATAAAGGGAAAAGTATAAAGGGAAGATAGCTGCATAATGGCTATTCAATCCCAACTTACTATTTTACCATTATACCACTCTACTATATTTAACATATTAAATATAGCAACAAAAGCAGAAGTATTGGGAAATAAGAAGATGGGAGCTAATAAGGAGGATAAGAATATGGGGGGTAAGAAGATAGAAGACAGAAAGAAGACAGACTATAAGAAGTTGGGGAAGATGGACTATAAGGGAAAGACGGGAAAGAGGCAGCAAATAAGAAGATCTTTTGAAGAAGATGAAGACGAATATGGAGAATACGATTGAGGGGGACGGTAAAAGATAAGAAGAGAGGGTAGAAATAAAAAGGGAGATGTAAGGGGGGTGTAAGTAAATAGGCTTATACAATATGTTTAAGCCCGCCCTCCCAGTTTTCCCACCCTAGTGTTAATACTACTCTTCATATTTTATGTGTCAACCGTGAAATTTAATTATATTCAAAGAAACAATAACTCAAATAATACAATTGGGTGCGCTTACACGAGTGTGTGTTGATCGTGGCTTCCCCACCATTGAGACGGTCACAAAAAATTCCTAGATCATCTTGGAATTAAAGAAGGAGACGAAGTTATAGTTTCATTTAAGGCTGTTGACACCCATATGATAAAATAATGACCGAATTAAAGGCAAAAGTGTGGCTGGAGAGGGATGGGTGGCCTGTATTGGGTGAGGGTCGAGCAAGATTGTTAGAGGCAATAGATGAAGAGCGTTCAATTCTTAAGGCTGCACAAAAACTTGGAATGTCATACAGACATGCTTGGGGGGTCATCAAAAAGATCAATGAGGCATTAGGAAAGGATATAGTACTTTCAATAAGGGGCGGAAAAGAGGGCGGCAGTACTGAGCTGAACGAGTTAGGACGTAAATTGCTAAAAGAATACTATGATAAGGCCCATGAGATGGATCGAATTCTGGAGAAAGCTCACCTTTAGATAGTACAATTTAAAGAGATGCCCTCTCTAGATCTGCCATGGTGTTCACGTTTATGAATGTCTTTAGCTCAGGATCAATTTCTTTTATCTTCTCTATGGACACGTATCTAACCTTTGACAAAGCGTTTAACGGCGATATAATCCTGCGATCGTCCCTCTCGATGGCGCTTTCACAGGCTTTGATCGTGCTATTCCTCTTGTAAATGGCATGCAAAGGCTCTATATTACCATCTGGCCATCTTGGCACAACGGCATCATATCCCTCTGCCAAAGAAAATAGAAAATCCACAACATCCGGATTTACGAATGGCATATCACAGGCAACCACCATCGCATAATCACCTTTTGCGGATTGTAGTCCTGCCAAGATTCCTGCAACTGGACCATAGCCGATGACGGGATCGTGGGTTAGGCTTGTCCCATAAATCACCGTAGAAATTTTATCTCTCTGCCCCATGTCGCCGGCAACAACGAGCACTTCATCCACAATCCCAGATAGATTATCACGCACATGCTCTATCATCTTCTTATTACCGATCTGAACCATAGATTTGTTCGTATTAATTCTTGTGCTTTTTCCACCGGCAAGTATGACACCAGATCTCATATAATCTAACCTAACATATTGTCTCGATGAGATTTAAAAACTACACATAAACAAAGGTCTATTTCAAAAAAAGATAGAGAGTAGTATTGATTGATTAATTGATTGATCGTAACTACTCTTTCCTCAGTTTTTTGTACCATTCGGGGTGATGTCCCTTCACATACTCTTCAGAGGTCTTCGTTGTTAGCATTGACTTGAAAAGTGGCCATGAAGGCGGTATCACCGCAGCAGTGAGAATATGCACGATCAAGAGGAGTATTATTAGGATTGCAACTATGTCGTGAATTATTGTAGCAACATAGGCTATTGTAGGTGGTAGGTCAAGTACATATCTGATTGTCTTGATAACTCCAGTGAGAATGATTGCGCCCACAAGGATAGCCCAAGCAGGGGTTTCCACCCTTTCTATAGGAAGCCATTTCCCTGCATGTGGTGGTTCCGTAACATCTATCTTTGCAAGCAGATTGGCCAGAGGTTTCTTGATGATCTTAGGTAAATACAACCCTCGGATTCCGAAGAAGGACCCATCACCGATAACACCCATTATAGCCATGGTCTCTGCTATTGAGTCCTTAACATCGCTCATCACTGGTATGATCTCTCTGTCACCTGCTAGTATGTGATTCACTATGTAGAAGAGGCTAGCAAAGACTAAGATGCCTGCACCTACGAAGTGCAGCTTGTATGCTAGCAAGAAAGGTGAGAAAAACCCAAACAATCCAAACCTAGTTCCAATTAACAAAAAAACGGCTGTTATGACGCAAATGATGCATCCTATAGTATGTGTCCAATGCTCAAACAATATGCTTACCGGATGTCGCTTTACTTTACCATTTGAAATGACCGGTACCATTGGATTTTTTCTCGACGAACGACCTAGGATAAAGCCGCCTATTACGCCAAGGACTATTACAACTGGTAAAGACTTAGCGAAAAGATTTTTGGCAGCATTCAAACTTTGTGCCTCCATCTCCCAATCCGGCCGCATTATGTTACTCAATACCCCACTAACATCAGCAGCATTTGCACTAATTCCGCCGAATATTGCTATTGCTATAAGCAGACCTATGGTGATAGTGATCTTTCTACTCGTGCCCTTTTTCACCCCATTTCCTCCCAGTAATTAAAAAGGTGTAGACAGAGGATGGTGTATGCCACCCCCTCCATCATATCTATTCTGCCTTGTCTACAGTACGGTCCCTGTAGTTAACCTTGCTGCAGCTCTCTTTCGATAGATTTCGCTGATTTCTTCCGCATCTCCGACAAGTAGTCCTTTGGTTGAACAGAAAGCCGAACATTTTGGATTGGGCTCTCTCTCAATCCTATTGCCAGCATCATCCTTCTGTTCGAATGGCGTCACGCATAAAGTGCATTTATCCATCTTGCCCCTGGTAGTGAATGGCAAACCTGCAAGGAACTGCGGAGCTCCGAAAAGACAGCCCCAAGAACAGTAACCACATCCGATACACTTGTCCTTGTTATTAATAACTATGCCGTCCTCTCGCTTAGATATGGCCCCCGTGGGACATGCCGCCATACACGGAGGGTCAGCACAGTGCATGCATGACAGTGGCACATTCATCTCTTCAGGTGTGCCCTCATTGATGATTACGCCCCTAATGCGACGTATGCCAATTGGCACGTCGTTCTGCTGCTTGCATGCTACTTCACAACTCCCGCATTTTATACATCGCTCTACAGTAGGTAATACTTTGTATGTTGTCATTTTTCATTCCTCCTACGCCTTATAGACATTGCATAATGCCACTTTCGTCTCTTGCATCTGCGTCTGCTCGTCATATCCCGGGGATGTGATGATGTTGCATGAGTCTCCCCTCGCAAGCTCTTCAGTGCCTTCTGGATATCTGTCTCCGTAATCTACTCCTTCGAAGACACCCGCCCAGTGATATGGCATGAATAAAGTCCTTTCGTCGACTCTCTTGGTCACATTTGCTCTTACCCTACATCTCCCTCGAGCGGATTCAACCCATACATAGTCCCAGTGTTTTGCTCCTATGTAGTTTGCAACCGTCGGATTGATCTCGACATACATCTCTGGCTGAATCTCCGCAAGATAATCTGCGTTTCTGGTTTGAGCGCCTCCGCCGTGATGCTCGACCTGTCTGCCTGTAGTCAGGACGAACGGATACTTCTCATGACGCTTTTCGGCGACGGATCTCTGCTGTTCCGTCTTGAATTCGGTTAGAACTCTGTACATCTTCTTGTCCTCATAGGTCGGATACATCGCTACTAGGGCTGGATCCGGGCTCTCTATGGGCTCTCTATGTCTGGGCACTTGGTCTGTCCATCCTGCCACCCTTAACATGGCTCTTCCTCTGCCTGTCGGTGGATTGCCCTCTGCAAGTGCCTGTCTGTTAACCTCTCCTGTTGCGTCAGTCCCATATGCATATGTCCAGTGTATGCTACCACCTGTACTGGCTGGAGGTAGGTTGCCCCTCACGATGTTCTCGCCCGCATTGGGTTCGTCGGCTGGATATGTCCATCTCGCTCTGAAATCGTGTCCGCCTTCCGTCACAGGTGCCTTGTCACAATACAGAACCGGCGTTCCCGGATGATCGGTCGTCCAGCAAGGCCATGGAAGTCCCCAGTATTGTCCGTCGCATGGTCCGCCTTTCGCTCTGCCGTCCCATGGATCAAATGTGTAATCGTATTCCTTCTGTAACTTCATCCTTTCGGGAGTCTGTCCTTGGAGACCTATTGGTCTGCAAGCAAGGTTTATCTCCCTTGTTACATCCTCTATGCTCTTGTAATCGTAGTGTTCTCCGAACCCCAATCTATCGGCCAGCTGCTGCATGATCCACATGTCGCTTCGACTCTCGTACATTGGCGATATTACTGCATCTCTCCACTGCCATTCTCTTCCAGTAGTTGTCACGCTGCCAGTGCCCTCTTGGCGAGTTGCAGCAGGTAACAAGATTATTCCATCTGACCTGTTTGGCATAGCAGATGCACTGGTCGGAAATGGATCGACGATCACGATAAGATCGAGTTTCTCCATTGCATCTTTCTCTTTTTTCATCTCTGTGACCGAACTTGTGGCTTCGCCCCAGAATACGGCTGCTTTTATATTGCGTGGCTGATCGATTTCAGCTTCTGGTTTCAGAACGCCTTCGTACCAACGTGATACGGCGAACCCTATCTTTGTCATCATGCTCTCGCCGTTGTAGGTATCGAACCTGGCTTTCAGTTCATCGAATGTTATCTTTCCACTCGTACTGGGTGTGTCGCTGAAGCACTGTGCATACCACTTCCAAGACGATTCGGCCGTTACGCCATAGTATCCTGGCAAGAAGTGTGATAGGACGCACATATCTGTAACGCCTTGCACGTTGTCGTGCCCTCTGGCTGGAATGCATCCTCCGCCCCATTGTCCTTGGTTGCCGAGTATGCATGACAGTATGGCACACGCTCTAACGATTTGGCTACCTACAGAGTGTTGAGTAACACCCATTGACCATATCACATTGCTTGGCCTGTTTTCAGAAATCATTCTCGCTACTTCTCTGAGCTGGCCTGCCGGAGTTCCAGTGATTCTTTCCACGACCTCTGGTGTGTAGTCCTTCACAGCCTCCTTCACGTACTCGAACCCATAGGTTCTGTTATCGATAAACTCTTGATCCTGCCAGCCGTTCTCTAGGATGATGTTAATGAGACCATATATAAACGCAATATCTGATCCTGGTCTGAATCTAACGAATAAATCTGCCTTTGCTGCCGTTCTAGTGAGCCTCGGGTCTGCGACGACGATCTTTGCGCCCCTGTCTTTCGCATCAAGGATTTTCTGCATCATTACCGGGTGTGCCTCTGCCGCATTAGAACCAAAGAAGAAGTGGCACTTGGCATGTTGCAGCGCAATGACAGTGCTAGTCATAGCACCATGACCGAATGTAGATAGTAGTCCTGCAACCGTAGTTGAGTGGCATATCCTTGCCTGGTGGTCTACGTTGTTCGTACCGAACAGCATAGCAAACTTTCTGAGCATGTAAGCCTCTTCGTTGGACCCATGCACAAGCCCGCAGAAGAAGACGGAGTCTGGTCCGTAAGAGTTCCTAATGCTGCTCAACTGGTTTGAGACCTTGTCCAAAGCCTCTTCCCATGAGATTCTCTTCCACTTGCCGCCGACTTTCTCCATTGGGTATTTCAGTCTTCTCGGGGAGTTGGTGACGTTTGCCATAGATGCGCCCTTGGAGCACATTCCTCCAAGGTTTATGGGGTGAGTTTCCCATGCGTCCATCTTGGTGAATACGCCGTCCTCTACAACACCTATATATCCACAACCTACAGAGCAAAAAGAGCAAATGCTTTTAACTCGCTTCGTTGACGAATATAGTTCTGGAGTTGGTTGTGCTGCTACTTTCTCGAATAACTTACCTGTAAACTTCTTAGAAGTCGCATATCCTCCAAGAGTTGCAGCCGCACCAAGTGCAGTCAATTTGGCGAAGGTACGTCTGCTTATCTTTAGTTCACTGAGGATAGATTTTGTTTTTGCCGCCATTATTTTTCCTCCTTATTTATAGTAAAACTCGTAACTTTATACAAGTTATACTATTAAACAGTTACGTTTCTTAAGATTGAATATTATCTTATAATTCGTCAATCCAATCTTTATCAAGAAATATGAAGCCCTTGGTTATCTTTGCAATTCCTTTGTAGAAATCAGATTGCTCATTTTTGTACAGATCTTCACAAAAATCCGGTACCCATTTCATAAGATGGTCGTCCATAAATTCCTTTTGTAGCACCCAGTATTTTCCACTGCAACTCCTATCTTTGAGCGCTAATTCACACAGATGTTCCATGAACTTTAGTTCAAATGCTATGTGATCCTCTGGTTCAGGATAGTCTTTGGATTTTGAGATTCCGGCTTTTCTGTAATCCTTTTTAAGCCTTAATAAAGAGGGGGCCATCATCTTTCCGTCTACATACATGGACTCATAGGGTGGAACCGGAAGTCCACCGGGACCTAGAAATAGGCGGGTGTATTCGTTCGTCAGCCTTTCATGAACCTCGTCCACCTCTTTGCTTGCTTTCATGAACTTTCTCAAAATCTCAAAGCCGTCTCTCATGTCCTCGTTCAACGGTTTCAGGTCCGGAATTGGGAACCTATTATTCACTAGGTCTTCAACAAGCTCATGTGGTGGCTCCTCCACATACATCCTATATAAAAACGCATATAGATTTTTTCTCAATTTCAAAAATTCTTCAATTTCTGTCACTTTATTGTCTCCAAAACCCTTTTTAATGCCCTCACAGCCCTACAATCCTCGCAGTATTTCATAAGGCCCAATCGCTCCTCTGTACTGAACTCATCTTTTCCCTCTGATCCTCGGATCAAATTCGATGCCCGATTAAATGCTGCATGGGTTATGAATGGTTTGCCACATTCCTCGCACTTAATAAGATCTGACTCTGCCAAGTTGATCTCTTTTGGTTCTACTAGTTTAGCGAAATCGAGCACCTTTTTCAGTTTAAGGGCGCCCTCTGGGCACGCTTTTTCGCACAACCCGCATGATATGCAGTATCCATATATGAAGTCTACCCTATTATCCCTCCTTATTATCGCATTCATAGGGCACATGTTCATGCATGCGTTGCAGATGGTACACTTTTCTGAGACGGTAATATCTGCAAAAGGAAATAGCGTATCCTCCTCAACGAAGTTTGGCGATATGCCTGTCTTCACCGACAGAGCATGAACCAAACTCAATATGACGTTTCTCTTTGCTGTTTTATCCAATTTTGTTGGTTTCTTATTTCTGATAGGGGACGGGCTTAAACCTTGTACGAAATCCGTCACAGCACTCACGAACAGGTCTGGTTCACCAGAATAACCTTTCATCTGCCTTACTCGCTCACCAAGATCAAATGCAGCCAGAGCCGTATTAGCAAATTTTAATGCTAATCCACCTGCTAGAACATCATTTTGGCAGTCTTCACATCTCAGCAGGATAACCCCATCTGCTCCCAGATCAAATGCTCGAAGGATATGTGCCTCTGAAACAGCGTCAGCACAGGAAACAAATAATGGGAGAAGGGGGGGGTACTGAAGTCTTTTTCTACCCACTGACTCTAGGGTTGACTCACATTCAGAGCAGGCAAACATTAGCACCTTGAGATCCACATCTTTCTTTTTTTTGCTCAGCAATACCTCCATCTGAGAATATATTACATCGTCTGAACATTCCCTCATTTGAGGAAGTGAGATTGGACAAATAGCAGAGCAGGTTCCACAAGCATTGCATGCAATCTCTTCAAATGATATGCTATCTCCATCGCGTGTTATTGCAACATTCGGACATGCAATCTCACATATCTCACAGCCGATTTTCTCGCTTTTTCCGGCTGCACAGTTTTCTAAGTTAAGATCCAGTGCCCTTTGTTTTTTAATTTTTCCGAGATTTGAAATGACATTCAACAACGCAGATTGGGGGTCATCCCCGCACAAGTGAATGCCTTCTATCACAGGATATTTCCAGTCTCCAATCACCAAGACCTGCCCTGCCTTTAGCGTTTCATTTTTATAACTTAGATCGATGGCAGCAGTTGGGCATACATCAATACATTCGCCACATCCATTGCATAAATCATTTATTGAATACACCAAACCAGATTGAATTGCATTTTTCTTACATATATTATCGCAAAATCCGCAAATTATGCATCTCTTCGTATCGATTTTCCCTTTCACTATTTCTACAGAAAAAGAACCTAGTACCCCTTTAACATCTTTTACAGATCCGATGTGAACCAACACATCCTCTAAAGAGGTTAAACCCAAGCCAGTTTTCATCAAAAGTTGTACATTAGCAAAGTTTGAAAGGCTTTTTGCGATGCTAATTCCTAGATTCGAATCTCCGATGACCAAAACATCATATCCAACATCGATGACAAACCTCTCAGTTCGAGGTCTGGTCATTATACGATTGATGGCTGCCAGAATCAAACGCTTTGCCTTTTCCGTAGCACCCTTTTTATCATGAACCCACCCACAATTCTCTCTGAGATTTAAAAGTGTTACGTCATTACCTTCGAAACCTGCTCCACCAACCAGTTCTTCGAAAATTCGTTTTTTGAATGTACAACCTATGATAATAGCGTCAATTTCTTTTCTTCTGATGTCATCTATAATATACGAGAGACCGTCTGCCTGACACAATAGGTCGTGAACCTCTACGACCTCTACTTCTTTTTTAATACTCCGATTGACTTCCCTGAAATCGATGCTTGACGTATTGTTGCATGTACAAAGAAAAATACCAATACCCATCAAAACATTATATCGTACTAATAAGACATAATACTTATGAATTGATAAGAGAACAAGAAAAATAGTGGGTATTTATTTCCATATTAGAGGATTTATATGGAAGCTATTCTTCAGTTATATAAAAATTTTTATAAAATATATGCAATAATGGCAATAGTCAACTTAGCATTTTTACCATCGTTCATAACAATATTTCTAGCAAGCAATTCAAAGACATCTAGGAGGACAATATAAACAATTAGATTTACATAAAATCCACCAATTCCGCTTGTTTGACTTTATCAGAGGCGAATAGTGAACGAACTTCGAGTTCTAATAAGTGAAGTCTCTGTTTCGTGTAGTTTGAGATACCATATTCTTCTGCCGTTTTAAGCGAGATATCCAGATATTTCTTGACGGAGCCTTCGTGTACTGTCAGTATCACCCTACCGCCACATTTTGGGCAGGTACCCCTAAGTGGAGGTCTCCTAATCCTAGCATTACACCTAACACATCGCATTTTTTGTTTTGAGAATGCACGTAAATTGCCGATCAAGTCTGGTAGGAAATGTGAGACTATGACGCGCTCAGCTACATCTCTTGCGTTTACAGCCCTGATCTTCCTTGATAATTTTAGTTGTGCCTCCATTTTATCGATCATGGTTCCCAACGTCTTATATGCGCTGTTTTTCGGACCAGCTGCAATATCAGAGGTATCATGTGTGAAGTAAAAGCCCTCATATTGCATTGGAGAGCCCAATCTTGCTCCGACTAAATCCATTTTTGTCTCTAGATCCTTTGGGTCGACTTGTCTCATAGATGCCTCATAGAATTCCAATGGATATCTGCTCAGGAGATCTATATTGTGGGCTTCACTATCGATCTCGTTTGGATCTATGCGCGTAGTAAGCACAAGAGGTGCATCCATCTTACCTCCACGTCTGTCCGGTAGATAGGAACGGGAAAAGTTGAGCAGACCATCCATCAAAAGCATTATGCAGTCCTCGTCACCATCACAATTACGACGTTTAGCTGCATGGAAAAATGGATGAGCATAACATACAGATGCATTGGTGAAGCCCAGTATACGTCCTAGGACTCCTGCAGATGTGTGGGGAGCAAGCCCTATGACTAGTTTTCCCACCAGATCACCAATATATTGGGCTTTGTAATACGCCTCTGAACCATAGTATTTTACCAACAGTTCATCCACAAAATTTGCAACACGTAACAAATAATCCCCAGCGCACTTTGAGAGTATCACATCTTGGGGCCTTAGCTCAATAACTTGATTTTCGTTTTTTAGGGGTTTGCCGCACATATCTATGCAATAGTCGAGATCAATGATCTTGTCTATCGATGTAGAGATCTCCCTTGGCATGAAGTGGGTTAGAGGCAAATCCGTCAGATCATATCTGGTGGTTCCATCCTTGAATACATATATTTCATTCTTTGCTCTTAGAATTCCTTTTTCCAGTGGCTCAGGAGTCTGATCTTTAGACGTCAAACCGAGCACGCCTTTGAATTTCTCGGGCTCTCTTTCGCCTAATCTTTCCAGTGACATTGCATATAGGGCACCAAAATCTATGGTTTGCTTTCTAACAGAAGAGGTGTTACTACCACAACGTGAGCAATGTTCCTTTTCACCAGAGGAGATGCCACAACTTGTGCAGAACCTAATTGGAAAAGTTCGGTTACCACAATCACAAAGATTTTTGAAGGTAGTGATGTCACAAGTGGGACACTTTTTTATCCCCAACTCAATTTCAATTTCCCCCTTTTTACCATTTAATGAGCGATTTCTGCTTCTTTCACCACCGGTTGGGAACAATACATGTACTGGAGGATGCATTTTTCTTTCTTTGGATTTCTCTGGTCTTCCCATCCTGCTGCCAATTCTGATCGGTGCACGCTCTCGAATTTGTACACCTGCCATTGCTGATACTGCTTCTATCGTTTTTTCGTATGTTTTGGGTACACACACCCTATTTAGATCTTGATCCAGCCCAATACACCGAATAATTGGAAGGGCGTTTTCTACGATTATGTTGTCCCTACGAACCTTATGGGGGACCAATAGAGTTTCTAGGAGTTCCTTAACTATTGGTTCACTCGGAATTTTTAGAATTTCATCATATTTTCCTCTTTTAGAAATATGTTCTGCTAAAAGCCCCAAATCTTGGATTGTGATGTCTTGCCACAGATAGGTATATTTAGGATGTAAAGGCACATTAAATTTCTCTGACAGCTCGAATGCCCTCTCTGGCGTTATATCCCTGAGGTCTTCTTGTACGGAAATTTTATCTTCAAGCTCTTGGACCCACCACTCATAACAATATGAAGCTGGAAAGAGTGGATGGGCATTCTCCAGAAAGTCGCCATAGTTGATTAGGATTTCTCCAACATCGATTATCTCTTCAACGCTCGGGCGTAATTCGTATGCTTGTTCTACTGAATCTATGCGCAAAACATCTCCATTAACCAAGCGAACCGTCGGGCCTTCTATTGAGTCAACCGGCGTAATACCAGCAGCTTTTCCGGGCATCTCAACCTTCATTTGAGTCCCAGTGGCAATAAAATCATCAAGCATGATCATCGTAGCAGGATGGATTCCTGCAGTGGCATAGCACGAATTGCGCGAACGCCCATATCGCAATCGAAATCCTCCTTTAGAAGAGGGGTGGGAAAAGACAGGGCGTCCAGCTATAATGCCCTCTAGGAACTTTTCTTTTTTCCCAGATACTTTATCGCCCACATATTTTTTAACTATCAAGTTATCCAACCATTCCCAACCGTCTAAACCCAATTGTGATACATGTGACTTGACCTTCGGTGCCTTTAAAGCAAGACCTTCTGCCAGCACAAGCACCATTCCGCCTCTAACCCGGTTAGTCTCTATGCGATCTAGATTCCTGTAGGCGGAGACTTCTTCTTCCTCAGTGGGTTCGCCGTCTATGCAAATAGGACAATTATTGACGATCAGTCGGATTTCCTCGTTTGAGGGTGTGTATTGAAGATTTGTTATCCTTTTATAAAGAAGGACTTCCTCAGCACAGCGCTCAACTTCCTCTTTTCTCGGTTTATATTCTGATATGCCAACTTTTCTGCGCACATAATCAGCCACTAAGACGGAAAGTGCCTGGGCAGTTCCTCCTGCACTCCTGATGGGGCCGGAGTAATATATTTTCAGATAGTCTGTGCCATCATCGTTTTTACCCAAGCCAACTCTGGCGATGCCTTCAATTGGGGCAGCTACGATTCCTTCGGTAAGTATTGCAACTGCCGTCCTGATCGCATCCTCTACTAAATCAAGCCCGAATTTGTCCCCTATTACGCCTTCAGCAAAATCCAATCCTATATGCAATGCTGCTTCCTCTCTGGACATTTGAGATTCCAACTCGCGAATTCTTTGGGCTAATCCCTTGATGCCAACAAGGCTTTCTACCCTATCAGCCAGATCCTTGGCCAACAGAATCTCTGGACTCTGAAGTGGATCTTCGCCTCGCTTCTTGGCGTCTTTCGCTATTTCTATACAGCGCCCTAGCTCAGCTTCCAGCGAATTAAAATATGATTGGATCTGCTCAGAAATCATCATATAATAGTTATAAGAAAACCTAGTATATCATTATTTTCTCATGATAG
>JAAEEL010000046.1 GCA_013415795.1 Methanocellales archaeon | reverse complement strand
CTACTATAGCACCTACTATAGCACCTACTATAGCACCTACTATAGCACCTACAACCAGACCAATACCAGCAACGTCACCAATGCCATTACCACGTATACCAGGATTTGAGGCAGCATTCGCAATCGTAGGATTTTTAGTAGTAGCATATCTTTTAAGAAAGAGGATATGAAAAAAAACAGGTATGCTCCCGAATTCGTTCGGGGATGATATAGCCATGGTGTACCCCAAGTATTTAGGTTGATGTATGCTTAAAAACATGGTGACTAGCAATATGCCAATTGGGGTGTTTTAATGGCAATAATAAACAAATAACCCCTTATATTTGATTTTTTTTAAGTAGGAAAGGTATTTTGAAATCGGACCTGAAAAATCGTAATTCTCCTTTCAAGATACTTTTATACGCTATATTTCTATAATTTCTCCTTACCTTTGTAAGACAGAACACCTAGAGCAATAATAAATATTGATACCAAGCAAGCTCCTAAAATCGTTGTATATCTGCCAGAATATTCACTTCCCAACAACAGCCCAAGACCTATACCTCCAATTATAAATATCGTCGATTCTACCCTAGACATATCATACATATTTTTCCTCCTAAGATCTACAAACTCAAAATAACTATTTTATTACAGAATGTTAAACTTTGTTAAAGATTGTTACTGTGACAAATAATTCGATGCGATTTAATAATTAATTATCTATCGTATCTTACCGCCAATTCCCTCTAGCACTTCTTCCACTTCATGTTGAACCCCATTTGGATCTTTATCCCCAATTATTTTTATCCTGTAAGTAAGGCTTACATGACCGTTCTTAATCCGATAGGTGTCTATTTGCTTAACTGAAATGACGCCATCTACGCCTTCTATGATTCCTGCTATTATCTCTGGTTTTACGCAATCTAACAAAGCCACAGATATGTCTCGCCTATGATGCACCAGGTTATCTACCTTCCAACAGAGAAGTTCGTCTGCACTAAGTAAACTGACGTTCTCGATCTTCAGCTCGGTCTTTTTTCCCTCCCTCTCCAGCAAAACCTCTTGAGGCGTAACTTTCCTAACGATCCCAACATGCACAACATCAGAATATATATGTCTGAGGGCCCTTTCTTCTCCGATTGACTTGGCTAGAATTTCAAGCTCTGCTATTTTTGCATTAACGAGCTTATCAGACCTTCTTAAGGCTGATTCTGTGTCTCCAAAATGGCTTGCTGCGTTCCTCATCAATCTAACAAATTTTTCAGTTTCCCCAGAATCGGCGCTATCTGAAAGCTCTAAACACTGCGTAATAAATGCATTATGTACCCGTTTAACATCCGGACATGCCTGGATCATAGCATATAGGTGAGGATTTTGGGCTAAGATTCTACCCACGAAATCGACCATGATTTCGTACACAGGACTCATAAATCGCCTCGATTTGCTGAGATCAAATTTCAGAGATTCTATCGTAGCACCAATAGCTATGTATGCAAAATGAGTCAAGCCCTGAACAACCGACATCATCTGGTCATGTTCCTCTGCAGAAAGAAATTCTACGTGTGCTCCACTATTCTCAAAAAGGTCGACGATCCTTGGGAGCCAATTCTCGCATCGCCCTTCAACTTTCACCAGAATAACAGTCTGACCTAGGGGTTCTGAGACCGTAGGACCGAACATTGGATGAGCGCCGATCGTCTCAACGCCCTTTGGAGCATCCCTCATCGCTTTCATAGGGCCTTTCTTGACTGAGGTGACGTCCATGAGTAGGCTACCAGGACGCATATGGGGCGCTACCTTCCAGATTACCTCTTCGGTGACATTTATCGGTACGGAGATTAACACTATATCAAAATCTCTCACTGCTGAGATTACATCTTCCACAAAACCTATCCCTAATGCTTTAGCAACTTCTTGGGCTTGAGGATCGATATCTGCTATGCTGATTTTATAGTTCTGTCTCTTGAGAGAGCGGACAAACCACTGCCCCATGTTTCCGGCCCCACCTATAATCAGCACCTTAGAGCGCATCTAACAGCATCCTCCATCACATCTATTGGCGCATTTTTCGATGTCCATATCTTGAAAGACTCCGCCCCCTGATGCACGAGCATGTCAACCCCATCTATAGTAACTGCACCTGCCTTTTTGGCTTCCCTCAGCAATCGAGTATCGATTGGATTGTACACTAAGTCAAATACGATCAAACCAGAGTGCATCTGATCTGCTTTAACCAGCGTTTCTTCCGTTTTAGGAAGCATCCCGACCGAAGTTGAGTTGACCAATATGTCAGCTTTTTTTATGAGTAGGGGTAGTTCCTCCAGACCAGTTCCGAATGCATCGCCAATAGTTCGGACCTCTTTCGAAAGTTCAATCGCCCTAGATTCGGTTCTATTTGCGATGAACAATGTTGCTCCTCCCTTTGCAAACTGAAATGCAATTGCTCTGGCTGCACCACCAGCACCAAGTATCAAAACTCGCTTACCTACCACATCAATGCCGTGCTTCTCCAAAGCACGTTTTGCTCCGATGCCATCGGTATTGTAGCCTAGAATATCGTCCTTAAAGTCTATGGTATTAATTGCACCTATTTTTTTGGCGAGAGGGCTTGCATCTACCAAATCTAGAGCCTTTTCCTTAAGCGGTATCGTCACGTTCAGTCCACCAAAGCCAAGGGCTTTGGCACCCAATATCGCACTGGTTATATTTTCAAGCTCAACTTGAAATGCATGATACACTGCATTTATTCCCAATTCTTGAAATGAGGCATTATGCATGATCGGAGATAAGCTATGCTCAATCGGATCTCCAATTACACCGTATATCTTTTTCATCTACCCCACCAGAATATCAAGCGCATTTCTTAGCTCTCTTACAGATAATTGTCCTGGCGCTTTTGCCGCACCACTGACATGACCATATGTAAATGCAGAGCCATATATTGGTGCTATCACTCTTGAATGTTTACCGATCGGACCCATGGCTATCATGCACAAGGGTTTTTGTACCTGAAGTGTGACTTCCAGCAAGGAGACAATATCACTGAGAGAGGTAGCCATGACTGCAAGCTTTGGAATATCTCCTATGAGACGAGCCTCCTTCAATATTTTTAACATTTGTTCTTTAGTAGGTGTTTCAGAGAAATCATGATAGGAGATTATCGATACTATGTCGTTATTTCTCGCCTGGTCCATTACGAAATCCCTACCTATTGCCCTGAGTTCTATGTCAACCGCATCCGAGTACTCCATAACTGACATCAGCATCGAAATTCTTTGATCTTCGGAGCCAAAAAAGGACCCGCCCTCGCTATTTAGACGGTTAGTAGCGATTATCGGTAGAGATGTGATATTGATTACATCTTTAAAGAATTGTATTATATCATTCTTCTTGGGGATTAAATCCATTCGGATTTCAAGTATGTCTGCTCCCGCTTTTTCCGCCATCTCAACTTCATCGAAGCTATTGATAACTCCGACTATTTTTGGCGTATTAAGTTCGACATCGCCTATGCGCATAAATATCCCTACTTCTCAATGATAGTCTCTTCGACCTTCATGCCAAAGTGTCTACCGCCTTCTTCATAATGAACCAGGACTTCATCGCCCTCTTTTAAATCTGTGACTGCTATGGGAGTTCCATCTTTAGTTACTAGTTTGATGGTCTCTGCGTTCTGGAGAATGGTCTTTATTTTATCTCCTTTAACCTGTGCTTCAACGAGCAGGAGAGGTCTACGCTCTATCTTTACCCGCCCTATTGTCGCTTTTCTTGACATCCCTTTGAAATCGTTGAGCGATATATCATCCCCACTTTGTAGTTCAGAGAGATATTTTGTCTTGCCGTCCACGTAGACATATGCATGAACTGCACCAGCATTTACGCGGAATGGACGTGATGCAACATATGGGCTTTCCTCAGTTTCCCCATGAACTAAGAACAAGCCATTGGACTGGGAGCCAATCAGCATACCTTCACCTTTGCTCAAAAGCGAGCATGTATCCACACACACACGATCGCCCATTCCAACCGACTTAACCCTTGTGATCTTTGCGGGGATTAGGGATATGGGCTTCACTCCAGCAGTCTCGGCAATTTGGACAGTTCGCTTGATCTCAGATGTATCTTTTGCTTCAAATAGAACGCCATCTGATCCATGCTCAAGCGTTTCCAGAGAAACCTTCGCCTCTGAAGAGCTTTTTACGCCTGCAATTATCTCTACATTGTGCTTTTGTAGTGCTGCAATCAAGTTCTCTAGAGGTATAACCTTCCAATCAGTTCCAATGACGATCAAATGGTCACATATCTTCCCTAACTCGGCTGCAAATTCCTCGTATTCTTTTCCCTTTATCAAGACG
>JAAEEL010000045.1 GCA_013415795.1 Methanocellales archaeon | reverse complement strand
TTATCATTAGGTGTGCTGTTTTACCCTCAACGATCGAACCCATACTTTTATCAAGACCTAATATTTTTGCACCGTTGAGAGTACAGAGCGTAAATACTTCTCTATCATCCCTTAAAAATGCTTTTGCTACGAACTCCATTTCAGAGAACATGTTAACTGAATTGAGCATTACGTTGTCAGTTCCTATTGCTACGGTTATGCCTAAATCGATCATATCCTTGATAGGTGGTTTTGTCCACGAAAGTCCAACACCTGTCACGAAGTTTGATCTAGGGCATACTACCACAGGTATATTTTTATCAGCGATTTTTTTCAGATCTTTATTATCTGCATGAGTCATGTGAACCAGAAAATCCGGATCTAATTTTAATGCATTATCGATATCTGTTCTATTTGCTTCACCTGCGTGTATGGCAAACATCTTATCTTTCTTTTTCGTCAGCTCGGCCACATTCTCCAGATAATCCCAGTTATAATCGTTAGTGCCACTCATTCCAATGCCATCTGTGATTTTTAGAACAGCCTCCAAGTCACCATCTGGACGACCTAAGACAATGGGCTTAACCTCTTTTATAACGGCCTCTTTCAGAGCACGCACTCCTACTACGCCCCCCTCCCTAAAATCAGCAAATGCAGCAGTACCGCAGAACTTCATGTCTAATAAGCTTGACCTCATGCATTCAACTAGTTCTTCCTTTGGTGTTTCTGATAGAATTTTGTGTTTGAGTCCACCAGGCGAAACCAATGCATCCAGAGAATCAAAATTTACATCCTTTAATAAGGAATCGCCTATGTGTGTGTGTGCGTTTATAAACGCTGGAGCGACAATTCCTTGTAAAACCGAATCCACATCTCCTGTTGAGACCTCACTAATCAAACCCTCTTTGATGACCACATATCCCTCTATCACATCAAAATCATCGCCATATATGATGCTACCAGAGATTATATTTTCATTACTCATGGTGATGAAGTAAATAGTGCATGGCAGATTAAAACTTTTTCACTTCACCTAATTTGCATAAAATCAAGATAAATGATATAATAGATGCAACTAAGTGCTGCATTAAAACATAAAAAAAGTTTAATTTAAGCCGCACGCTTTTCACAACCCAGAGAAAAAGACGAGAGTCTGAAGGGGATAGGGAGGTGACACCCACTCTGGGTTTTTATGGGCGCGCGGCACAACGCCCTTTCCTATTTATCATATTAGGATGAGACGATTTATGTATTATATGTCATCTGAGTTAGGGGTGGATTTTTGAGATATGATATAGCAATGGAGGAAATCCCACCCCTTCTTATATGTACTTTCTATATATACTTTATTTGTTTTCTATCTTTATCTACTTCCATATTATGCTTTTATAGTAGATAAATGTATTGGTTTTATACCCAAAATATAAGTACTAAGAAAGTAATCTTTAGTTAAAGGAGGCATAGAGTTACCATGAAGAACGGATTTATGTTGGGAAAGACTGAAGCAGGTGTTTTACGACTTGTAGCTGAATGCCATTCTGATGAAGAGATAATAAGATGTATGATGGGGATAGGACTTGCATCATCGCGTCATATAGTGAAAGAGGCAATAAACCGATTAATCCATAAACAGTTCATCAAGAGAGTTGACGACACTCTAAAGTTGACAGAAGTTGGTCATAAAACGGTGGATCTTATTAAGGTGGATGTTGTTGAGAGGTAAATCTAATGGCCAAGAAAAAGGAATCTAAAAGCGGTTTAATGTCATCTGCTGGTTTGATGAGATATTATGATGTGGAAAAAACTGCAGTTTCAATCAATCCAAAAGCTCTGGTCATAATCAGTCTCCTTATAGCAGCCATCGTAATCATGTTGAACGCATATTATGGTATGTGGCCATAATGTATGTGGCCTTAATAATAGAACAGTGAGAGAAATCATATTCCTAGGGCGTTCAAATGTTGGTAAATCCACTCTTTTACATCAATTGATCGGTAAGAAAGTTCGAATTGGGAGGAAGCCAGGAGTAACTCTAAAGCCCAATCATTTCTATTTTGATGATTTACTTATCACCGACCTGCCCGGTTTTGGGTTCATGCAAGGACTCAAAAAGCATAAATGTGAACAAATCAAAAACCTCATCGTTCACTACTTGGAGGATAATTCGGATAGGATTTTGCTTGCCGTACAAGTAATCGATGCGGGCTCCTTCATCGATTTAGTAGATCGATGGAATATGAGGGGCGAAATACCCGTCGATGTTGAATTTTTCAATTTTTTACATGACATTGACCTCGATGTAGTTGTTGCAGTTAATAAAATTGATAAGTTGACGGAATTAGAATCTGAGATAGATGAGATAGTTCAGCGATTGGGCTTCTGTCCCCCATGGCGACAGTGGAGAGACCAACTTGTTCTGATATGTGCAAAGAAGGGACAGATAGGCGAACTAAGGGAACTGATAAAGGGCAGATTGCATGATATTGGGCGGGATGATTTGTTGAAGTATTTTTCTTAGCATCGTAAAGATTATATGGTCACATTAATTAGTTAACATCGAAACTAAAAGGCGAATCTTCTGTTCAGATTGAGAAGACTTTTATTAGAAATCTTGGTGGAAGCTTAAATGCTTTTTTATTAGGGTGCTACTGGTTCAGACATACTTTTTGAAATGTCTCTAAATCTCTCTTATGGGGTAACCCTTTTCTTGCACCATATTCTCTGATGCATCTGGCTGCGAAAAAATTCCCTATGCTTCCGCAATTATGGAGGCTCTCTCTCTTTAACAAGCCGTATAAAAATCCAGCTGCGAATGCATCACCTGCTCCAGTAGTGTCGACAACATTTGTTTTGTGAGAGCTTATCAAATGTATGCTCTTGCCATCTGTTAAATAACAGCCCTTCTCGCCCAGGGTTGTTGCAACTTTCTTTGTGCCAAGCTCTAGCAATAGCTTTGATCCCCTCTCGTAATTAGAATTTGTAAGCTCTTCTATCTCCTCTCTATTTAAAAAAATCACTTCGCTTTTTTCGATAATTGGCTGCAACTCTTCCAGGCGAAATTTGGAACATAACATTCCAGGATTGAAGCTTATCCTCGTTTTGATGCGTTCGACTAATTTTGTTTGCATTTCCAGTTGCTTTCTATCTACGAAAGAACTCATGTGCAGAAATTTTGCTTTTCCTATATAATCAACATCAGCATCATTCAAAACAAATTCATCATTGGTCCCGGGGTGAATATAAAGTGATCTTTCCCCCTCCACATCCACAAATCCTATAGCTAAGCCGCTGTGACCCCCCATTACTTTTATTCTGTTTGTATCCGCCCCCTCTCTTGAGAGCTCCCTTAAAATAATATCTCCCTCTTCATCTTTGCCTACGGCACCTACGAATCCCGTTTTTACTCCAACTCTTGCCAATCCAAAGATTGTATTTGCTGCAGAACCACCAGGGGACTCTATAACCTCTTTTATCCCAACCTCTTCTCCTGCTTTTGCTACTTTAGTGACCACATATAGCTTATCATAATTCAATGCCCCAAGACCGATGACATCTATTTTTTTCATCCTAGTTTTGCCGCCCCTCCTCGAACAAGATTTCTAAATCTCTTGTGTATATTGATCACCTCATCTAACTTCGATTTATCCCCCAAGTAATGGAAATATGGAAGAATTTTCCCTGACTCAATCAGAAAATCTTTGATCTCTTGGGTGATTAGGCCATCTGGAATATTTTTTGGATCCCTCTCAAATCTGCCACGTTCACTTTCCCAAGATTTGACGGTCTCTATAAGATGGTCTTTTTTATGATCAAAATCATGATCTCTCAACAACAGGTGTAAAAAACGTATATCTATGGAAGCCAGACCTATGTTTGCATATGGAATTGCATATTCGTTCCCATTGAATACAACTGCCAATCCGCCGTTATCTCTTACTTCTTTTAACATCTTATAATCAGTAATGCTGTCTCCGACTGCTACAATATCACTTATCTTGGCTTCGTTCTCTCTGACTATTCTGTGTATGGCTTGAACTTTTCTTTTCCCTCCAACAACCTTAACTTTTTCTAGGACATTTCCATAGCCAGTCTTCGGAAGCACATCAAAAAAGAATCTATCTAAGAGACTAACGATCATCTCATCATCCTCCATATGTTGGTAAAGTTGAATGATTTCTTTCTCAGCGTTCTTTATCATCTTCATCTCAAAATTCCCTACATTTGCCTTCAGCTTCTCGAATGGAAGTTTTGTGCATGTGATGTTCTCCTTTGGAATGTTTAGCAGTGAACCTATATGGTGGGCGTGCTGTTCATAGCTTGTTGAGATTATGTATACTCCCCACCCCTCAGAATGAAGTTTGGAAATCAACTCTTTAGCACCGTCAACTATCTTTGCCCTTTTCGATAAAATCTCTATATCTTTCTCTGAGATCTCATTGAGCAACAAAAATGGTACTATTAGTGCAAGGGTATCACCAGGCTCATAGCTATCCCTGTTCTCAAGCGATATTATGTCGTCGTACTTGCTGATGACCTCAAATATTTTCTCTCCGTTTTCAGCCAG
>JAAEEL010000044.1 GCA_013415795.1 Methanocellales archaeon | reverse complement strand
GTTCTCCCAATAAACTTGGCTTCGTCCAAATCGCTCGTAGTTATATATACCATCGAGAACAATTTAAGTCACCAAATTTACATAGTAAAGGGCAATATAAATGTATATTGATTTCTTATCACCATGGATTATCATTGCACTAGTTCTCATAGGTTGGGGCGTATTGATAACATTTTACAAGAGAGGACTGCTACCGAACAAATTCGAAGTTTCCGGTCCAATGTTGCTTTGGCGTACTGATCATGGGAAGGATGCCATAGCATATATAGCACACAGGTTCAGATCCTTTTGGAAAAGGGCAGGTATCCTATGTATTATAATCTCAACGATAATGATGATATTCACAGCAATATACATAATTGCAACTGCGATCTTGTTAATCAGATATCCACAAATCATACCTACTGACGTTGGTGCGAGGGAAACTGTACTCTTTCCTGGTTTGGCTCTTCCAATCACATACGGATTGATCGCACTCGCCGTCGCTATAATAGTTCATGAGTTTTCACACGGAATATTGTCAGAGGCAGAGGATATGAAGATAAAGTCGCTTGGACTTGCTGTCCTTGCGATCCTGCCTGCAGCTTTTGTAGAACCTGACGAAGAAGAGGTCAAGAAGGCAACATCAAAATCAAGGATGAAGATGTTCTCTGCAGGACCGACGGCAAACATCCTGGTGTTTGTCATATCACTCCTTATGTTCACCTACGTATTACTACCATTTTTCGCGCCAAACGCAGAAGGAGTGGGTATAGTAGACACGGTCGAAGGATTTCCTGCAAAAGAGGCGGGCATGGCAAAAGGCGAAATAATCACTCATGTCGATGAGAAGAGAGTAAAGGAAGTCAGAGAATTTCAGGAAGAAATGATGAAAAATATGCCAGGGGATGATGTCTTGATAAAAACGGATAGAAATACATATACAATATATCTAACAAGTCATCCTGACGATCCGAACAAGGCATTCTTAGGTGTTAACCTTTTTCCTGTCACAGAAGGCTATGGTGCCTTAAAGGATCCCATTGGATTCGTACTTCCGCAATCTGGAGCGATGTTAAAGCCAATACTTGGTTCTGGATTCTATGGAGCAAACCTAGCTCACCCAGAATACATGCTAATGACAATACAACTCGTATTTTGGACCGGTCTTCTTAATTTCTGGCTGGGAGCTCTAAATCTGTTACCAGCAAAGCCGTTTGATGGCGGTAGATTAATGGAAGAATATGTAAGTGCTGTAGCCAAAAGAAATGTAGATTTGATTTCAAATGCCATCAGTGCATTGTTCATTTCATTGTACGTTGGCTCATTTCTAGTAATAGTCCTTTATTGAGTTGAGTATTTTTACTGATGATAAAGACCATTATTCAAAATCATTAGGCTGATTTTTCGATGTTATGGTGGATAGTTGTCGAATTGCTTGATAAAAAATGGAGAATACCATACAGAAATGAATTTAGAAGAACACTTATACGAAAAATTAGTATATTGAAGTTATACTTCAAAAAATTGATGTGAAAGAGATAAATAAGTGGAAAGTTGAAAACTTTTGAAATGTGATTAGGCTACAAATATTGAATGTAATGATGGTCACTGCTTCTACTGTCTTCTCTACGCTAGAGACCTCGAAAAAAATTGAGGAATAGTGTTCTAAAAAGTTTTATATGCTTCTACTATCTCTTTTCCCTCAAGGAAAATAAGATCGTGATTCTTTGAATATAATTTCGCATCATTTTTTGATAGCGCCTTACCAGTTTTATCATCCAGCATCTCGCAAAGGACCATTGCAGGAGTGATATGCGACATATCTGCAAGAGCGATCGATAATTCTGTCTGACCTTTTCTATCTCCAAGCAGATTGCTGGCTGCCCTGAGTAGAGGTACATGCCCAGGTGAGCGGAATTCCCTGCCAAAATCAACTGTTTCACCGTTTAATGATGATTGAACTGCCTTACTGATTTCGTTGATAGTTAAGGCCCTATCAATATCGGTGATTCCCGTGAAGGTTTTTCTATGATTGACCCAAAGCGAGAATGAAGAGCTTAGGTCATAGGATATATCTCCTGGCTTCTCAATCAAGTCACCAAGCTCAAAACCATTGGCATGCTTTAATAGATCGGACATAAATGGCAATTTAAGTCTCTTTGCTGCTATCGGATGTATTGCTATGCATATCAACCCACCAGCATCTCTGCGCATCAGAGCAACGTGCTTTGGTGTCGTAGCATGTGCTGGCATTACTATATCGGTCTCACCCTCTCGGCGGTCAGAATCATATAGCAATACCATATTACCTTTCTTTAGAGAGTTGATTGCCTTAGATATCATAGTAGTACCTTCACACTAAGCAAATCACCATTCTTTATTCCTAATACACTCCTCAGATTTTTTGATGAAATGATTTCCAACAGGTCATTTGGATAATGCGACCTATCTGGAATGATGACAGCGCCATTTATCTTGCCGATGGAGACATGGAAGCATCTGCCACCACCGAATGTTCTGTTTTCAGAGTTGAAACCGTTTATTGGTATGCCATCACTTTCTTCCAGTCTTTTCCTAAGAACGGTGCTATGGTCAGTTAATACAAGATTCAAAGTGCCTGGATAAGGTGTGAAGCCAAGTTTGCCTTCAAATTGGGTTTTATATCCCTCCAGCGACATATAGTATTGACCTTCTCCGAGACCTGTTACAACCTTTCCATGAAGTTCAATTTCATTATCAGTTGGTTCAAAAATCTTTTGATATTCGTAATATTCGCTTCTCAATACATCTTTCCCTCTTTGTGTTATTAGGATCTGTTGTCCTTCTGGAACGATGACTCTGGATATCAATCCCTCTTTCTCAAGAGCTTGTAATCGACGAGATGCAGTTTGAGGACTATATGAGATGTGACGAGCGAAATCAGAAGAAGATATCTGGATTTGTTCTCGAATGGCACCTAATAACGCCAATTTTTTGAGTGCAGTGACATCAGCCATAGATAATCCTCAATTTTGGTTTGCATATCAATATTGATAAGATAGAGTTTTAAAGCTTACGCTTTATATCACCCACATACTTATGAGCGATTCGTATCGGATCTGGCAGTTTTTGTCCACGCAAACAATATCTCACGATATCGATCGTAGAACTCAAAGAGACTTTATGCCCTGGAGCTATGATGATAGGATTACAACCTTTTTTTGATAGGAGCGATGCACCAACATATTGGTCATGCAATGTTATTGGACTATAATCCCAGATGTTTATTGGCTTCTCGATAATACCACACAACAAATTCTTTGCAACGCCTATTGTTACCATATCTAGTGCTACGCCAATGTGCGTCGCCAGTCCAGCTGACCTAGGATGATTGATGCCACACCCATCGATCATTAGTAAATCGGGTCTCATCTTCAGAGAGCGAAAAGCACTTATTATCGCAGGACCCTCCCTGAAAGAAAGAAAAGACGGGATATAAGGGAATTCAACATATTTTATCGAATACGCTTTTTCAATAACATCCATGGTATTATAATCCAGAATGACTATCCCAGAGATGATTTTGTCATCGAGAAAGGCCTGATCAACTCCTGCTATTGTCTTTAACACTCCAAACTGATCCTCCACCAATGCACGGGATGCAACCATTTCTTGTGCTCGGATGAGAGAGACAAAATCTTGTTCAGATGGAAATATATCTCTTATCATATCATATTATCAATACTTTTCAACACCTTTTTACCTCTATCAGTAAGATGATATATCAAAAAATTACCATCACGATTTGAATCGACCAAGTCGGCTTCTTTTAACTGTTTTAGGTGATATGAAAGTGCTGAGTGCTGATGCCCTGTGATTTCAACTAGAACGCAAACACATAGATCTTCGACCCCCAATGCCCTGAGAATTTGTAATCTTACTGGATAAGAAAGTATTTGGAGAGTTGATGTTATGGCTTTAGTATCCTCTTCTGCCAACGCTTTGACTTTTCCTAATGTCTCCGGTGATATGATATATTGGCGAATCATTGCCATTGGACCTCATTTCTTTGAATAATCTTCATTTAACACACATCTCAGAAACAATTCATTCATATTATCGAAGAACTGTGCTTTTCCTCTCGAACTGAAACCTTAATAATCGTATTTGTACTTAAATTACTATCAGAGATTAAATACTCGGGGTCTATTCCATAATCATCGCAATATCGATTAATTTCTCCTACTCCCAAATTGATTCTAATTACATAAAGTACTTTCTTAACGTTAGTATTGATTAGATGCATATTATTGCATTACAGATGCTTTTACAAACGCTTTTATTTTCAGTTATTCGATCCTTGAGTCAAAAAAATACTCTCTTTCAACTTCAATGGCAGTTCCAAAATCCTTTAAATAACCAGCACACATTTTACTTTGATTACTGATTATTTAGTTTTCGTATAATTATTTTTCTCTTGGATATAACCGTACAGGTACACTTTTAGTTCATTCTTAATTTTCTCTTCTCCAAAGTATTTTGCATTATATTCCAATCATGTACCCAAATGTAATTCCAGATATTATAGCCATTGTTACCACTAACAACATGTACAAAAAGGTCCTCTTTGCGCCCATAATCCTTCCAATGACGATCATGTTTGGTAAGCTCAGAGCGGGACCTGCCAACAGTAATGTAAGAGCAGGACCACGTCCCATGCCAGAACTAAGCAACATTCCAACTATGGGTACCTCAGTCAGGGTTGCGAAGTACATGAGAGCTCCTGAAACCGATGCAATAGCATTAGATGTTATTGAATTACCGCCAAGATAAGTCTGAATTACCCAGATCGGAATCATGTCAATAATGATCCCTGCTAAGAAAACGCCGGCCAGTAGAAGGGGGACTATCATCTTGATGAGAGTCCGTGTTTCGCGCATCCACTCCTCCTGTTCGTCTTTCGTGAGCCATTTAGAGGATAGGACAACAGCGATTGTGATAACCGATGTAAGTATCGGCAACTTGACGCCCCATGAGATCTTGGAGGGGCCGATCACCAAAATTACAATCAACAATATGAAAATCGATGGTATCCCATAGTTTGGTCTTTGATTATCTGTTGGTTGACTGACTATAGGTATTTGAACGTTCTCTAAAATTTTCTCCTTCGTACGCATCTCAAAAGCAAAGGCCATAGCAAGACCGATGAAGACTGACAGTAATATCGCAGCTATAGCTCTTGCAACTCCAAGATCGTATCCTATCGCCTGCGCAGTGTAAACCACGGCAAGTATGTTAATCGCTGGGGCAGAATATAGGAAAGCAGTTGCAGGCCCTATTCCGGCGCCTCTCCTATAGATTCCGGCAAATAGTGGAAGAACAGTGCAGCTGCATACCGCCAGAAGACATCCACTGGTTGCAGCAATTGTGTATGACACGTATCTTTTAGTTCCCCCGCCAAGGTATTTCAACAGCGATTCCTTGGACATCAGAGATGCTATGGCGCCTGCCAAGAAGAATGCTGGCACTAAGCACGTTAATACGTGAAGAGCGAGGTATTCTTTCAGGGAATCTATTCCAACCAATAGTATAGGTATTATATTTATCATATGTCTAATATCACTAAACTACAATAAAGTATTTTAAAATATATTGAAATAGGTTGACTTAAAGATTTCGTTTTAAAAATATTTTGAAATACTACTTTTTTTGTAGATGTTGCAAACTCCAGTAAACGTAACGCAAGCCGTGTATTATCTGCTTGAACCTATGTTGCGTGGAAAATTTGGATTCTCCTACCCTTTCTCTGAAACCCACAGGAGTTTCCCCTACCTTCAGCCCACATCTCCATATATTGTATAGCAGATCATATTCAACCTCAAATCCTTTTGCAATTAAATTTGGAAGAATTTTATCCGCTGCATTTCTAGTAAAAACCCAACAGCCCGTCTGGATATCCGTCAACCTATATCCATACATCCAAGAGGCAACAGTTGAAGTGAAACTATTGATGAATACTGAAAACCATCCAAGGAGTTCTCTCTGCCTATGTATATCTCGACTGCCCAACAAAACGTCAAAGTCGTTCTTCTCGAGAACTTTTAACATTCGCTGAGTATCTTTAGGATCATTGCTATAATCAGCATCAATAATACCAAGATAGTCATAATTAGTCTTCAGGAATTCTTCCATAGCCGTTCTAATAGCACATCCCTTGCCCTTGCCATATCTTTGTGTGATAAATTTCCAATTATACTTAAGTGCAACATTCTTCGTTTCATCCGTCGAATACCCATCCACTATAAGAACGTCAAACTCATCAGGAATTTCTTCTGCCAATGCTCTTAACGCTGCCTCTTCATTTAAAGTTGGTAGTAATAAAAGCAAACTCATCTTTCAACCTTTACCGTAGTAAAAACTGGACCTCTAATATCTATCTTCTTGTTTTTGCCCTGAACATATCTTACCGCAACTGGATCTACCATAATATTTACATCAGAGGGCGACCTTGCCATTCTTATCCGAGTCTCATCGCATCCTTGCTCAATTTCGTGTGCTGCTAATCCAGCAAATCCATCGACGAATCGAATGTTTGTCTTAAAACCCTTCTCAAAAAGCTCCTCATATTTTTTCGTTCTAGGAACACCAAAGATCGATCCATCATGGACCACAACCTCATTGAGAACGGCGGGTCCACAGAGCCTTGTGTTTTCCTCTGGTTCCACTATATAAACCTTAATTTTCTCGCCACAAATTTCGCCTTCCCAAGCGTCATACCTACAAGGAGAGGGTTCATTGCCATATTTCTCACAGGTATCAATTATCGCTTTGGCGATTTCCTTACCAGTTGGGGTCTCGGGTAACTTATCGATAGATATCATGCCCCCAATTTGCTCATCGCTCAGATGAAGCTCAACATACATTTCTGGGAAATGAACCTCTCTTATATCAGATATGTTCTCGGACAACATTATGATCCTACCCAGACCTGGACCTGAGTTAAACACAGGATATTTGATGTCATAGTTGGCGAGAGCGATCGGTGAGTACATGCCAATCTCTGTAACTTCAACCCAACCCATTTCTGGATGTTTGACGAATACCTCATAGTTTGTCCCAGGAGCATAGTAAGCAGGATTATTTGGTTTAGGCCTGAATTCTACCTCATACCCCATTCGACTGAAGAATTCCTCGGTGATGTACTTTCCGTCTTCTATGTTCAGGTTTTCGTCCATGACAACCATGCTTAGGTTGTAGTGTGCTCTCAGGTGTGTAGCATCTTCTCTTTGCTCTCTCCGAAAACGCCAGCCGGTGGTGAACAACATTACCGGCAAACCTTTTTTATCTTGGATGGCCTGAAGCGTCGGAAACCATGCTGTTGTGATGTGAGATAGCAAAGTTAAGGATGATGATTTTGGCTTGATATTCTTTAGTTCAAAAAATACATCATTGATCAAATAATGCGCGTCCTCGGTTGTTATGCCTAATCTAGTGACTAAAGCCTCAGTAAAGTCCTCCCCACCCACTATATTTTCTCTCTTATAGTCCTTCAAGATTTCTTGGAGTTCATCAAATCTATCGAAGCCCCCGATCTTATGCCTGATCATTTTTTTCTTCGAATCGGATAAGCCAATGTCAGGTCTTGGAAGGGTTGCAAGATAATATAGGCGGTCCAATATTGCCGGTGCCTCTGGCCCGTATTGAAGTCGAACGTGTTGATCTTCCCAGATGGGCTTTAGAACAACCTCATCAAATCCCATTTCGAGCAGGATGTCTCCGGCTTTATCCGAATAGATTGTAATCAGATGTTTTTTTCCCCTCCTCTTTGGAAACTTAAAGCTTCTTTCACCGACTAAAAGTCTTGATGTTTCCGACCATGTCTTCTCAAAATCTTTTTTTGCACTTTCTTTGATCTCGTTTGGATCGAATTTCATGGTGTTACATCCCAATTAAGGGATATTGTGGATATTCTCTATTTAAAGTATCTATGCTATATCAGGCAGTCTTTTATACTATAAATCATATATCGATGTCTAAGGTGTTATTAATGGCCAAAAAAGACGAGAAGGTTGAAGAAAAGCCAAAAGCAGAAAAGGCAGAGAAGAAAGGGTCAATGGGAATCATGGACAGGATCAAGAAAATGCTGGGTATGGGGAAGTGATATATTATTTACCTTACCTGTCTTAGACAGAAGGACAACTCTGCTAACTTCAGCATCATCAGCGATCTTGTAGCCAGATTCATAAGCAAGCCGCTTAGAGAAGCCCAGAACATCCTCATGAGAGGGCATAGCACTTCTAGGAAGCCTTTGTCTTGAGAAGCCCAAGTGCATGTATGCCTTTATTTCTATGTAGTCTGGCTCTGATTTTTCTATAAGGCGCGCATATTTTTCCGGCTCTTTCAGGTTTAATCCTTCTACGAGCGTGATTCTGATCACCGTCCTCGTATTTAAAGTGGGCAAAAGTTCCAAGGATTCGTTTATTTTTGACCATTTATCTTGAATGGGATTGCAAATTCTAGTATAGGTTTCCCTATCCGGTGCATTCAAGGATATATATAGTTGCGTGGGCCCTAATTCTGCAAGCGTTTCTGGGTTTGTCCCGTTAGTAACGAGAAAAGTGCTCATTTGACGTCCATGAAATTCTTCGATCAGCTCTTTCAGAAAAGGGTATAAAGTTGGCTCTCCCACAAGGGATATTGCC
>JAAEEL010000002.1 GCA_013415795.1 Methanocellales archaeon | reverse complement strand
TTCAAGACAACACTTCAACGATTCAGTATTAGTATTTAACAATACTATAGAGACGTTCCCTGGAGTAGTATTTGCTAAAAGAATGGGCAAAAAAGAAAAGCAGATGTTACAAATCCCTGAAGCATCTAGAGAAGTACCGAAAGTAGCATTCTAAATTTTTTCTAAGTGTTTGATACCATGGAAAAACAAATGCTGTTAGAGGACCACATACGAAAAAACAAGCGAGATACTGTACTTATCTGTATGTTCATGGTAATTCTTCTTTTTAGTGTAATATTTGCCATAGGTTTAGCATTAGGCGCCCCCCCGTATTTTACCATGGCAATCGCTTTACCCGTAGCATTATTTTACATTATGATCACTTATTCTTTTTCTGTTCAGACTGTTATTTCTGCCGCTGGTGCTAGACCCGCAAATCCACAAGTTCGTGAAGAGAAAATGCTAATTTATAAAGCTGAGGAGATGGCTATTGCTGCGGGTTTGCCGCAGCCTAAGGTTTATGTTCAGGATTCAAAGGATATCAATGCCTTTGCTACAGGTAAGAAGCCAGAAGAATCTATTATCTGTGCTACTACAGGTGCTATTCGTCAATTGAAAATTGATGAGCTTGAAGG
Source organism: Methanocellales archaeon (assembly GCA_013415795.1). Classification (GTDB taxonomy): domain Archaea; phylum Halobacteriota; class UBA148; order UBA148; family UBA148; genus UBA148. The sequence continues at coordinate 19,623 of JAAEEL010000002.1, read as the reverse complement.
CGTTATTGGTCATGAGATGAGCCATATAAAGAATCGAGATATTCTTGTGATGACTGTTACTGTAGCAGTGGTCGGAACCATTGCTATTCTCGCCGAAATAGCATTTAGGTCTCTATTATGGGGCGGCGGTGGACGAGGAAGTAAAAAAGGTGGCGATGGAACAGTCCTCATTATAGTCGCTATTATCTTCATTGTTTTAGCGCCGCTGTTCTCGAGGCTTACTTATCTTGCCATTTCGCGGAGAAGAGAATACCTTGCTGACGCAGATGGGGCATATCTTACCCGTAATCCCGAGGGTCTTGCGGCGGCTTTGGAGAAAATAAAGAATGATTTGCCCGATGATCCAAAAGGTTCTAAAACAGTTGCTCCGCTTTATATTGCAAATCCATATAAGAGGGCTTTACGTAACTCAATTTGGTCAACACATCCACCATTGGATGAAAGGATAAGAAGATTAAGATCGATGTAAAATTATTATTTTAGTTTATCTTCCATAAGCCATGAACAACTAAGAGAAATTGTAATTCCAAGCCCGATAATACCTAAAAAATATGCAAATGTCTGAAATCCATTGGAATTTTCAAAAAAAGATAAATTTTTAGATAAAATATTCATCACAAGAAACGCATTCAAACAGGCGTACACATCGTATTTCCTGTAACTGATATCTCGTATCCCTCACCAGCCACGAGGTCGAAGTTCGTGTCAACGCCACCTATTAGTGAAATCCAGCCTTCGGGTGTTTGTGTGTTTGGGTTCCATCGATTTACTGCATCGTAGTTAGGACCTATCAAGTACATTAATGAGGATGCATTCTTGAGAGTCGTATCGTATGGCAACCAATCCAATTCTTACCTGTGCTGTCAGACTTTTTGATGATTCCAAATTGGATTTATCTAACTTATTTTTTTTATTCACTAGATCTTATGAGCCATCTTGTCAAACTCCGAAAAATCCTTTAACCCAGAAGCCATTAAAGCCTTTTATGCGAATCGCAATGTATTACAGTAACGACGATGTTCGCTTGGAGGAAATGGAGATCCCACAAATAGGTTCTCGTGAGATATTGGTAAAAGTAATTGCCAGCGGCATATGCGGCAGTGATGTAATGGAATGGTACCGCATTAGGAAAGCACCTCTGGTACTTGGTCACGAGATTACCGGAGAGATTATTGAGGTGGGAAATAAAGTAAAAAAATACAAAAAAGGTGACAGGGTTTTCGTATCTCATCATGTTCCTTGCAACACATGTCGTTATTGCATCAATGATCATCATACTGCTTGTGAAACTCTGCACAAGACGAACTATGATCCTGGTGGTTTTGCAGAGTTTATCCGTGTGCCGCAAATAAATGTTGATGGGGGTGTGTTTTTGCTTCCAGGGCAGATCTCCTTCGACGAAGGAACCTTTATCGAGCCATTGGCTTGTGTTGCGCGAGGATTGAGACTGGCAAATATGAAATCTGGCCTGAGCGTATTGGTTATAGGCAGCGGTATTTCTGGATTGCTGCATATACAGTTGGCTAAAGCACTTGGAGCAGATCGAATCATTGCGACGGATATAAATGAATACCGTCTTAGGTTAGCAAAAAAACTCGGAGCCGACGAGACCATACAAGCCAAGGAAAACGTGCCCGTTGAAGTGCGCAAGTTGAATGGCGGCAGACCATCAGATCTTGTTATAGTTTGCACTGGGGCACTTCCAGCTGCTTTGCAGGCAATAAAATCCATTGACAGGGGTGGCACTATATTGTTTTTTGCAGTACCAGAGCCCGGAGTTAACGTCCCTGTTCCTATGAACGAACTTTGGCGCAATGAAATAACACTGATGACATCCTATGGTGCCAGCCCTAAAGACATTCAAACAGCTATTGAATTGATTAGTTCTAGAAAGATCAATGTTAAGGACATGATAACCCATAAATTCGGCTTGAAAGACACAGGAAAGGGTTTTAAGATTGTATCAGATGCCAAGGAATCTATCAAGGTAATTATTGAACCACAGAGATAAATGTTAAAGGAAATGGCAAATTTTGGAAAGAAGCTTGTAGAGAGCGGCTTGGTGGGCTTTCACTTTGGTAATATCAGTATTAGGGTCGGCAACAAGATGTTCATAACTAAAAGAGGTGCGATGCTAGATGAGATCTCAGTTGGCAGTGTTGTCGAGATAGATGTTAAAGAATCAAAAAGTTTTGATTCGGAAGCTTCAATGGAGTCGACGGTTCACAAGCAGATATATCGGAGCACGTCCTACCTTGCTGTAATCCATGCACATCCTACCTATGCAGTGGTCGAGTCATTGGTTTGTCAAGATAATATAAAGCCCATGGACTGTGAAGGTTTGTACTACCTCCGTGATATACCTATAGTCGAGGGTAAGACTGGTTCAAAAAAACTTGCAAATGAAGTATCCACCGTGCTTCGGGATTACAAGGGAGTTATAGTAAGGGGTCATGGCACTTTCTCAACAGGGAAAAACCTGGAGGAAGCATACATCATAACATCTATGATCGAGCACAGCTGTAAGGTAAAATATCTTTGCTCAATGGTGATGAGATGAAGATCACGAGAGATCGGCTGGCAAGGATGATAGACCACACTCTTCTAAAACCAGACGCCACTCCTAATGAAATAAAGAGGATTTGCTCTGATGCCACCGAGCACAATTTCGCATCTGTTTGTGTCAACCCCATTCATGTCTCCCTGGCTGCGAAAATGTTGGAGGGAACGAACATCAAGGTGTGCACCGTCGTAGGATTTCCGCTTGGGGCAAATACAACTGATACAAAGACGTTCGAAACGAAAAACGCACTCAAAAACGGGGCGCAAGAGGTGGACATGGTGATGAACATAGGTGCATTGAAATCTGGTGATTATGAGATCGTTAAAAAGGATATAAGCGAAGTGGTGAAATCTGCAGGAGATTCTATCGTCAAAGTGATCATCGAGACAGGTCTTTTAACAAATGATGAGAAAGTGAATGCATGTAATATTGCCAAAGAGGCAGGTGCAGACTTCGTGAAAACTTCTACTGGTTTTTCTGGCGGTTTTTCTGGCAAAGCAACGGTCAAAGATGTCAAACTAATGCGAGAGATATTTGGAAAAGGTATTAAGGCATCTGGAGGAATCCGCACATACGAGGACGCCATCGCTCTTGTCAAAGCCGGTGCTACACGAATAGGCACGAGTGCTGGACTTTCGATTATCAAAGACGTAGATACTACTTGCTATTAAATGCATTCGGCGTTATGATGGGAGATAAATCAAAAAGTTGCCGTCTACAAGAATGGTTTTATATATCAGGACGGTTTTAATAATAAAACGCTTTCTACTACTAGTTCTATCCCTTTAATATGGGCGATTAATCTAACACTCTACAGAATCTATATATAATTGATTATACGGTACAGATTTATTTATCTATATTGATATGATGAGATAGGATAGAATAACTTAATTTATAAACCATAACAACATATATGGTCTAATGGAGGGAGCTACATCAGGACCAATCGCCTCGGTGAGAACCTGCTGAAGCAAATTCAGAACAATTATTTTGTCATTACACTGGCAGTATCCGTTGCAATGGCGACGGCCATGCTCGGAATCGCATTTGGAATTATATACATGTTTGAATTTGGAATTAGTCCAATTCACTTATCCTTCGTGTTGATGATTGGAGCGATTTCATTCATTATGGGTTCCGCTTTTTTTAATAGCAGGGGTGCAGATCAGCTTAAGTCGTTAATTGGTGGCGGAGTTATTGGGATCTCATCGACATTTGTCATCGTGTCAATAGCTGGCAGCCTCCGTTATGCTTCTGCCATATATGGTACCAACGATGGCCCTAGCTGGGAAATGCTGGTTTCCATGTTAGCTGTTTGCATGGTTGCTTCCATGATAATCCTAGAATTCGTTTTGCATAGGCTCCGCGATTAACTTGAACTTTATCTCGACATCTTTAGATCGCATATTTTTTGCAAGATCTCGATCAAGGTGAAATGCTGCCTTATCTGCATGAACCATCAGCGTTCTGTCGCATGTGTATGAGCCTATTCTTCCAACTAGATCATTTTTGTTGAAAAAAGTCAAATTTGGATGTCCACGTCCAATTATCCTCTCAAGTATTTCTCCTACAATGATCTCCAATACTATCTGCGTATCAGGCAGTTTCGCCAATTGCTTGAATTTATGTGAAAGATCCGTTGCACCCTTATCAGCTGAGACGGCTATAATGCAGTCTGCGCGTTTAGTGATCTCGTCATCCTTAGTTATCTCAAATGTGGTTTTATGTCTTGCAAGTATATTTGGATGACCCCGAGCGTGAATAATCTCTATGGCCACAACTAACTATTTGTATTCTATGTTCTTATTTATTATGGATGGAATTCGAAACTGAAAGGATCAAACTGGTGGAAGGACTTAGGCTTTATGGGATAAGCGAACGGGTGCTGGATGCTATTAAAAAAGTCCCTCGTCATTTGTTCGTCCAGCCCCCATATAGGGCACAAGCATATGCTGATCATCCACTTCCAATAGGAGAGGACCAAACTATCTCAGCGCCGCACATGGTAGCAATGATGTGTGACATTTTGGATCTGTTGAATGGGATGATCGTATTGGAAATAGGTGCTGGTTGTGGCTACCATGCTGCTATTATGGCCGAATTGGTTGGGGAAGATGGGCATGTTTACACTATGGATCGTCTTTCATCGCTGGTTAATTCTGCAAGTGAAAATCTCCGAAAAGCAGGCTATTCAAACGTTACAGTCCTTTTGGGAGATGGTACGTTAGGCATCCCAGATCATGCGCCCTATGACCGAATCAGCGTGGCATGTGCGGCTCCAGATATCCCCCCTCCTTTAATAGATCAGCTAAAATCCGGTGGAAAGATGGTAATACCCATTGGAAGACATTTTCAAGAACTCTATTTGGTTGAGAAAATAAACGGAATTATCAAAAAGGAGAAAGGTGGAGTTATATTTGTTCCACTAATTGGAAAATACGGGTTTAAAGTATAATTTAGTTTAATGATATTGCTTCGTCTATGGTTAGCTCACCCTTGGCGACCCTTCGAGCCAATCTACGGGAAATAGTTGACCTTCCATTCGATCTCTCCCGGCTCCAGTCTTGTACAAGCAGTATCTCTTTTCTGGAAGGTTCTATTTGTTTTTTATCTATCGGAACTCCATCAAGATTAGCGATGTTGATTGCTGCCACTATGTCAGAAATCTGATTCCTAATACCTTTTCCCAAGTCGGGCGTGGTGAAACTTTCATCTACAAGTTCCAAAGGTACTTCTAACTTAAGAAGCGTATTTATTATCTGTGTACCCGCAAGACGAGCACCGTGACCTATCCTGATAACGACATTCTGGGCGGATTTTTCACTTAAAATTTCACGTACTATCTTTTCGATCCTACCGACTGATGCTTGGTGCACTGATATAACCATGCCATCTCCGATGACAGCGATACCTGAATACTTGCCGGGGTCGATGCCAATTATGATTTTCTCATATTTATGTCTCTCAAGCAAGAGCTGAGCCATATCTACGGTCGCAGATGGTTTTTTGGCAATTATAATTTTATCAATGTCAAAATCGATCTCATCGATCTCATCTTCTGTTGTGATAACTGCTCTGACGCTAAAGGGTATCGGGTCCTTTGGTGATAGCGTTACGAAGTTAAGTTTCCGCGCTTTCAGCTCTGGCAAGACGGACCGATTAACAAGAAAATCATCGGTTATTAATGCAATTTGTCTGCGCCTCGTAGCCATCCCCTCATATAAATCTGTAAGGTTATACTTAAAATTTGTTACCAAAATATGTACCAGAATATCTACCAAAAATTTTTTAACATCATCGAACTATGATAATTTTGGCAGGATGAAGCCTACGAAGAAACCAAAATTATCGTCTACGGGCGATGAGAATCGTGTATAAACCTGAGTTAATAATCAGGGAAGGGCACGAATAAATACCTTAGTGGTAAGGTATGATGGGAGAAACGTAGGAAAAAGACCCAAAGGGTGAAAAGCGAGTAATCGAAAAGTAGTTTGAGGGTCAAGTCCTGCCATTTCTGCTTATGTTTGATTTTATTTACTTCCCCACTGATCCAAAGTCTTCTGCTTTTGAGCCGAAGCTTCACTCAAACGCACTAATACCTTTTCAACCCGCTCTTCTGAGAAATCATGTCGATTGCAGAGGAATTTTATTATTAGATCTTCATTGGGCTCTTGCCATTCTATTTTGTATGTAGAGGTGATTTCTGGATAGAGAAAAAAATCTCGAATCGCATCAAAATTCTCAATACAATCATTTAACTCTGCAAGCACTCCTTCGATTGATCCATGCTTTTGAATCAATCTTAAAGCAGTCTTCGGTCCTATGCCTTTGATCCCCTCGTTGTAATCTGTGCCTACGAGTATGGCGGTATCTATTAACTGCTTGGAAGTAATACTCAAAGCATCCAATATTGGGTTTAATTCGAGCATCTCTGGCTTTACATCGACGTATACATTTTTTCCTGGTAATTTCCGGCGTCCAGTGATCGTCAGATTCCTGACCACGTTTGGTGCACCAAATAACAACGCATCATAGTCCTGCGAACCGACGGCATTTGCATCACCGTTGATCGCCATGAATGCGGCTTGGGCTTCCCCCTCTGATGGAGCTTGAATGCAAGGGATTCCCATATACTTCAGAAGAGCCTTTGCATCTCCGATTATTTGATCATCTAATCTTGACGATGCTTGTGCATATTTGAATGCATCCTCCTCTCCTAGAGCCCTTGCTGCGATCCATTGTATTTCTGACCAGCCTCTTATCTCCGCCCTCTCTTTGATGGTTTGAGCTTTGAATTCTGGCGGTTTTCCATCAAAGACAAAGACAGGTTTGATGCCTGCTTCTACTAGGTTTGTGGTTCTGTATAGAAGTCCAGATAGATGCGATGTAATGTTTCCCTGTGAGTCCATCAGCGGAGTACCATCTGGTTGGCGAATTATGCTAAGAAACTGATAAAGAGTGTTGTAAGCATCTATTGCTATTATTTTACCGAACAACTCTCTTAGTTCTATTTCTTTTTTTTCGATTATATCTTTAAGGTCTGATCCCATGTTTCTCTCTCAAATTAAATGTTTGTCATTTGTCGTAGAATATATGTTTAGTTACTATTAGCTATGTTTTCTATTAATTAAATATGTGTCAGCTAACAAGACCTTGCCATATATCTGGCAGTATTATTAAAGTCACCAACCGAAAATTTTACAGTACTGTAGAAGTGGGGCATATAAAAAATCTTAGATATCGCGCCCAAAAATGCCTTTATATCTAGTATTTTTCATACCTATACTAAAGTTCAGATAAATTAATGTTTCAGACAAAAAAATTGGAAAAAGGATAGAATCAACGATATGATCGCCTTGATAGCTCCTCCATCGTCTCATTAACTCTATTGACCATCATGTTTAACCTGCGCTCCACTCCCTCCTCAACGCTTTGTATGTTAACTCGCAGTGATCTTTCCTTAGATTCGATCTTGTCTTCTATTGACATCAGCCTGACGTTCACACTCAGGATCATTGCTGCTAATGCTCCGACCAAGACCATTGCCGACAATATAACCACTGCATCACCCATACCATACTGATCGATCCATCTGAAAGTGAGCACGAATGCAGACACAACCATCACTATTGAAAATATTAAATCTCTCGACTCCATCTTTGCCACCCCATTCGGTAAAGTTTAACTTTGACCATGTTATTATATTTCTCCATGGTATTTAATAATAGTGGGGTAACAGCTTGAAAAGAATCATAGACAATTTACTTCTAGGCAGTATGATATTCTTCTTGTTAGCTGTTCAGGTCATTGCGCTGTTGCTGATCCATCCTCTAAAAGCCCAAAATATGCAAGCGTTTGAGGATCCGCAATCTATTTTAAATCCTATATGGTACATGGGTCTGATCTTAGCCTTCACGCTTTTCATGCTATTCATAATCAAACTAGATCTAAGATGGATAATACATCTCATCATCTTGATAGTCGTGGCATTCACCCTCTATCTTGTGTTCTTTGTAATACTATCCATGATCTTATCGCCAATCAACTCTTTTATTGGATCACTTATGCTGACTATAGCGTTCACCTTACTACTGTATAAATACCCGGAGTGGTACATCATTGATTTTACAGGTATAATGATAGGTGCTGGTGCTGCTGCTATGTTTGGAATATCGCTTGCTATTATTCCCACTTTGGTCTTGTTGATCGTGCTAGCGATATATGATGCCATCGCAGTATACCAGACAAAACATATGGTCAGGCTTGCTGAGGGCATGTTGGATCTCAGAACTCCAATATTGTTTATCATTCCGAAAAAATGGGGATATTCGTTTTTAGAGCAAACTCCAGATGGTGAAAAAAATGCATATTTCATGGGATTAGGCGACGTCGTAGTGCCAACAATCCTGGTAGTGTCTGCTAAGGTCTTCATTATCTCCACAGGGTTCATTAACCTTCCAGCACTAGGCGCAATTATCGGATCTCTGGTGGGTTTTGCAGCTCTGATACTTATCTCTGGTGAAAGACCCCAAGCCGGCTTGCCATTCTTAAACACGGGTACAATAATGGGATTTTTTATTGGATACCTTTTACAAACATAGGGTTATGTATTTGCCAGAAAGAATATTCGATCTGGTTATTCTCATCTAAAGATCAATTCCGTTGCGCGAGGATTAGATGAATGCACCCCTTATCTGCTCGATAAATTAAATATTTTTCATCAATTAAGTATATATATCTCTATTAATAATTATAATACGGCATCATCATGGAACTTACACCCATCCAAAGAAAGATTATTACGGCTTTGATAAACCTATCTAGACAGAAAAATAAAGTGGTTAAAGGGGAAGATATCGCTGAATTAATCGACCGAAATCCCGGCACCATTCGAAATCAGATGCAATCACTGAAAGCACTTAAACTCGTGGAGGGTGTTCCAGGGCCGAAGGGTGGGTATAAGCCAACTGGAAGTGCTTACGAAGCCATTAGTATTGATGAATTGGAGGAAGAGGCGATAGTTTGCATCTATATAAATAATATATTGGTAGAAGATGCAACGGTCTCAAATATCGATCTTACTTGCCTAAGACATCCAGTATTATGTCATGCATCTGTAAAGGTCATCGGAGATACACATGATTTCCATATAGGGGATACAATCCAGATTGGACCCACACCAGTGAATCATTTGATAATCAGGGGCGAGGTATACGGACGAGACGATACGGATAACGTTTTATTGTGCAATATCCACGAGATGGTCTCTTTGCCAAAAAAACAGATCAAAGAGTACATGTCTAAGAGAATTCACTATGTGGATGCTAACGCAACTTTACAAGAAGCAGCACTCTTGTTGACTGAACAAAATATTCACGGCGCTCCTGTTAAGGAGAAAGAGAAACTTATTGGCGTCATCACTTTCAAAGATATCGGAAGGGCATTAGCAAATGGAAAAATTAGGTCTAAAGTCAGGGATGTAATGGTCAAGCCTACAATATCTGTTGAAGGTGACCGACCACTCTGTGAAGCGATCAAGATCTTAGATAAATATAAAATAGGTCGGCTGATGGTGACTGAGAAAGGAGAAGCGATAGGAATAATCTCAAAAACGGACATTCTTAACGAACTAGCGGTTTATTAGTGGGATGGCTGAAAAGATAGAATAACATACCACAGAATGGAAATCTAATCTATACTTAATAACTGGCATTTATTTAATGCTTATTTAAAATGTGTTATAGGTTCACTAAAGGGCAAATTATGTTTATTTAAAGTTTAGGCCATCTAAAGCAGCTTAGAGCGCTGAAGCAAAAGCAAGTCATCTGTGTCTAATTTTTCGCCTTTTTTAAATTGTTCATATACCTTCTCGGCTTTTTTCCGAGTATCGCTCCTCTGTTTATCTTCTTTATCTTTTCGACTCTTTCTCTTTAAGCTGGCTATTAGCTTATCAAAATCACGAATCTCTTTTTGTGTCTTTATAAACTTACTATGTATCTCATCGGCATTTTCTTGCGTATTTACGAAATCCTTATGAATATTATCTGCGTCGGCCCTTATCTGGTCAACTTCCCTAAATGCAGCAATCATTTTTTCGTGCCTCTCTTGAGCCAAATTTGCGTACTCAGTGACACTCTCATGATATTCAGAGGCCTGATTCCAAAGGGTTTGTGCATTCTCTAAAAGTGCTTTAAGTTCTATATCCTGCTCCAACTGTAACTTTTTCTTCAGATATTTTTCCTGCAAAGCGGAAATCCGATCAACAAGTTGGCGCTCTTTGCTGATGCTTATTACTTCTGTCTGTTGTTTAAATTCCAACTTATCGATTTCTCGCCTGAGTTCATCGATGGAAGACCCCTTTGCATTACTCTTTTTGCGTAATTTATCCAATCGAGCGTAGACCTTGTTAGCTTTTTCGTTTAGTTCATCTCTCTTTGCTTTATACTCGCTTACTTTCTCGTTATATTCATCTCTCTCTTTTTTGGATGCTTTTGCAGTGGTCACTAGTTCTCTTGCTTTCTGGTTAAGTTCATCCCTTTTCATCGATAACTTAGATGCATTCTGGTTGAGTTTGTTTCGCTTTTCTTTGAGTATTTCTGATTCGATTTTTAGTTTTTCCTTCTTTTCTTGTAGCTCTTCTAGCATGTCCTGTCTTGGCTTGGGTAATATGGGAATGATCAGTTCCTGGTCCTTCTGGGTTATGACCACATCTGCAATGTCGCTTAATGCTGGATTCTGACCAAATGCTATCGATAGTCCGGCATTCTTAAACATGTGTATATCATTTGCTCCGTCCCCCACGACTACACAATCCTTGAGGTCTAATCCCTCAGATTTTGCTATTTCTGCGAGCACAAATTCTTTGGAGTCTTGTTTCATCAAGGGTCCTGTCACTTCTCCGGTTAAAACACCGTCTTCTATGATCAACTCATTAGCAACGACGTGATCAATACCAAGCATATCTCCTACCTTTTTTGCAAAAATCATAAAACTTCCAGAGATAATCGCCGTCTTATATCCCATGGATTTTGCCTCTTTGATCAACCGCTCGGAACCTTTCATTATAGGTATGCTGTCTGCTATCTTTGTAACCTCTTTTTCAGATAAATTCTTGAGGAGTCCCACTCTCTCTATAAGGGCTGTTCCAAAATCAATCTCGCCCTGCATGGCCTTTCTGGTTATTAAAGCAACCTCCTCACCAACACCAGCAGCTTTAGCGAGTTCATCGATTATTTCAATATCGACGAGAGTGTTATCCATGTCAAATACTATTAGCAAACCACCACCATCAAAGCAATAATAAATACGTCGGTGTTCTGTGTAGATACATCGTATCCTTTTTAACCTTTTCCTTCTTTTTAACCTTTTCCATCATAAGATATATTGATGGTGAGTATAATTAAGAGAATATGAAACCAAAGATCGATAAATTGGTTTCAAGGTACATTGCAATTGGAACCTCGTTGATGATCTTATATAGCCTTATTTTTATATATCTGATGGGAGAATTTGAGGGAAGGGAATTCAGTATTGTAACTGCCGTTTATTGGGTAATAAGCACCATGACGACTTTGGGTTATGGAGATATAGTCTTTGAGAGTGATATTGGGAAAATATTCTCAATCATCGTTCAAATATCTGGCGTGATGATATTTTTTGCGATTATATTTCCGCTTATAGTCACACCATGGATTGAAAGAAAAATCCAAGTTTTATTGCCAACACGTGTTCCAAAGACCATGAAAAATCATGTTTTGATCTGCGGATATAATGCTTTAGTTGAAACATTGATAGATGAGTTGCGAGCCAGACAAATACTTTTTGCGATCGTCGACGATAAGGAGCAGATCGTCAGGCAACTCTCAAAAGATTATGTATGTGTCTACGGTGATCCCAGCGATGATGAGACTCTTAAAAACTCAAATGTGGATAGTGCACAATTTTTGATAGCGAACATGAATGATGAAGAAAATGCAAACATCGTGCTAAGTGCATCGAAACTAACCGATGCAAAGATTATAGCTTTGGTCGAAGACATGTCGATAGCCAGATATTTGGAATTCGCTGGAGCAACCAGAGTTCTCTCCCCTAGGAAATTGCTTGGAACACGCATTGGTCAGAGGGCTGCCGTTTCTCTAAGTGATGAGACTATCGGAGAAGAATTGCATAGAGATCTAAAGATAATCGAAGTTCCCATATACGCAAACTCTCCAATCGCAGGAAAATCGCTTGCAGGTACAATGATCCGAGAGAAGACAGGGGCTACGATCGTGGGGCTATGGCAAGATGAACAGTTGATGCTAAATCCCGCACCGAATACGATCATCAAAAAACACTCAGTCTTAGTGGTGGTTGGTACCGAAGAACAATTAAATTTGCTGATGAAGGTAACCTCTGAGAGACGAAGAACGGTGGGGCATTTTATCATAGCCGGATTTGGTGATGTTGGCAATCAAGTTGCAGAAACTCTACAGTCAAAGAACATATCATATAAGATAATTGACAAGAAAAAAATCCCGGGTATCAATCACGTAAGCGGTAGTTCAACAGATGAAAAAACTTTGACGGAAGCAAAGATCATGGATGCCTCCACGCTTATAGTTACATTAAATATGGATTCTGAGAACATATATACAACTCTCATAGCAAGGAAGATGAACCCTCATCTAAAGATAATATCTCGTGCTAACTATGAAAGATCCATTGACAAGCTATATCAGGCTGGTACAGACTACGTCCTGTCCTTGTCAGTGGTTGGAGGACAGATGCTTGCCAAAATAATATTTGGAGAAGAAGACATTACACTTGCAGAGGGATTTAAAGTTTTCACGTGTTCTGTCAGTAGGCTACTAGCTGGAAAGAGCATAGAACAAACAAAGATCAGATCTAGGACCGGATGCACGATAGTTGGGATAGAGCATGATGAACTTTTCATTCCCAATCCGGACCCCAGCACGGTTCTACCTGAGGGAGCTACTTTGACTTTAATTGGAACTTTGGATCAGATTCAGAAGTTTAAATGTTCATTATGAGGTGAGGGATAAAAATGGGAAAACTAGTCGTAATAACAGGAGTGCCCGGCGTAGGAAAATCCACTGTGGTGCAATATGCGCTCGAAGGCACCAAAGAAAAATACGAGTTGACGAATTTCGGGGATTATATGTTTGATGCTGCCAAGGAGTTTGGCCTAGTAGAACATAGGGATGAGATGAGGATGAAAATGCCCCTTGAAACTTATAAAGATATACAGCAGTTGGCTGCTGAGAAGTTATCTGCTAAATCAAAGGAAACGAACATCATATTGGATACCCATTGCAGTGTTCTCAAGCCCCAAGGCTACTATCCCGGTTTGCCACATCATGTGCTAAAAAAACTTCCATTGAATCTACTCGTAGTGGTAGAATCCAGCGAGGAAGGCATAACGGCTCGAAGAAGAAAGGACGAAGACATCAGAAAAAGAGATGACCCCATCATAGAACAACAGCATCTCAATCGAATGTATGCTGCTACATGTTCAGTCCTCACGGGCGTTCCTTTGTTTATCTTTAAAAATGAGCAGGGCAAAGCAAAGGAAGCGGGAGACACTCTTAGGATGGTGCTGGAAGGTATATGATCTCGACGGACGTGGATCTTAAAAAGATAGTGAAAAAAATAACTGATTTTATCAGGACCAACGTTGAAAAGGCAAATGCTACGGGTGCAGTCTTAGGGTTAAGTGGTGGAGTAGATTCTAGTTTAACGGCTTTTCTTTCTGTCCAAGCGCTTGGTAGTGAAAATGTTTTAGGGATTTTACTTCCAGAAAACTCCATAACAATGGAAGATGATGTCGAAGATGCTCTGAGAATAGTAAAAAAGCTTGGCATTGATCATAAGATCGTTGAAATTTCCGGGATAATAGATGTCTTTGCATATAACATCCCAAATTATAATCACAATGCGAGGGTTTGTAACGGCAACCTTAAAGCGCGCACAAGGATGTGCATCCTCTATTATTATGCTAATCTGCTGAATCGTCTCGTTATCGGTACCTGTAACAGAACTGAAATCCTTTTGGGTTATGGCACAAAGTACGGTGACGCTGGTGCAGATATGCTTCCGCTTGGCGACCTATACAAAACTCAGGTCAAAGAACTTGCAGCCTATATCGAGGTTCCAGAGCAAATTATACAAAAAACACCATCAGCAGGCCTGTGGGTAGGTCAAACGGACGAGAAAGATTTTGGGATTTCATACGAATTGGTCGATGCTATTTTGAAGAAACGTATCGATGAAGGGAAGAGATATATAGAAATAAAGAAGGAGTTGGGCCTTTCTAGTGAGACTATAAAAAGGATCCTTAAACGCATCGAAGAGAACAAGCACAAAAGAGAGGCGGCACCGATACCTAAGGTATGGTTTAATTAATTGAATATGACGAAATTTGTGTAAATTTATTTGTCTTAAATTGTAGCGAGTTATATGGTCTTCCCTCCTATGGGTGTAACTAGAGGTTTCGTATGAAATGTTAAAGAAAAGTAAAACTTCTTACTATAATCTCAAAACTCATTCATTCCCCAGAACTTTCTCAAATAACCACTCATAGTTCTGCGGCTTGGTCAGAAACTCAAGTAGCGTTGGATCTTCTCTTATCAATCCGTACATCTCCTTGTTTTTTCTCAGCTCGACTTCTGAGAAGTTTGTCGGTCGCAGATATCTTAGCTCTGGAACATTTCCGTAATTTTCATTTTTTACGAATCCGGTAACCAACTCAAAGTAGGCAGCCCCCCCTTTTTCTTTCATGGGTTTGTAGATGGATGAAAAATCGCGAGCAACCCAGTTGCACATTCGAAGCTCTTTGTTGGATGGATTTATGGTCACATGACCGTAATCGGGTGGTATGATCACCTTATCTCCTCTTCCAGCCTTTATCAGCACAACGTCCCTAACATCATTATTTTGACATTTTTGCAATAGATAGTGAGCCTCACCGTTAAGCACTTCATAGACCTCAACATATGACATTTTTGCATCTGGCACCAGAGGATGATAATGTCCAGCCGTTTTCACGTACTCCGAGCCTAAAACACGTGGAGGGATTACGGTTATGTCATACCTAAGACCATTTTTCTTTATGATATCGTTGTCCCTTTTGCTAAGGGACAGATCTCTGTACATATAATACAGGTCAAAATTTCCGGCATTCTTCAGCCATCTTTTGTCATAGATGACATCTCTCACGTCATCTATTCGCCTTACACTCGGCTCTGCTGTCTTGCCTCCAAATTCTAAGCGCACCATGTTATGTAAACTGAAATGGCACCGTAGAAAAATCTTTCCGCCCAAGTATGCTAATTTAATTAATACAAACTCTTGTATTGTTCAAGGATATCTAAGATAGGACAAAAAATCATGGATGTTGCTTAACTCATAGATCTAATTAATATGCTACTGTGTGGTAAGATGACATAAATCAAGACCTTTTGGACTTTGTATATGGGCCTGATAAACATGTTGAAATGGAAGGATTACATCGTCAAGAATTTAGATAAAAAAGAGACTTGGGTGGTCCTCACTAAGTTCTTTGCTCCATTTGGCATAGCAGGCATTGTTTCCTTGGCGATTATCTGGTCAGATTATCTGGAAATAGGTGGTGTGATGCTCAGCTATTTCTTCCCACCCACCTCACTGTTGGGTAGGCTGTGGGCAATACCATTCGGTTTGAGATTAGGTCTAAACCTATGGTCAGCTGTAGGTGCAGTTGTATTCGTTGATTTAGTTACCAGCTTGTTTATGGTGTGGAACTTTGATATTATCATAAAAGTCCCCCTTCTAGGTGGTTTAATACTGAGATCAGAGACAAAAGGGCACGAGAGTTTGGAAAAATATCCTTGGATACGTGGATTGGCCTTTTTGGGCATCGCCCTTTTCATAGCGATCCCCTTCAACGGAACCAATGCCGTGATAGGGGCCATTATAGGAAGGATCATTGGCATGAAGCCGTTGTATACATGGTTATCGGTATCGATAGGCTCTATTTTAGGATGTTTACTCGTTGCTGTTCCTGTTTATGGTGCCTATCTTTTCATCCCAATATGAAGCTCATAGGATGATCTCGATGCCAAGCTCTTCTGCTAATTCTTTGTATCTATTTCTTATCGTGACTTCGGTAACTCCTGCTACATCTGCTACTTCCCTTTGGGTCCTTCTCTCTCCACTAATAAGGGATGCAATGTAGATGGCGGCCGCTGCAACACCAGTGGGCCCTCTTCCGGAAGTCAGTTCTTTCTCACCTGCTTGTCGTAGGATCTCTACCGCCTTAGATTGCACCTCTCCCTTCAAGTTCAGACCTGAGGCAAATCTAGGAACATAATCTATGGGTGAGGTTGGCATTAGTGTAAGTCCAAGCTCCCTAGATATGAATCTGTAAGTGCGTCCGATCTCCTTTCTGCCTACTCGTGAGAACTCTGAGATTTCATCCAACGTCCTTGGCACTCCACATTGCCTACAGGCCGCATATAGTGAGGCCGCTGCAACACCTTCAATACTGCGACCTCTTATCAGGTTTTGGTCTACTGCCTTTCTATAAACAACTGCGGCGGCTTCTCTGACATCTCTGGAAAGTCCCAATGCCGATGCAAGTCTGTCTAATTCCGATAACGCAAATGCTAAGTTACGTTCGGTTGCGTTGCTCACTCTTATTCTGCGTTGCCATTTTCTCAACCTATATAACTGAGCTCTGCTCCTCGATGATAACGACTTACCATAAGAATCTCTGTTTCGCCAGTCGATCATCGTGCTCAGCCCTTTATCATGTATTGTATATGTCATCGGTGCTCCGACCCTGGAGCGCTTCATTCGTTGATCGTAATCGAAGGCTCTCCACTCAGGTCCCATATCTATAAAATCCTCCTCGATAACAAGCCCACATCCGTCACATATTAGCTCAGCTCTCTCATAATCATGCACAAGTTGGGTGCCTCCACATTCTGGGCATTCCGTCTTGGTCTCCTCGTATTCGCCCAGACCCTTGCGTTCTTTTTTTATTTCCTTCGCCTTTTTGGCTTCTTCCATTTTTTCACCTTTTAAAATGTGACAAAATCCTCTCTCGGTTAATATTTGTCAAAAATCTTTTCGGAATCATTATATATTGGTTATAGTCCCATATATAAAGATTTCGTAATATACTTAACCTATAATTCTTTTCACTAATTTCTTGGAGTTGACGTTAACCACTCTATCTGCATCGTTTTTATTCAGGCCAGCACACATAGCGACCTCAATTGCCCCCTCTCTGGTTATAAGATCATCGGGGCCATGCGAATCTGTGGAAACTATTAATTTTGCAGAAGTTTCGTTAGCGGTCTTTGCAACGTGTCCATTGGCTATTGAATGTCCTCTACGTGAAGTTATTTCTAGATAGATATCGTTCTCTCTGGCTTTTTCTGCATCCTCTATTGAGATTAGTCCGGGATGAGCTAAGATATCTACTTCTTCTAGGCATACTGTTGCTCTGTT
Source organism: Methanocellales archaeon (assembly GCA_013415795.1). GTDB lineage: Archaea > Halobacteriota > UBA148 > UBA148 > UBA148 > UBA148. Next base: position 2,063 of record JAAEEL010000002.1, on the reverse strand, counting down.
TGTTCCTGGAACGACTGGCTCCGCAACTGTCTCACCATGTACTACTATCAGCTCTGAGCCAAGCTGCATCGCCTTTTTGATCAGCTTTTCAATTTTATTTGGGGGTATATGCGTTAGCTCAACTCCTGCTAGAACTTGGACATTATACTCTTTTTCGAGATATTTGGCTTGCTTTGCACTTTTTAATACGAAATCTATGTTCGTGAAATCGACATGGTCAGTCAGTCCGATGGCAATATATCCGTGAATTGTTGCCCTACGAACTAACTCGCTGGGTATCAGCTCTCCGTCACTAAAAAGTGTATGCGTATGTAAGTCTATCATGATATCACATAAACCAGATGGGATGGGCAGGCGATGGGATTCCTGACGCAATGCCAATCAGATTTCCCAATTTGTCACACTTTGATAGTGTAGCAGGTGATTTGGACTTACTTGCTACCCACCCCAAGATATGGTTGAACTTAATATGATTTTAATCTTTTGCACCGAAAATTTGTATTATTATAAGAGTTATGTAGATTGTGATGGCCAAACCAAAAATCGTTTGCTATCGTTTTCTGAGCCTGGAAAACCTGCACGGAGAAGGTCTAAGAAATATAAGAAAAACGCTTGGACTAACTCAGAAGGGACTTGCAGCCATTACTGGAATATGTTGCTCAAGCATCTCCAACATAGAAAATGATAAACAAGACCCTACTCTGAAGACCATAATAAGGGTGAGAGATGCACTTCTAGTTTACATTGAAAGTAATGTTGAACCCTGTGTAGCATCCGACGACATAGTCGTGATGAACATTGGATTACTGCATCGTGAAAGCGTTTCACAGAGAAGTACGAAGAATAAAAAATTATCTGAGTTTTAATTTATTGTATCCTCTCTCTGCATTTTTTAATGTTATTTGCTATCTTCCTAGCGATTGAAGATTTTGACCCTTTATAGTCGACGATCACTCTTCCGCTAAATTCCCACCAAGATCTTGGATATGATTTATCTTGTTCTATTTCTGGATTGAGATCTAACATTTCAGCGGAAATTTTGATTTCATCTAATTTGGGGGATCTGATAGAGTCCTTTTTTGAAATAATTCTGCCTTGGCTCTTGGACTTGTCCCCATCGATGTTTGCGGGCCAGATGATCCGCTTTCCTTTATGTTGCATACATAGTTATATTGCACTTATCAAATATAATAAGCGTTTTATCAAGACGAAAATAACTTCAATGGTGCGTCCGATGCAAGACCTGCTTAAGTACCATGGCCTAATATACTTGGAGACGAAAATATCTTTTAATGACAGCATATTTGTCATCATAGAGTCACTGTTGGCTAGGACGAAAGTTGAATTTGGTGATTTCGAGTAAGGTCTGCAAGGAGAAATAAATATAATCTAGTTGGGTGTAAAAATTGGCGAAAATTAAGGTTTTCATAGATCATAGGGAAGGTAGTAAGATAGTTGATTTTGTAAATCAGATATGCGAAGTAGAAATAGTGCAACTTCCCCTTGGAGACATCTTGATAGTCGGTTCTGACGGTGCCTTTGCAATAGAAAGGAAAACTTCTGCGGACTTCGTGAACTCTGTCAGGTCGAACAGGCTCTGGGAGCAGCTGCTTAGATTCATGAAAACTGATGAGATCTGGGAACATGAGATCAAACGACGCATACTTGTGATACAGGGTGACTTCGAAAACTATCTGGATTTTATCCCATCGATATATCCTAAGAGGGCATTGCAGGCATTTTGGTCAAGCATGATGGGTGCACAGCTCGAGACACTATTCGTCTACGAAACTCCCTTGTTGGTTGTGGAGAATGATGAGGCTTTTTGTGCTTTTTTGAATACTGTATTGAAAAGGGAGAAGGAGGGCAAGAACGTCAAAATACCAGAAGCAAGATGGTATCGAAAGAGGAAAAGATCAGATCTGCCGGTAAAGGATGGCAAGCTCTTTCTTCTGGCAGGATTGCCATTTATAGGAGAGGCTCTTGCGAGGCGTTTATTGAATCATTTCCACTCAATTGTGAATATTTCAAATGCATCTCAGGAGGAACTGCAAGAAGTACAT
>JAAEEL010000043.1 GCA_013415795.1 Methanocellales archaeon | reverse complement strand
ATAATCTACGTCCCTGATCATTATACAACGATACAAGCGGCTGTGAATGCAGCGAGTGTTGGAGACACCATAATCGTGAGAGACGGGACTTACATTGAAAACATAGATGTAAACAAGCGTTTAACGATACGATCCGAGAATGGTTCTGATGTTACCCTCGTTCAGGCTCAAAGTTCAAGTGATTACGTCTTTGACGTAAGGGCAGATTACGTGAACCTAAGTGGTTTCACGGTTAAGGGAGCAACCGGCTATCCTGGCAGTGGGATATATCTCGGAAGTGGAATAGACCACTGTACCATCACAGATAACAACGCCTCAAACAACTTCTATGGAGTCTCACTCGCGTCTTCCAGCAGCAACACCGTATCAAGTAATATCGCATCTAACAACTACTATGGGATATGGCTTGACTCTTCCAGCAGCAACACCGTATCAAGTAACAAAGTCAACTGGAACAACGAATATGGAATTTACGTCACATCTTGGTCCAGCACTTCCGACAGCAACACCATATCAAGCAATAACGCCTCGAACAACCGGTATGGAATCAACCTCGAATATGCCGGCAACAGCATCATATCAAACAACAACGCCTCAAACAACCTTGAGGGGGTCTCCCTCTCTGGTTTCAACAACACCCTATCAAACAATAAAGTCAACTGGAACAGCAACGTGGGAATCAGCATCTCAGGTTCCGACCACACCATATCAAACAACAACGCCTCGAACAACCGGCTTGGAATCAGCTTCTACTTCTCCAGCAACAACATCATAACGGACAACATCGCCAACTCGAACAAGGAATATGGAATCGGCCTCTCCAATTCCAACAATTACAACACCATAGCAAACAACAACGCCTCGAACAACACCGATGGAATCTATCTCCGCCCTTACAACAGCTACTATCCCAACAACTACAACACCATAGCAAACAACACCGCCAACTCGAACAAAAATAATGGGATTACCCTCTTTGATTCCAGCAGCTATAACACCATAGCAAACAACACCGCCAACTCGAACAACAGAGCTGGAATCGTCATTCGCTCTCAAAATTCTAACAGCAGGTACAACACCGTATCAAACAACACCTTCAACTCAAACAACTGGTACGGAATACAACTCCAATTTTCCAGCAATAACGTCCTATCAAGCAACACTGTCAAATCGAACGGTATGTATGGAATCAACCTCTACGGTTCTTGCAGCAACAACACAATCTACAACAATTACCTCGACAACACGAACAATGCTCAAGACTATGGAAATAACATCTGGAACATCAGTAAAACGTTAGGAACAAACATAGTTGGTGGACCCTATCTCGGTGGGAATTATTGGAGCGATTACAAGGGAGCGGATACCGATGAGGACGGAATAGGTGACACCATGTTACCTTACAATAATAGTGGTGGAATAATGACTGGAGGCGACTGGCTACCATTATTCTCATCAGCATCGGCTGAAGCCTACATAGACCTCAAGCCTGAAACACTAAACCTTGGGAGCAAAGGAGTGTTTACAGCTTTCATTACAATTCAAGAACCATACAATATTGCGGACATTAACATTGAAACAGTCGTATGTGCAGGAGCACATGCTCTAAGCGGACATGTGGCAGACGATGGTAAATACGTAGCCAAGTTTGACCGAGAAGATATTACAGACGTTGTTCCTGGGCTAGAAGTGGAGCTAATATTAACCGGAGAGCTCTTTGATGGAACACGATTTGAAGGCAGCGATACGATCAGGGTAATCGGCAAATGAAAAAAATAGATTTAAAAGGTTGGGATAAGAATTTCTGCTTATCTCTTTATTTTTATTTTTGATGTTCATAACTGTTATTTAGATATATTGAGTAGCATAGATCAATATGGTAATGACCACCATAGCTACCATTTATATGTGCCAAGATATTCTTTTTAGTATAATGAACGCCTCATGTTTTGTCGTTAAAAAAATCTGCCAGAGTTTTCTGGAATTTGTAGTCTGCTAGGAGTTTTGCTTTTGTTCTCCATTTCAACGATGGGGTTCGTATTCTTTTAGATATGTCCTCTATCGCCTCTTCTAAGGCGTCAAATCTTTTCGGTTTTTGTGCCATAGCGTTACGTACAGTCTCTCGGATAACCCAGCTGCCAAGGGGTGCCCAGTAGGTGGGAAGAATCTCTCGTATTATAAAAACCAATGCCTGTCTTCTTATCTTCTCCAGATACTCAAGAACCCCAAGACGTGCTGAATAATATCCTCCTGCTAAGTGAGAATAGGTGGTCCTACCATCGTATCCTTCTCTATCTTCACCAATCCATGTTCTATTGCTCGCCCAAGCGGATTTTGGTAACCAAATCTCTATCAACTCGAATGAAAAAATTTTGGGTAGCAAGACTATCTCAAATCTATTGCCAAATTTTTGATCACTGAAAACCCTGATCTCATCCAGTTCTGAATGATTTCTAACTTGGCTGATCAATTCTCTACCGATTATATCATCTGTTGCTGTGATAGACCATCTCGTTGGAACAAGTTTGCGGTCCCCACTTCTCCCTAGGAGTCCAACTGAGAGCAGTCTACCTATATGATAGGTCGAGATGTTGTCCTTGTACAACTCTCCTATGGCTTCATTAGCTAGGACATCGGTGTCAGATACAAGATGATCAATTTTTCGAGGAACAGACGGATTTTCTGTTATTTCCAGCGTTTTTATCCTTCCAGAAGGACCCATTGGACTTAGAACATCGTCAAAGCGTAACTCCTTTTTTGGGGGTTTGTAGAACCTAACCTCAGTGTCTACAGGCATAGATGCCATAGCAAGCTCTTGTACCTTTGACAAGAGTCTATTTTCTAAAATGTAAGGGTCTTTGACGTTTAAACCAAGGTTTGATCTGACCAAATTCGAGCGTAGGCCGATTATCTCTTTGATATCTTTATCTAACCAACTACTTGGATCATCGTAGATCTGAGCATCCTTAGCGGTTATTAGCGGGGGGATCAAAGGACCAGCCCGTATATGGGGATATCCAAACCTTCCAACAAAAACCGAAGGGGGTGAAGCACCAAATATGCTATTGCCTAGGGGAGACATTCTCTCTATTGATCTAAATTTAGTAAGTATGGGACAAGGTCGCCCACATAAACCCTTTCCTTTGCATAAGATGCATAACGAATCTTTCATATATTACCATACCAACAATTCACATGAAATGCGGCTGCAAATAACTATCTTTCTGACTTTTATTATATTCTGCTATTTTTTCTAGGCGTAATATGCGGATAATATCTACCTTCCTCTAGTCGTCAATTCGTTTGACCCAGAATCTTGTTCTTCATAAGAACAACCGATCTCATTCCATTATTATTTTTTCAATTCCATTAACACTATATCTGTTGAGACCCTTGGGAGATCTATCGTATTCTCTCTTTCCGTGAAATTGTGATTTCCGCCAATCTTTTGGATATTGTTTGCTACCTGTATATATCTGAATGTCATTTTATTTCTTATCAGGCCCCTTATCTCTTGCTTTCCATTTTTTTTGTCAATTTCAATTAGATGCTAATTTGCTACGACAACATTTAAGTTTTGTTAAAACCCTTAACGGTGGCTCGTGAGAATATGTCTTTGTTAGAGATAAAAGATCTTCATGTAGAGGTTAATGGCAAGGAGATCTTGAGTGGAGTTAATCTAGAGATAGGTAAAGGTGAGGTGCATGTTCTTTTGGGTCCTAATGCATCCGGCAAGACTACTTTAGTCATGACACTAATAGGAATGCCCTTCTATAGGGTTTCAAGGGGAGAGATACTCTTTAATGGCATAAATCTAGTTGACCTATCCATAGACAAACGCGCAAGAAAGGGGATAGGTTTTGCATTCCAGTTCCCCCCTGCAATAAGTGGCGTGAAATTGCGCGATATAATACGTCTTTGTGGCGGAAAGGAGCCTTGGGACCCAAGTAAGGGGCAGGAAGAAACATTTGCCACCGATGCACTTAAGAAGGTGGGTTTGGCTAAAAATTTCAGGGATAGGGAGTTGAACGTTGGCTTCTCAGGTGGTGAAAGAAAAAGATCGGAGCTAGCGCAGATCTTTGCGATGAATCCGCAACTTCTGGTCTTGGATGAACCTGATAGCGGCGTTGATATAGACTCTCTGAAGTTGATCGGCGGCCAGGTTGACAGTTTCATCAAGGAAACAGGGGGCTCATTACTTCTAATCACTCATCATAGACACATTTTACAATACATAGATGCGGACCTCGCTCATGTGATGTGCGACGGAAAGATAGTTGTCAGCGATCATCCCGAGAATATTTTATCAAAGATAGAGGAACAGGGCTACTGTGCATACGTGGAAGTCTGTCCGCCTGCGCTGAAAGAAGAACATAAGAAACTCATGCCTGGGAGTGAGGAATGATCTCATGAAAGAACTCCCGAAATGGTATATTGAGAAACGAAAGAGAGCTCAAGAGTTACTTAAAAGTGCAAAGCCTGCTAAATACGGTCCTGACATCGATCTGAATATTTTTAATATGCAAGTGCCTGCACATGAAAAAGTAGATGAGATTACCGAACTCAGCGAGAATGTTAGGGATGCTTCAAGGGCAGTTGGGACCAGAGACGATGAAGTCTATAGAAGTGGCACTTACTTTCAGCACGACAATGACGTGGTATATCTGAAGTACACAGAATGGCTAAAAGAGAACCTACCAGAGGGGTTGGTCGTCCTTAACACAGATGATGCCATACGAACTTATCCATGGGTTGAGAACTACTGGTTTAGGCATCTTTCCATGGGATTGGATAAATACGCCACCTATGTGGCAGCGAACTCTGTGGGGGGTGCATTCGTTTGGGTTAAAGAAGGTGTCAATGTGGGCTATCCTCTTCAAGCCTGTTTGTACCTGGGCACCGATAAGGGGATCCAGTCGCCACATAATTTCATCATCGCTGAACCAGGTTCTAAGATACACATTATAACAGGTTGTACAGTAAATCCCGAATGTAAGACTGCAGCTCACGTTGCTGCGACAGAGATACACGTCAAAGAGGGGGCTGAAGTAACATTGTCTATGATACATTCTTGGGGGCAAAACTTTCACGTTCGTCCAAGGATGGGTGCTACGGTCGAGAAAAACGGGACGCTGAACATGAACTACGTTCTGCTGAATCCGGTTAAGTCGATCCAGATGTATCCTACGGTTATACTGAAGGGCGAGGGCGCGAGAGCGAGTTTCAGGAATCTGATTTTAAGCAGAAAAAAATCAAACATAGATGTTGGCAGCAGCATAATATTCTCGGCAGAAGGGACTAGGGGGGAAATAGTCTCCCGTGCAGTAATTATGGATGAGTCGACCATAGACATGAGGGGCGTATTAAAAGGAAACAAGCCAAAAACACACGGTCACTTGGAATGCAGAGCTCTCTTGTTGAGCGATAATGCAATAGCAAGAGCACATCCAAGCTTGGAAGGCAGGTCAAAGGAAACTGAGATGACCCATGAGGCAGCTGTCGGAAAAATCGCTGATGAGCAGCTATACTATCTGATGACCAGGGGGCTAAGCGAAAGCGAGGCCACTTCTCTTATAGTAAGGGGTTTTCTGGATGCAGATATTCCTGGTTTGCCACCAGAGCTACAGGCAGAGATCAGCAAGATAGTTTCAATGACCGCAGAAGAGGTTATGTAACTCTAGGTGCTCTTCATGATGTAAATGTACTTTTAGATCTTATCTGAAGTTATTCAAAGGGGAAATAGGCAATACGTCCTAAACCCAGCAGCCAAAACACCTCTTAGGATGAAGTACGTCACTTCTTCTAGCACTTTTCGAACTTCTTGCCGTATTTTATTCCCCAGTGCGCCCATGCAGAGCCCATTATGCCTAAAAATATCAGAATAGCTGCCAGCAGCACTGCCAGGTTCTGGTACAGCGTGAAGGCGTTTGCATAGAAGAACAGCCACACCACCAGAAACGCTGTAAGGGCGAAGAAGACTATTATCGTGAGCGACACTCTCCAGGCGAAGCCCGGCGTGTCCTCAGGGCTTTCGTATTCAGCTTCTTTTTCATTCGGCATTTTTCACCTCTTTGATTTGTATTGTTTATAATTATTTTCGCGTCATTTATATGCGTTTTGCCCAAATTTCAAGCCATATTTCACTGGAGCGGTTATCGCGAGATTTTGTATATTGCACAAACCGCCTATATGCTTTTTTTATAATTTTTCTGGCAACTCCTCTGCACTCGTTAATCTCATCCTGAGTTAATGCATAATATGGGATACTATTTATAATAAAATCAACGAATGCCTCCTCTCGATTTTCATCATAAGTATATTTGATTAAGAAAAATTTTCCTTTAACTTTTGTATTAATAGTAATGTCCTCTTGAATGTCTAAATAATTGCCAAATATTTCATCGGCCCTAGTAATAATACTTATTTGGGTGTTATTATCTGGCATTTTAACAACCCTTTCTGAATAATATCCAATATTAATTTAGTATATTATAAAAGATATTATAAAGGTATGGGACGATATCTAAAATCCATTTCTGATGAATATATCTTATCTTTCTGATATTCAACTTCTCCTGGGACTCCTATGGCATCAGCTCTGCATTGTTTGCAGCATGTGAAAAGTCGCATGTGCTTGCTTACAGCTAATCGGGCTCTATCCATCTGTGCCCAGCTGGGTCTCTTTTTACCTTTGAACTCACCCCTTGGTATGAGAGGCATGACGTTCATGATGTAGGCGTAGGAAGATGCCCAGCGAGCTATCTTCTCGATCTCATGTTCGTTGATCCTGGGAATCAACACCGTGTTTATCTTCACGGTGATGCCCCGTTCGTTAGCAAGGCGAACCCCCAATCGTTGGTTTCTGAGCAGTACGCCCAAGTCAGCACTTTTTTTGCCATCCAGAGTTATATATCTATATATCTTTTTAGCTGTTTTAGAGGTGACAGCGTTGAACGTCACCGTTATGTAATCCAGACCAGACAGCTGATGTATTTTTTCCGGGAGAAGAAGACCGTTGGTGCATAGGCATGTCTTCAACTGGGGAAAATGATGTTTAATTAGGGCAAGCGTCTCAAAGGTCTGGTCATTTGCCAGCGGATCACCGGGTCCTGCGACAGCTACGATCTTGTTTCTGGGTTCTGCCTTGATGGCATTTTTTACGGTGGAGACAACTTCTGATGTTGGCATTATTTCCGAGGTTGCACCCGGCACGCCTCTTAAATCAGAACAAATGCCAGCCTCGCAATATCTGCATTTTATGTTGCACTTTGGAGCAACCTGTAGGTGTATTCTCCCCACGCTAAAATGTGCTTTTTCATCAAAACAGGGATGGTCCATAATTTCCACTCATTTCATTCAAATATCCTGTCCACTTCTTTAGATATCTCGCCGATATCGCCGCTATCCATCGTCTCGTTAAACTGCCTCATATAATCCGTGTTATATTCCATTATCTCTATGACGGTCGGCACTCTGATGGCATCACCCACTGCCAAGACCGTTCTTGCGGGTATCGCGCCAACTACGCCCTCCCAGGTACTCCTGTCCGGGATGCCTGCCAGCGCAGAGGTGATGTCGTTCGGCTCCTTGAGTGACAGAATTAGCCTATTCGCCAGTTGACTTCTAACTTCATCATCTATGCGAGATGGACGCTGGTCAATCAATGCAAGAACCAGGTTGAACTTCCTCGTCTCCCTGGCAAGTGTGCTGAGGATAGTATAGGATGTTATGCGAGGATCTAAAAATTTATGTGCCTCTTCTATGAACAATACAAGTCTTGGCATTTCCTCTTTTTCACTATAGAGATCATACAATCGCCTCGCTAGTATGTTTGCTATGAATAAATATGCAGTCATATCTCTGCCGTATTTTCCAAAGTCAAGGACGATTGATTTCTTTGCTTGAATCAGCGACGCTATTTGGCTGAACATGTCGTGAGACGTATCCTTGACAAAGTCAAATCTTTCCATGCGTGCAATCCTTCTCCGTAGTGCCTGAAGTGAGCCTGCATGAATCCTTTCGTCTGAATCTGGTGTTGCCTCCTGAATGGCAGTTATAAGGTCTCTTTCCCCTTTCACTCTGTCTAAGCAATACAAAGCATCTATCATTGGATCGGAAAGATCCTGAAAAGCGACGATAACATCGGCAGGGGTAATCTCTCTGGGGCTGATCACAAATGGTCTAGCTCCCGTATTTGAAGGATCAAGTGAAAATATTTCAACTTTATGGGGGAAAAAGAATTTTAAACCAGGAGAGTTGTCGCTTTTGGAGTACATCCCGTATTCTTGGTGCATGTCAAAAAGAAGTATGCTTGATACATCCTTCGCCAGAATAGAGTTGCACACGATCTTGCAAAGGATAGTTTTTCCCATGCCAGTGCGACCAAAAATGGCAAAAGGTTTTTCTGTCAAGCTGGAAATGTCCAGCGGAATTTTAAAATCTGGTATGCCGCGCAAAGATCCGATTGGCATGGTCGACTCTGTGGACTGATATATTTTTTCTACATCTTCCCAAATAGCCTTTCGAACTTTAGAGAAGTAAGGGGGTATCGTCTCTGGCTCATGTAATTTACCATCAAAATCTATCAGCTGAATCGGCTTTAACAAAGCTTTTGAGAAAAATATCTGTCCACCATATCCCTCATGGATTCCTGGCGAAATCATTGGCACCACCGACTCACCAAGTTCAGAACCTGCGATTTGCTCGACGATACCCAATGGTGGGTTACGAATATCTTGGACCACGCAATAGAATTGATATTTTTTTCCTTCTACGATTAGGGGGTATCCCACTCTCAGGTCTTCAGGTTCATCAAGCTCCAGTTTTATATCGATGCCCCCTAAAACGGATGCTGATACAACTTCTCCGATTTTCATCTGCCAACCCCGTCCAGAAACTCATGAAACCTTCTCATCTTTGACCCTTCGATGTTAGTCCTTCCCATAAGAATTTCTTCAAGGGATATATCATATTTGGGCGCGAGCTCGATGATTTTCTTTTCATATATGCTATGAAGCCTTCGAACCATTACTGCAAGTCGGTGTGCCTCTAGTAGCGGATATATGTAGCCTGGGCAGAGTTCCGACCTTGCATAGTGTGCT
>JAAEEL010000001.1 GCA_013415795.1 Methanocellales archaeon | reverse complement strand
CTAGGCTGAGTATAAAACTCAAAGATCTCGGTTATCTTCCATATCTGAGTAAGAGGGGAGATAGACTGGCAATAACTTTGTTACATAAGCCCAAGCAAAAGACTGAGAGGAAGATATGGAATCTTTTACTTTTTCTCGCCACAATTTGTACTACCCTGTGGGTGGGATATCAGATGTCGCTTGACCTCGTGAGCATGGGGCTGATGGCAAGTCCCTTGCAAGGGGCAGTTCCCTTTTCCGTGGGTATAGTTGCCATTCTGGGGTCTCACGAGTTAGGTCATAAGCTGATGGCAGATAGGAGGGGTGTGGATGCGACGCTACCTTATTTCATTCCTGAACCAGGGTTATTCATTGGAACGTTTGGTGCAGTGATAAAGACTAAATCTCCTTCAAGGGATAGAAATGCATTATTTGACGTTGCTTCTACTGGGCCCATAGCTGGCTTTTTGGTCCTTGTTCCCGCCACCATCCTAGGCCTTCTTTGGTCCTACACAGTGCCCACCGAGGCCATACCCGAAGGGACATTTATGTTGCCAGTACCCATTTTGTTTGAATTGTTACAACGCTTTATATTAAATATTCCGGATGGATATGGTCTTTTGACACATCCCTTGGCTTTTGCCGGATGGATTGGAATGTTAGTCACCATGCTTAACTTGATGCCAGTAGGAATGCTTGATGGTGGACACATTTCCCGCGTCTTAATAGGAGGTGATTTGCATCGAGTAGTCTCTTTTATCGGCGTTATTGCAACATTCATGATAGGATTTTGGATGATGGCCGCCTTTATGCTTTTCTTTGCAATGAGTCCACATTCGGGTCCTTTGGATGACGTCTCGCCCCTTACCCCTAAACGTAAGTTACTATCTATTTTTCTTGTCAGCATACTTATCCTTTGTTTAACCCCCCTGTGGGGGGTTCAGATTCTATGAGCGTATCTTTCTACAGTTTCGAAAAGATGCTGATGAAAAACGGAAGTGACTGCTGTCTATCAAATATTTTTGTACTCGGTATCAACCACGACATCAAATTTGCATAATCAATTAAAATAAAGAAGAATATCTGTATTGCTTGCTAATCTCTTTGAATCAATCACCATAGTTATCAAAAATAACTGACCGACGGGACAAAATAACCCCTACCCATATTTACAGCATTTGCGACAAAGTTCTGCAGAAATATGTGAATAATTTTGAAAATCTAAATTACCCAAAAGGTGTATTATCAAGAAAATAAGTACATATAATCAGACATAATACGCCCAATACTAAAGGTAACAAAAGCATACTAACTTATAAATCTTAAACTGAGTGATCGAATATGGAGTTTATTCTTGAAAACAAGCTTGACAAAGAGATCGAAAAATGGACCTACAAGCTCGATGAGATGCTTCCAATAACAAAGACACCTACTAATGAAGGCAAAGACCTCATGGAAGACATCATTGCATATCGTAAGGACTCGGAGTATTTTCTTGAGAAAGGTGACATCATAAAAAGCTTTGAATGTTTGATATGGGCTTGGGCGTTGCTAGAGATTGGCAAGAGATTCAGATACCTGAAGTAAATTCAGGCTTCTTAATAAGATCTTTCCGACGAGCTGACATACATAGATTTTTGAGATATATGCTGCATTCAATCTACATCTCTTATACAGTCAATTCAGATTTTAATTCAAAAAAAAATCATATAAGTAAGATACTAAAGAATTTTTAGTTGCAATTCGAAAGAATAGGCTACTACCCATATTATTACAAGATTCTAAGAGAGATCGTAAGAAAAAATAAAACCAGAGAACGATTAACAAATATGTTCAAAAAGGGTATTGTAACATAATCCACTGATGAAGTCGATGATTGGATGGTAGCATAATAATAAAAACCTTTTTAGAGAGAGAAAGAGATAAGTGGTTAAGTGAATTTGCACCTTTGGAGTTTCTATCCATGAATAGTCAGTATAAAAAAGCTTTGCGTTTAGAATACTTTACAGTTGTATACAACATTATAGAGGCAATCGCTTCAATCGCTTTTGGAAGTCTTGCAAACAGTATCGCTTTAGTTGGTTTCGGACTAGACAGTATCGTTGAATCGCTTTCAGGTTTTGTTCTAATATGGAGGCTACAAAAACATGATAAACTTACACCAGAGGAGGAGGAAAAAATTGAAAAAAGAGCAACAATATTCGTTGGTATGACTTTTTTAGTATTGGCTGCTTATGTTCTATTTGAGTCAATTAAAAAGATAGTAATAAAAGAAATTCCTGATCCTTCATTACCTGGAATTATAATTGCGATTGTATCAATCGTTTTAATGCCACTTCTCGGGATACAGAAAAGGAAGATTGGCATAATGCTAAATTTGAAATCCTTGATTGCTGATTCAAAGGAAACTTTTGTTTGTTCGACACTGTCTGTTGCATTACTTTTAGGATTGGCAGGAAGATACTTCTTCAATTTTTGGTATGCCGATCCAATTGTTGGTTTGGTGATTGTAATTTACCTAATAAGAGAAGGAAAAGAGTTACTACTTGAAGAAGAATAATTTAAAAATGCTAGCTTTTTTATGTTCATTTGTATGGTATCGGGCATTTTTTACACTTTCTCCATCAGGTTGAATTAGCCTTGAAAGCCTGTTTTCATACCCCAATCCATATTATCCACGTCTCCTTTACAAGTTTTTATTTTGTTTTTCAAGTCTAACTATTAAAT
>JAAEEL010000042.1 GCA_013415795.1 Methanocellales archaeon | reverse complement strand
TTTGTGTATAAAATATGGTGATCTCTATCAAGTTTGAAGCTTAGTCCTCTCGCAGGTGGATAAATCCCATCACGAAAAAAACGAAAGGTAGAATCTAAAATAGTTATAAAATCTATAGAGTTGATCCTTCTATCCTCAGCAGCCCCCCGTAGTCCAGCAATTTCCTCATCGGAAAAATTTGATGTTTTATGTATAACTAAACGACCAGGAGATGTTTCAAGTGCAAATTCATATTCATTGATAGCCGAAGATAGGAGTTCATAGGCCTGTCCCGATGTTAAATGAGGTCTCCTATCATTTTTATCAATTTCAACTGGTGTGCCTCTTAATATTACCCCATTGCCAAGATCATTAAAAATCTGTGCCAAGCTTGTATTTAATATTTTTTTATCACGACTTCTGTAAAAACCAATTCCTACATAACAAGCAGCAGATCTAGCTTCATTTTTAATTAGTTTCCATGGGACGGTTTGTCCTGTCTTGTAATAAACAGCGGTACAAAAATTCCACGCTTTTGTAGCAATATCTTGCTGAGTTGATGTGTCTTGGAATGTCAACTGCCTTATAATTTGAATAGGACGACTAAGATGCATTGCTTTAGCCTTCAATGCCCTCCGGAAATTCATTTCAATATCTGTATGAGTATCGTCTATCTTTTCCTCAACTTCGTTATCTTCATTTTTATTTACAATCTTTTTATATAAATTGTTTGGTATAACACAAACGATAACATCGACGTTTCTATTTTGCGCTAAAAAAAGAATATTATTATAGAACAGATCGACCGCCTCACTAACAAGCTTATTCCAGTTTCTAATCTCTAAGACTCTTTTAATATCCCTGTTAAATATTCTCTTTGTAATCTCTTCCTCATAAATCAATTTTGCAGAGAAACCAGAATTTTCATTAAACCCAGAAAATGAAGTGTAGAGATTAGGTTGATTACTGTTAGGCTTTGCTGCAATGAAATTTGAACATTTTTCAATCCATTCATTGAGACTTTGTAAGGATTGACTTGTCCCTACAGCACCTACAAATATTTCTTTTTTTCTAACCTTGAATTTGGAATCATATACCATATATTCAGTAATTCCCGCACGAGGGCAGCAATGTATCCCTTGGCTAAATTCAAGATATGGTTCTTTTATCATTCTTAGTTTCATAGTTAATATAAAAATTCGCAGGGCAACGATTGTTGTGAGTCATTTAGGCTTTTCTTTTTTTCTTTTTCCTCATCCCAGTTCCATTCAATATCATTTATTCGTGGATGCCCACATGTACTTAAAAGTTGTTTAAAAGTTATGAATCCAGGAAAAAACTGTTTGCCATCATCGAACAGACTTAGTTGTTCTTTCTCTTTTATATATGATGCTATAAATTTGAGATGATTAAATACATGTTGGTTTCGTTCATTTCTTTTAAGCCATTTAATTTTTTCTGAAGCATAATATGATTTTTTAAAACCGTTGCTTGTAATATACCAGTGAGGAATTATTTCAATAAACCATCTATTATCATATCTTCTGTAATGAGTTTCAAAGGCCAAATGTTTACAGTATGATATTTTGTCTGTTTTTGGGTTAAAATATAAATCGAAGACTGTTCGAGTAGCATTAACCTTGCTGAACCATCTTATTTGCCTTTTTTTTGGCTCGCCATATTCAGGCATAAAAACAAACAGCCTATCTTCGTGTTTCCATTCTATATTTTTTTGGTAAAGATATCTCATAAGGCAATAATGTAACAATCCTTTGAATACATTTTCATGGTCTTTATCAATAAGGTAAAATTCTTCCGGCTCGAATTCTTCAATTGTACCCTCATCAACTATTTCTCGCAATGGGATTAAATTATCATTCAGATCATGAAAAGTTATTAATTTGTTTTCGTGACAAGTCCAGTCATTGGCGAATTTCATACGTTTTTGATTCAAAGATTCTCGTACAATATCCCTTGCAGAAGCGCTATTCTTTAAATACCCTCCTCCATCTACTCTCGACGATTTAATAACATTTTTACGATCGATATTTAAATACGCGATATAGAGTTTGTTTGGAAATGTAATTTCTAAAAGATTTGAATACAACTTTTCAGATGTCTCTGATTCAATATCATGTGCATTAGATTGATTGGCAGATTCATTGTTGATGGTGAAGCTGCTCAATCTTTGATGAATAGAAAATTGATTTTCTAATATCGAATGCACATTTTCTATACTATTAAGATCAAGGCCTTGAATCTTTTTAATCAAACTGATTGAATCAAGGATATCTCTTGATGGTGAAAAATCAAAATTTGACTGGTTCAAGATATCCCTTTTTATTGTATATGAGCTTTGTTTCTCTGTTAAAATGTAAAAGTATAGTCTGTCGTACTTCTTATCTAATTCGTGCTTGAAAAATTGATTTAAGGTTTGATTAAGTTTTGAACTAGTAGCAGTGGATGTAATCTGAAAAGCTACTCTATTTTCATCATCAGCTAAATCAATCCCAGGATAATTTTTATCATCATCATTAACATTCCTTAAAGCTGATAATTGAAATATCTCCTTAAATAGTGGAATAAGCATATATTCAGATAAGATATTGATATCATATAAATTTATCGATGATGCCCCTTTAATTTGAGCAACAAAAACAGAGAATTGCTCGATTATTTTATGTATTAATTCAAGCTGTCTCATCTGTTTTTTATATTTCCATTCTTAATATCCTGAAAGGTTTTAATTTTAAGTACAAAATGCTCATTTACGCCAACATCTGCGATCACTCTCCGGAATCACTGCAATACATAAGGTATTCTTTGGCAATTACTTTATTATAATGCTATTTATGCCTGATAGCAAAATCAGCTAGCGGTTCCGGCGAGTGAATTTCGTGGTTAGAAATATTTTGCAAATTAAGGGTAATTCGATCCTCTCTAAAGCAGTTTGCCAAACTTGTCCACAACCAATGCTTCCTGATTGAGTCAAATCATTCACCACCAAACATCGATCGAGTTGTCATTATCGGGATCGATTCTGCTAGTTCATTTTTCCGAAGATCTTCAAGATTTGTGAAGTGCTTACAAATAGGCGCTTGAAATGAAATGTGGAGAATAAAACGAAGAATCTGGTTAACATCCTCGAGAGATTTGATATTATCAAGCCAATTAGCCGCATTCACATTTTCCTCAAGAAAAACTTTCCAGTCTTTTTCACCAATAGACGAATTATTTTTTGCTACGTCGAAAATCGTCAGCGCAGGATGAGTTGGCTTGATGAATTCTATCAACCTGTCCCTTAAATAATAGCAATCATTAGGGAGAGCCCTCAAGATCAATAAAGCTCGTTCGCGAGTCATAGTTTCGGCTTGAAGCGCTTGGAGGATCTTATGCTGAGCCCTTTTTCCAAGTAGACCAAGGCAGAGCAGGCACGGGCCCGCCAGTCGACTATCTGAGTGAACTGCTCCCTTGAAAATGCGATCCATAGGAACCACTTCCACTAGAGATCCATCCTCTGTGAGCTGCTGAAAAATCCCCCAAGCAGATGAGTAACGTAATGGAAAACCCTCTGATTTTATCCCTGGCATATGCCAGAGATCATCCAGAAAACCCTCGAGAAAAAGCAGAACGCGATGACAATATTGCTGGGCGAGTACGTTAAGAAGCTGGTAATAGATAATCAAATCATCTTTCTTCGGATCTCGTTTTTGCATGAACTCGATGATAAGGTCTATGGAGGAAGGTGAAAGCTCTCCAAGTTTTGCAAGAGAGAGTGCTGCCGCCCTTGCGACATGGTAATTTGGAATGTGAAAGCGGAAAATATGGTCCTCGCTAGCATCCCGGTCATCATTCAGGAGCTTTATGAGGAGCGACTGAGCTTCCACCCACCCACAATAACCAATAATGCGGGCACAGGCTTCTCGAACAGGAGCGCTCGGATCATTAGCTCTATCCATTATGAAAACCTTATCTTCTTCTTCCGCGATTGATGAAATTAACCACATGGCCTCACGTCTGCAGCGGTAATCTTGGTCGGACAGGCCAGCCTGTAACAGACTCTTTCCGATCCCATTTGGCAGTGAAGCGGCAAGCCTTAAGGCACTGACGCGTATGTCGAAGTCTTCACATTTGAGTAATGCCGGGAGGTAGGATGCAAATATCTCGTTCATTTTGGCAAGAACAAACACTGCGCGGGCTGATAAGTGATCTGGTGCACTATCAGCTAACTCACGAAGGAGTACCTTGACCTCGTCCGATGCAGATAAGAAGTCAGTATCTTCATCACTCACACTATAGCACAAGGATAAACAGAGAGCCTCATCAGACTTCAAGGTTAATCCAATCAAGTCAAAGATCTTCGATGCGTTTTCAATAATCCTTTTACCTAAACCTTTTGCAGCCATCCAGATTATCCCTCTTCTGACAAATGACAGGGAGTGGACAGCAGGTACTACATACTCCTTCCATTGATCCAATGTCAGTAAGTTAGTGAGGACTTCGAGACAGAGCCTAATGTGCTCACTTGGTGAGACCTCTAGGCCTTGGACAACTTCGGGAACAAACTGGAATTGACACGCCCTTTGGATTGCTTTCCAAGCAAGTCGCCTGTCTGATGCTGGACACACTCGAAGAATTGCTCTAATCTCGTCTGCACTTGTGGACTCATCTATAGCCTCCACCCAACTTTCAAGCAAATCGAGGACCCTGGTATGTCCCACAAGCCATGTGTAGCTCTCAACATTTCGCCGAGAGGACACTATAGCCTTTAGTGCAGCATTGATCGGGTAAAATCGCTCCGATGGTTGCTCCATCACGTGATTTGCCTGCTCGGCATCTATCTCGGCTTGATCAGCCTTACGGTACTCTGCATAAAACCCATCCAGCCACTCATTGGCTTCGTCAAAGGCTCTCAATGCGGCCTTCAGTAATCGTTCGCTGTAAATGCGACGACCTGCTGAGAGGGTTCCCTCTACAAGGACTTCTATATCAGGATTCCCTCTTTCTAAAGCATCTTCTGCCGCAATCAAGAAGTGTTCCGACATATCCCATCCGAGCGAATTGAAAAATAAAACAAGATCGCTGGCCTTATAAACATCATCAGTAAATCCTGAGGGCAGGAATTCCTGTATAAACTTTCTTGCACATTCCCGGGCACTCTCAGAAGAAGCTATGCTGTCTATTTGAAAGCTCGAAAGCTTAGGTCTCGGCCATTCATAGCCGCCACTCACAAATCTTTTTTTTTCCCTCTTTAATAATACATGAACCAACGTAGATACGGGATCACCTTCCGTCGACCATTGCCCTATGTCTCTAAATGCTTCATTAAACTGGTGGCCAGTAGCTGTTGCAAGTCGATCTAGCAGGTAGAAATTAATTGCATCATGAACAACTTTTGGGATAGGCAAACTACGTCCCCTGAGTTGCTTGACAATCTTGTGGGCAACATGTGCCTTCTCCTCCTGGACTAGACCGGTCAGAAATGCGATAAGAACCTCCTCTACTACCGCGGGCTCCCGATCAATTAAAGCTTCAAGGCCTTCCAAAACTGTTGGATGTGCAGTAAAACCTTCGGACTTTGGCTGAATCCACCTTGCATCCAAAAGCCATCGAAATAGTTTCCGAGGATCTATGGGGCGTTGATATCCAGTATTACGGATAATCCTCCTAGCCGTGTCTGCATACCCATCCTTGATATAAGGATAGCTCATCATGAGTGCCCACAGTACGACTGCGCTCGCAACTGTATCTTGTCCCATCGCAACTATTTCTCTTTCAAGGTTGCTTCCAATGGCCTCAATGATTGACTGGTTTATAAGTTCTTCGATATCGGCAAACTTTTTTGATCGCGTCCTTGAAATCTTCTTGGCGAAAACTACTAATGAATATGGCACCTTAAGCTTATCGACGATTACCGAGTGGTGCCATTTCACAAGGTCCTGTTGCCAAGGTTTACTATCCTCCATCTCAATTCCAAGAATCTCAATCAGCTTGACGGGATCGTAATGGTCCTGAGTCAAAAGAATCTCTGCGGAACTTAATTCTGAATCTTCATGGTTCTCGACCGCTTGAGTTTTAATGCCTATGCGAGAAGTTATAATGAATCGCTTATGTGCACTTGCCTTTTGAAATAATTTAGGCAATTCACTGGACCATCGGTCGGCATCTTCTTTAAGCTTATAGTGGCCCCAGGGATCATTAAGAAAGAAAAGGAATTTCTGATTATCATTAAGGCGTTTCTTTATGTCTGAAACCTCTTCTACTATTACGACCTCAAATGGGTCCTCTTCCAAGCGGTGAATGTCAGCAATATATTCAGCCAGAAAAGTCTTTCCGGTACCCGGTGGCCCACACAGAATTAGCCTGTATTTCTCTGATATTTGCTGCAGGATCTGATCGTAGTTACTGGGTTTGACGAGATGGCATTTCTTCAATTCTGGAAATCCACCGGCTTTCTGTATTGAAGCTACTATCTCTTCCCCCGTCCATGTCGATTTACTCTGCCCTAATAGCCGTACCCGTACAGCTTCCTTCAAAGTACTCAGGCAGCTTTCGCACCTACTCGAAGGTAGGTGACCTTCAAGCCTAAGAATCTGATCAATTTCAAGGACAAGCCTTTGAGTTTCACGCTGCTGAAAAATAGCTATCCGTGGTGATACCTCGGTCCGATCCGCAGCATCTGGCTCTCCAGGAATAGTCGACGAAGCTGATAGTTCTCCAAACTTCTCTATGATGTAAGGACGAAGCTCACTGGCCACTTGAGCATTGGTTAGAAGTATGAACCTAGTTGTTGGAGATGATCTAAGGAGACCTATAGGTCGAATCCTTTTCTCAGGCCCCCTGGTCCCACCTTTCTCACTTTTCCCTTGGACTACATTCGTGAATTCACTGCGAGTCCAATGGCCACTCTGACGGAGCTTAATCTGGATTTCAAGATGTGCATTACTATCACTAACTTGTAGGATGGATGATGCTTCCTCTGGCTCGACATCGAGTTCGGTAGCAATATCCTCTCCAGAAGCGGGTTCTACAACTATCAATATGGCAGACCTACGGTGAAATATCAGCTCAAGTGCAACCCATACCGTTGCCAAGATCTGGTATTCATAGCCTTGGTATGGGTGAGATCCATCGCTTTGTTCTGTTGACATGGTTTTCCCTTGTCTTATCTATGCCCGAGTTTCATATGTCTCCACACCCGAAACTCGGGTGGGAGATTATAGGCCACAGAAGAGGCTCCATGCGCATATCCTTTAACTTAGCATGGCCATATAACTACTCTAAAACAGGGCAAGTCTAACGAAGAGTTGAGTGGCGCTGCAAGGTACTGGCGAGGAACGAGCCGACAGTATTCAGCGTCTATCTCCAACGCTTGGTTCGGCTTTAATTAGCCATACCATTCCGTTAGCAAATAAGCCCGAACTTTATCATAATCTATTTTCATTCCTGTAAAATGCGATTGAGAACGCATACCCTTAAATAGATTACTTGCCCTTTCTGTTTCACAACACCTTATACCAATCTTTTCTAACATCAAAATAAGATTCAACGAATTTGTAAAAGTCTTTGCATAAGTCAATTGTTCGGCTATTGTTTTAATTAGATTGCCATCCTTTGCAAAAGGATCATCAAGTATTTGTTTATTTGAAGGCATACCAAGACCTAATGCCTTTAATATATCTGGAAAGGCTTCAGAAATCCCTAGCCGAATGTCTATATAATGAAGGCCAGCTAATTCAAGAGGAGATGTTTCATTGGGTATTTTTTCTAAAAGTAAAGGTATAATCTTTTTATCAAGTTCAGTAGCACGTATAAGTTCACGTAAACACCATTTTGATGCAATTGAGTGCATAGAAATTATATAAATGAAATAATTTTGTTTGATAATAGCTTCTAATATTTCTACAGGAAAGAAATCACCGCCTTCTAATCGTTCTTTATCCCACCATACATTGAACCCTACTTCTTCCAGAGATTTAGCAAGAATTTCTGTTACTTCATAATCAGGATTTTTTACTGAATGACTTATAAAAATACTTCCAATTTTAGAATTCATGTTTCAATATATGTTAATTTTTATACCAATGCATATCAGCCAACTTGAAGACCAAAGGAATTATGCAGTTTTCGACTCACTCACAGGCCCAAAAGGTTGGCTGAACTGATTTTGTCAACTTCGTTTTTTTAATTTGTGTTTAACCCATACAGGATCACGATGCATAGGTAAGATCGCCACAACATAAGCAATATTATCCTTAATCTCGTAATAAATGGCATAAGGAAATCGTCTTGAAAGCATACGATAAAAGCCATATTTTTTAGAGTGAATCCCTGCATAGATTATTAGTGATTCGATATCAGCGATTAGA
>JAAEEL010000041.1 GCA_013415795.1 Methanocellales archaeon | reverse complement strand
TACCATCCTTATCAGCTTTATTTCGCTTTCCTTTGCCAGAATATATCCTGCTAATGGCTCCAGACCAAAAGCCACGTATTTGGCCTTTTTCACATGCCCCATTATCAAGTCGTCAAACAATTTTTCGAACAAAATCAAAGAACCTTCTTTTTCGTAGTGTTCGATGCCCTCAGCTATGATCTTGCCATATTCTGATTTGCAGAGCTCGCTTACCATTGTATCCAAGGATTTATCATAAGTCTTAAGTAGGATATCTTTGGGTAAGCCGCCATTTTCTAAAAGGGCATATTCCAAGAATTTTTGGCTCTTGCCTAATTTCTTCGACCTGATCAACGTTTTTATGTTGGCCAAATCAATGTACATCTTGAGCAGTCCTAGCAAAAAATTGCTCTGCGAGGAAAACTTATACATAAGGTCAAACATTTCGACATCCAAACCAGAATCGATTATCTGCGGATCTTTTGAGGTATTAAACTGATCCAATGTCCTTTCGACTGCTCTTGCATAGGCTTCTGGAAGTTTCTTTGGTATCTCCGAAATATCTTCTTTCATCAGCTTGGAAACCACATCTGCGATAAATCCAATATGAATTAGCAGTCCAATCTCTTCTTTATCACTAAATTTGGATTTAATCAATACCTTCAGATTATGGAAATCGTACTTTAGCGTGAACAGATCGACTAGTGCTGGATCAGGATAGAATTTCCTGACAACCGAATATTTCCTTTCCAGTTCTCTGTATAAAATATCCTCAAACTCCTCAGCACTTTTGATTTCTGCAATCATATCACCGTATTCTGTTTCGCTTAATAAACGCAAAACAGCATCTATACTATCGGCCTCGACAAGCCTGTCTACCTTGTCCCTATCAAGGAGCTTCGTTTCCAATGCCTTGATTCTCCCTACTGAGTAGGCATATTTGTTGACTGATTTGACTTCCATGCACTTTCACCGAATAATATTCTTGCCACCTCTGACTCTATCACATCTCTTTGCATTTTTATTACAGCTTCAAAGGAATTGTTGAACTCGATCCTCCCCTTTCTGAGGATAAAACCGCCAGAGATGTCTCTGGAATCTCCAGATAACGTTAATTTCACCTTTTTCCCTTTCATTGCTAATTCTTTTTCCACTTCTTTGAGAAAGTCATGGCTTATTCTCTTTTTATCTCTGGTAGAAAAAAGCACCTCAACATTACCATCTGGCATGTCCACTGACATAAACATCTCCTTTATAATAGCTAGATATTCTTTGTCAGCTAGTCCACATAGCTTATTTACTGCCTCAACAAAAGCCAACTCCGTCATGTCATGCCTCGCCGACAGTACGTTCTTTCTAGCCTCCAGCCTAGCTAATGCAAGAAGCCTCTTCTTTTTTGCTTCTGCTTCTAACACTGCTTTTTCTTTGAACTCTTTTTTGATTTGCTTAGCTTCATCCCTTGCTTCATCGACGATTGGTTTGGCTTTTTCTTCTGCTTCTTCTATTATTTTTTTGGCGACCTCATTCGCATCAGCGAGGATCTTCTGTTTGATCTCTTCGATACCCAACCTATAACACCCCTCTAAGCATGAGAATCGACGCTAGCAAGCCAAACACGGCATACGTTTCCACCATGGCAGCAAATATGATCGCTTTTCCAACTTCTTCTGGCCTCTTTGCAATTAAGTTAACACCAGAAGCTGCAACCATTCCTTGTGCCGGCGCTGAAAGACCACCTGCTATCGCTATCGGTAAACATGCAAAAAGTATGGCTAACCCCTGTTCAGTTCCCACTGGCTGCACTCCGGCGAGTAAACCAATACCCATTATAACAAGGAAACCCGTTAATAAGCCATATATGCCCTGCGTTCCCGGAAGCGCTTGTAGTAACAAAATCATACCAAATTTTTCTGGATACTCTGTTACCACACCTGCGCCAGTCTGTCCTGCTGTGCCTATTCCTATGGCTGATCCTGCCCCTGGCAGAGCTACTGCCAAGGCTGCACCAAATGTCGCTAAAGCCAAACCTAATCCTATCTCTACCATTCTTATACCTCCTCTATTTCTATATATTTCGTACTCGTCCTAAAGGGTGAAAACCTTCTTCCACCACCCTCATAAAACTTGCTGAAAAACTCCACGTAGTTCAGCCTACAAGTATGTATAAATGCGCCTAAAGTGCTTACGAGCAAATTAAAGAGATGACCGAATATGAGAACTATCGCTGCCATAAATGTACCAACAATATATATTTCCTTTGTCATTAGCGCTATGTTGTTGAAGACCATGGCAATCACCACTGTAGCCAATCCGAGTGCCATAAGCCTTGAGTAGGATAATACATCACCAAAGTACCCTATTATCCCATAAAGGCTTGCAAATCCAAAAAGTATTTTTTTCACCACCCCATTTTGAGACCTGCCCTGCGTTAGAACGAGGGCCATTGCACCTAATCCGGCAACTACGTAGGGTATTATACCGAGGTATAAAATATCCATCTCTGCTAAAATTATGAGCACCACTCCGACCAAGAGAGTGAACCACGTGAGTTGATCAAAGACAGCGTTTTTTATTTTTCCCTGCATTATGCTGTTATACGTCTTCGCACCTATGCCAACGAAAATATGTACTACTCCCAAAATTAGAGCGAATATCAACATAGTCATCGGATCATCTACAGGATTAATCCAGATTGCTGGCATTTTAAATAGGTCTCCAAACCAACTTCCACTCAATACACCAAAAAAGAAGCTTGAAATACCACCGATGGCCAACAGTCGCAGAAATTTTTTGCCTGTTGGTCCCACGATATATTTTTTCATCATTATTATTGATAAAATTGAGAGCATAATCCCATAACCAGCATCGGATAGGCATATGCCAAAGAATATAATGAAAAAAGCTGTCACGAGTGGTGTTGGGTCCAACTCAGTGTATTTTGGCGGGCTGTACATATCTACGACGGCTTCAAAGGGATCTACTATGGCAGTATTTTCTAGAGCGATCGGTGGACTCTCATTATCTTCTGGCTCTCTAGTGTATATCTCTAATTCATTTGATACGATTTTCAGTCTTTGATTTAGAGTTGCTATATCTTTCTCTTTGATCCAGCCCTCTATCAAGAAGGATGTATCAGTTTTTGCAACGTTCTTTATTATTTCTTCTCGTTCTCTATCCATGTAGATATGGTCATACACTGCCAAAAGCTGAGACCGGTATTTGAGCATGCATGAGATTTCAGCTAGGGCGTCTCTCCTTTCTTTTTCAATCATTGATAGTCTCTCGTTGACACTCTCCCTGACCTCAGAGGGAGTACCAGTTAATTCCGGAAAAGTAACTCTAGCAAAATCATATTTTTTCATTACTCGAGTAATCTCATCCTCTTTGTCCTTCACATAAATTACAAGGATGTGGTATTCTTCCTCATGTTTTGAGACAACTTGAAGATATGTTTCAGATGCTAATTCTATTATATCCTTCTCCATTTCATCAAAAGCACTTACAGTCCCAAGCACTATGTTCGTCTTTTCGGTTCCCTTTGTATCTTCTAAAGGAATGCCCAAGTCCATCCAAACCGAAATATGACATAATGTGTTCAAAAGCCTATTTTCCTCATTTTTCAGCTCATTTAGCTTGGTCTCTAAATCATTACACTGATCACATATTTTTTTGTAGTCAGAAAAATCGCCAGTGCTCTCAAATTCTTTCTTTTTCATGGAAATCTTTGGGCTAAAAAAACCCGCTATGAATCCGCTGCTATTTTCTTCAAAATCTGAAAGAAAATCTATTGTGTGATCGAGTTCCGAGAGATTTTTGTCTAACTCTCGAAGTTCAGGCTCACCCCACTCTTTTAGAAGTAATTTCCAGTCAGTAGTGGCCAGTCTTTCACGTAGATCGGTGACCTCCACGAGACCGACTTTTTGCAGCTCGCTGATAATCTCTTCTTTCTGAGACCCGTGTGAAATGATGTAGACCCTTTTTATGTCGGCTACTGCCATTATCTTACCGTCCTACTGACGATTAGATTGACTGCTTCATCGACTTTCTCTCGAGCAACGTGCTTTATGGCTTTGATCTCCTTCTGATTGTCTCTCTTTATAGCAATGGAATCTTTTTTCGCTTCTTTATCCGCCTCACTAACGATTAGATGGTGATCTTTTTTAGCGTCTTCTTCAGCCTTTTCAAGAATTCCACTCGCTTTAAGTCTGGCATTCGATAAGATCTTTTCTACCTCAAGTTGTGCATTTTTTATGATATTGTCCGCCTCTATCTCAGCTGACCTTATTTCCTGTATAATCTTGATTGCCATGTCTTTCCCAGTCAATAGAACATTTTAGGACTTAAAACTTTTCATCTGTTCTGCAAATTGATTCTATAATAAAAAAACATAAGGAATAAATAGTCGTATATCTCTCAATATAAGGCTATTCCTATGACAGACAAACTCAAGGTGGAGGACTATATGACCCAAGATGTTATTACAGTATCTCCAGAAGACACCATTGCAGATGTCATAGACCTCATTCATAAAACCGACCATGATGGCTTCCCAGTAGTCAAAAACGGTAAAGTAGAGGGTTATGTATCCTCCATGGACCTTCTATCTTCACGCCAAGATGATCAGGTATCAAAGGTCATGTCAAAAGATCTCGTAGTAGCACACCCAGACATGGACCTAACCGATGCAGCAAGAGTGATGTTCAGAAATGGTGTTTCAAAGTTAATGGTAGTTAACGATGCTAGATACCTTGAAGGAATTCTTTCTAATGCGGACGTCATACGTTCCCAGATAGAGAGGGCGGATCCTCAAAAGGTATGGAAACTAAAAAAGACATTAGAAATTATTCACGGTATAAAGGTAACTGTGAAACACGACAAGGTTCCCATCGATCAACTTGTCCCCACTCAGCCAAAAATACATTTGGATGAACTGGAGGGGCGAACCTACGAACTAAAAAAAGGTCTAGCAGAGCCTATAGTTGTAATAAAAAAACCAACTAAAATGCTGCTTGTTGATGGACACCATAGGGTCATCGCGGCAAAAAAAATTGGTATCGAAGCGATGGATGCCTATATACTTGTACTAGAGAAAAATGTACCTCTTGGGATGGAAAGAACCGCCAAAGATGCAGGCCTTCTTTCTTTGGATGACGTCAAAATATTGAATTACTAAAGAGCCAAGGTTTTTATATTCTTTTTCCAATAACTTAGGATAATGCAAACTCTCATAATCTGTATTGATAGAGATGATGACCTAGGACATAAAGTTGGAATTAAAGGTCCTGTTGTGGGTAGGGCTCATAATCTTGATGCTGCAACTAATTTAGCACTATATGACCCAGAGGATTCTGATGCCAACATGATCTTTGGTGCAATCCAGATATATGATAAACTCAAAGCAGAGGGAGCTGATATTGAGATAGTGTCAATTTGTGGTGATCGGGATATTGGAGTCAAGTCTGACACTTTCATAGCAAACCAACTTAATGATATCTCAGAGAAATATGGTGCAAGAAATGCAATTGTCGTGACGGATGGAGCCGAGGACGAATATGTACTCCCCCTCATTGAGTCAAGGTTCAGGGTTGATTCTGTCCGTAGAGTAATAGTCAAGCAGAGCCAAAATCTGGAGAACATTTATTATATAATAAAGGAGTTGTTCAGCGATCCCAAGGTATCCAGGACATTTTTCATACCTGTTGGTTTGGCTTGTTTGATATATGCAATTTCGGTGTTTGCAGGATATCCACAAGGTGCCATCATAGCCATCATGGCCTTTATCGGCATTTATATGCTCTTTAGGGGATTTGGACTGGAAGATATAATAGAGGATTTCACAGAAAACTTGAAACGATCCTTCTATGGGGGGAGAATTTCTTTTGTTACATACGTAGCTGCAGCGATCCTTGTGTTCATAGGCATCACACAAGGACTAGCCAGATGCTGGGAGCTTGAATCTCAGGGATTGTTGCTCATCGTAATTTTCATCAATGCCTCGGTCTGGTGGTTTGTAGCTAGCGGCCTTCTCTCTTGGGTAGGAAGAATAATCGACTCATATCTGAGCAAAGAACGAGTCGGTCGATATTGGGTTCTACCATTTTTCCTATCAGCAGCAGGTGTTATTCTTTGGGGTGGATCTGCATGTGCAATATTACTCAGCCAAGGATTCCGATCTGCTGCAATTCAATACCTTATGATCTCTATCGTTGGTGCAGTGATCATAGCATTCATCGGAGTCGGACTATCTGCATACATAAAGATGTTGGAAAACAGGAAACCCTCAATCTAATTTTGGATATAACACAATTACTTCATCAGTTCCGTTATTTGCCCCATAAATCTTGTTTAACCATATTGCATTTTTTCGAATTTATCTCAAAATTTAATGTGTTTAATCACAAATCTGCAAAAGACTGAATTCCATTAGAAACATCACTTACTTCCTCTTTCATCTTCTGTTTTATCGAATTTAACTTGTCAATAGTGCCATATTTATCGAATAAAGTCCCCAATTCGCTCTCAGACATGCTGCTAATCTTCTCTTTAAGCATTGGATTAACGATAGCCTCATAGTTAATCCACAAACTTGACTTACATGAAATAATTATTGAAAGATTTGACCTAAGGTAGTGCCTTGTCGTTTTTATGTCTTTATCATCAGAGATAGACTCTTCAGAGGTTTTAGTCGCCTCACCTTCCTCTAAAATACGAAAAATGCTTTTTAAATTGGCGGGGATATCGAACTCTCTAAAATACCTAAAAAGATAGCCCCCTAACGATAAAATGCCACTATGAATTAAGAGATATATCATTGAAAACTCCTAAATTCATTTAGTGATTCCGCGGCCTTTCTGTTTCCCATATAATTCTCGCACCCGCTGCACAGAATCTACATCTTCGACTGATTTATCGCTTCTTACGCCGATCAATCTCGGGAACCTTAGGGCAAAACCTGATTCGTAATTCTGGCTTTTCTGAATCTCATCATAGGCTATTTCAAACACAACCTCTGGTTTAATATCAATTTCTTTTCCGATTTCTGATATTATGAGTTCCTTAAACAGCTCGGTTAATTCTGCTAGTTGTTCATCAGTTATTCCGGTTCCAACCCTGCCTATACCAAGAAATACATTTGTATCCTCATCTCTACAAGCCAAGGAATATGAGCCGATAAAGTTTGACCTTCTGCCCTCCCCCCACTCAGCACCTGTTACTGCTAGATCTAACGTCTCCATTACTGGTTTTATCTTCAACCAATTCTTGCCCCTCTTACCAGGGATGTACGCTGATTTGGGGTTTTTGATCATCGCACCTTCGTGTCCAGCTGACAGCGCTTCTTGGTAGATTCTCTCGACAACATTGAGATCACCTGTGATGATTTGCGGTGCTACGATAATCTTTGATGAGTGTTTAGTTCTTATGCACTTCTCAAGGACTTTGCGCCGTTCAATCAAAGTCAAATCGATCAAACTCTGCCCATCGTACAAAACATCAAATAAGCTCAGTTGGAATGGGATCTCCTTTGCCATTTGCTCCACGTCATATTTCCTTCTGAATCTCCTCAAAATATCTTGAAATGGTCTCGGTTTACCATCTCCATCTATTGCAATAACTTCTCCATCAAGAATTGCTCGCTCAAAAGTTACATTTTTTTTGATAAGGTTTACAACATCTGGTAGAGACTTAGTGACGTTTTCCAATTTCCTAGAATAAAGCTGGATTTCATCACCTATTTTATGGATTTGTATTCTTGCACCATCATATTTCCATT
>JAAEEL010000040.1 GCA_013415795.1 Methanocellales archaeon | reverse complement strand
CTTTAAACAAGGACATATGTGTGTGCATCCCACTTCCGTTCACTCCGAAGATAGGTTTTGGCATGAAAGTGGCATAACAACCGTATTGCTGTGCAATCTCTTTCACCACTATCCGATAGGTCATTACCTGGTCTGCCATCGTCAATGCATCCTTGTACCTTAGGTCAATCTCATGTTGTGAGGGTGCAACTTCATGGTGACTATATTCTACCACTATCCCCATCTTCTCAAGCGTTAAGATCGTATCTCGTCGTAGATCGCTTCCCGCGTCCAGTGTAGTAAGGTCGAAGTAGCCCCCTCTGTCTAGCACTTCAGTATTGCTGTCATGCTTGAAGTAGAAATACTCTAGCTCAGGACCTATGTAGAACGTAAAACCATCCTGATTCAACTTCTCCAGATTCTTCTTCAAAATGTATCTTGGGTCTCCCTTGTATGGACTTCCATTGGGCTCTAAGATGTCGCAAAACATCCGAGCAACGGTATTATCTTTGGGTCGCCATGGAATAATTTGGAAAGTCGCTGGATCTGGTTTAGCTATCATATCACTCTCGTCAATTCGTGCAAATCCCTGTATAGAAGATCCATCAAATCCCATCCCTTCGTCAAAAGCACCTTCCAATTCTCGTGGTGTAATGGCAAAACTCTTTAATTGTCCGAGAACATCCGTAAACCAGAGACGTACGAACTTTACTTCTAGTTTATCGATGGCTTTGAATACGTCCTCCTTTGTATTAACTTTGGTATATCTCTCCATCTGATATCTCACCTCTAACTAATACTTTGAAATATGACCTTCTTATTCTATTTGAGAAAAAAACATAAAAATTATGAACAGATTTAAAATCGACTAAGTACCTCAAATTAAATGTTGATTGCTAGGTGATTAAAGGATTAATATTTAAATAAGAAGTTAAGCATACTGATAGTAATACCATGAAAACACCAGAACGAATTACGGTAGCAATGGATGAAGATGACTTCAAGCTATTCAAAAAGACGAGAGAAGAATTAGGACTATCTCAGAGTGAACTAGTTCGAGAGGCATTAAGATTTTATAGCAAGCATCGGGTGCTCTTTGAATCAATTGAAGATCTGAAGTTGTATACACATGCCGAGATGCTTGGGCGTGGCGAACACGTCATAATGGATATCGATCACTGGCTGCTATTTCTGAAGTTCATCGAAACTCATCCCGACAAGGATGAGTTCTGGGAGTTGAACAAGGCGATATGTGAGGCCCACGCGGATCAGTTCAAACACAAATACCTCCATGTGGAACCGGTTCTGAGACGTCTTGAGGCATGTAATCTCTTCACACTGACGCAGACCTCCAAGAGAGAGTTCACTTTGGTGTTGAGTTCGGATATCCTTAAGGAGTTTGTCAAGATGCTTCTTCAAGAGACTTTGAGAGGGATGGGATTCAACGTTGATATAAAAGAGGACTTGGCTAAGTTGCGATTAAAGGTATCGGAATGTCAACAATAAAAGAGTAGGGCAAATGAGAGAATCGATTGGGATGTTAAATCAGATAGCAGTTCCTGAGAGGGAAAAAGACAAGGTAGTTGTTCTAGATTTCGGGGGTCAATATAGTCACTTGATCGTTAGGCGATGCAGGGAGCTTGGCGTCTATACAGAGCTTTTACCATATGATATATCAGTCGAAGAGCTTAGGCGAGGAATAGAAAGATCGGAGGGCAAGATTAGAGGTATTATCCTTTCAGGCAGTCCATTTTGTGTACAAGACCCCGGTAGCCCACGCTGCTCTTCTGAAATCTTGACTTTAGATGTGCCAATACTCGGCATCTGTTATGGTGCACAGCTACTTGCTGATATGCTTTGTGGCGTGGTAAAGACGGGTAAAAGGGGCGAGTTTGGTAGGACAAATATATCCATTTCTGATAATGATCTGTTTAGGGGTGTCAGCGAAAATGGAAAGACCACCGTATGGATGTCACACAGTGATATGATCGAGCGATTAGATGGTGCTGATGTGATAGGTACTGGTGTAAACTCCCCTGTTGCCGCATTTAGAATAAGGGACAAGATATATGGCGTACAATTCCATCCAGAGGTGCATCATACCGAAATGGGCGACCAGATCCTCTGGAATTTCTTATATAGAATCTGTGACTGCGAACGTAATTGGACGATTGCCTCGTTCGTTGAAGGTGCAATACTCAAGATAAGAAACGAAGTTGGTGCCAAGAGAAAGGTGATATGTGGGCTCAGCGGCGGTATAGACTCGTCTACCACTGCAGTGATGGTCAACAAAGCTGTCGGTGATAGGTTGACATGCATTTTCGTTGATACTGGTCTGCTAAGAGAAGGTGAGAAAGAGGAGGTTGTCCAGACATTCGAGAAGAGCTTCAAGATGCACTTGGTAGTTGTAGATGCGAGAGATAGATTTCTTGCAGCTTTAAAAGGTATAACCGATTCTGAAGAGAAGCGGAAAGTAATCGGCGAATTTTTCATAAAGGTATTCGAGGAGGAGGCAAAGAAGATCGGTGGAGTTGACTTTCTCGCGCAAGGAACGATATACCCCGATAGAGTGGAGAGTGCCAAGGCAGGCTCTGAGAAATCATCGCGTATAAAATCTCATCACAATGTAGGTGCGTTACCCGAGAAATTGGGTTTCAAATTGATCGAACCTATCAAGGATTTGTACAAGGACGAGGTTCGTGAAGTTGGAAAGGAGCTTGGGTTGCCTTCCGAGATAATCAATCAGCACCCTTTCCCAGGACCTGGGCTTGCAGCCCGTGTAATAGGCGAGGTTACGGAAGATAAATTGCGCATTTGTCGAGAATCGTCGCACATCGTCGAGGAGGAGTTGAAGATTAGCGGCTGGTATGACCGAGTCTGGCAAGCGTTTGCCGCCGTTGGTGATGATGTGGCTACGGGCGTTTTAGGCGATGCCCGAAAAGTGGGCAGAATCGTGGCCATACGTGTGGTAGAATCGAAGGATGCGATGACTGCAGATTTCGTGAAGCTCCCCTACGATGTGTTGGAGCGCATGAGCAACCGAATAACCAATGAGGTAGAAGGCGTGACATGGGTTACATACGCTATCTCGTCGAAGCCGCCGGCGACCATAGAGCCATGTTGAAATTCGTTATAGTGTGCACTTTCAAAATCGGGTTATTTTTAAACGAGATTGATTAAAATATCATAAACCCTCTCTAAAATCTACGCTAACGCCAGAATAATTATAGCTCCACAAAGGGCTGCGAGTGCTGCAGACACATCAGTTCTCTCAAAAACCTCTTTTCATGTATTGGTCTCAATTTCACCTCATATCGTCCAGTTTTGTGACCACTTCGTTGGCTACTTTTTCTGCCAGAAGCTGTCTACTGGCCTCCAGGGAAAAGAAGCCTTTCATCGACGTTCTGACAGTTATGTCAGTCTTCACAACAAGCTGTGGACCCTCAGTGCTGCTTAAATGGACCACGGGTGATGGTGCCCCAAATTTAGCCATGAAAAAGTCTCTGAAGTAACTGGTGCTTCCAGAATTCGAGAACAAGTACAGAACTTCTACATCGGTCTTCGCATATACGGGTGTGTAAAAATGGTCTTCCCTGATGACATACACGGCGACGACTGGACCGTCAAACTGCTGTTTCAGGTTACCAAAGGACTGCACCTCCGAGTAAATTCCCCGTAGTTCCTGCTTCAGTTCAGCTTCAAGAGCCCTATTCAACGGGTCATTGCCTTCGACGTAAAGATACACCACTCCCGAAAGGGCCGGTTCTGGTTCCATAACAGAGAACGTTCCTGCTTGAGAAGCGACGGCAGACTCGTATCTGAAAAGACCAAAGTCTAGATAAATTAATGAAACACCAAAAGCAACCAGTAAAATGACACTTAATGTTGCTATTATTCTCTTCTTCTCTTTCAGCGCAGCTTTAACATGCTTCATACGAACACCTTGTGACTTCTTTATAACGGAAAATGGACGCGACAAGAACAGCAGACACATCAGATATTTCGAAATATCTTTCATGTGCTTCGGTTCCCCACAACCGCCTGAAGCGATTACGGGAATGTTCACACGGTCGCAAACTGCTTTAGTTAACTCTATGCCATTATCTTTAGACCCATATATACATGAGACTGTTTTTCACGGATCATTGGGTCGTCTATGTTTAGATTTATGCCAAATTCGTATGTCCCTGTTGCACCCTCTTGCAGACTTATTCTAACTTTCACAGCTGATTTTGATCTTGCTTTTACATTTTCAGGTGCATCAATGGTGATCCAGTTCTTTGGGACAGGTAGCCTGGCATAACGTGGACCATGATATCTTAGTTCTTCAAGAGTTGGACTTATCGATACGGGTATATCGCCAATGTTTTAAATGGCTATTTCATATTCATAGGTTTGTCCTGCCTCTACTTCGTTATATGGGTTAGGTCTGGATATCCTTACCCTAGGTTCATTCTGAATATCTACAGATAGATCGATGCCGTGATTGTAGACTGTTTTAGACACCGATCTTGGAGCTATATTTTGGGTTGGGTTTGAGACTTCACTTGTAAAATCTATAATAGCACAGTATAGGCCTGTTGGTGTATTACTAGAACTACTGACTTTTATCGTATACTCTTGCTTCTCGCCACTTTTGATTGTACTTTTAGAAGGTGTAATGGTTATATGACCTTGATCTAAAAAGTTCTCTCCGGACAGGAGTTCTACGTGTGGTTTTACCTCCATGACGTATCCTCCAAAGTTGCATACTTTCACTTTGAATTCTTTATCCTCTCCGGGTTGCATTTTCAAATGTTTCTGAATTGGAGAGATTGTGAGCATTGTGAGGTCTGATTTTCTTTGTTCACTTGTCTCATCTCTAATAATTTGTCTCTGTATTGGTGCTACGGCTGGAAGTGTTTCATATTCAATAGTTTCAGATGCTGTGCATGTCGTTCCATTTCCCATTTCTATCATTTTTCACACCTCTGATGTCATAACTTCTATCTTATTCGTCAAGTTTGTCTATTTATCGACAAACTTAATTATTCATATATGGTACTCACTATATAAACCTTTCGATTTATAGAAAAGTTTAATAATTTATAGTCTAACCTTACTAATTGTAGAAAAATTTATAGTGCATTAAGATATATAGGTTAATCGGGATAAAAATATGAACTCACTCGAAAAGGTATTCGGCAGGACAGCACAGCTGATTGTTTTAGAGTGTCTAATAAAAAGTCGTGGCACGACAACCTATCTTTCCGGTGTTGCAGAGGAGACCAAGCTTTCTCACTCCAGTGTGGCACGGGTAATTGAGCCGCTTTTGGAAATGAATATCGTTAGAGAAGGAAAAATGGGAAAGCAAATAAGAACTTTTACGTTAAACGAGGATAACGAGATGACCAAAATATTAATACGTTTTTATGAAGACCTAGGTAACTTAATCAATAAAAGGGTTTGATGTTTCTTTTCAGAAAACACTTTACATTTCTCTAAAAGAAAACGGTTTATTTGACAACGATAAAATCGCAGTATTGGTCGCCTTTTGCCATGCAATTCCTTTCTTCTACATCCACCTCTTTATTGATTAGCTCCGAAATCAAGCTGGAATTGTAACCGCACAAGAAGTGGCAAACAGTCTTTTTTGACTCACCTTTCACATATCCTCTTGCAATAAATGAATTCTCAATTCTGATAGTAAGATTCTCAATATCTATGCTGAACTTCCCCCAACCAAGTTCTGTATAAAATTCTTCTGTAGCCTTGATAAATTCACTCTCAGCATCTTCTAATCGCCACTCTTCACGAAAACGTGAAATCCATGTCTTGCCGGCGTCTTTACCTGCTTCGTAAAGTAACACCGCAGAGCCTTCCGTACCTAAAATTTTCTCTGCATCCTTTTTAATCCTTGAGAATGTTTCTATACTTATTATCACTGCAGGAACGGTTATAACCGAGAACTCACCACTGTCTCGTTTCCACTCCGCAGTTTCATTTACCTTTCTTGGCAACATAATAAATATGATGTATCATTCCATTAAAAATATACTTATCTCATCTTATTTTTGTTAGCAAACATATAAATTATGAGGATTCATTTATATTTTTTTGGCGCATATTTTTACAATCGAACCGGAATCCTGTTCTCCTTTAGATACTGCTTGACTTCACGAATAGTATACTCTTTATAATGGAAAATAGAGGCTGCGAGTGCTGCAGACACATCAGTGCTCTCAAAAACCTCTTTCATGTGCTCGGGTTCCCCACAACCGCCTGAAGCGATTACGGGAATGTTCACACGGTCGCAAACTGCTTTAGTTAACTCTATGTCAAATCCGTCTTTTGTTCCGTCACGGTCCATGCTCGTGAGCAGTATTTCACCTGCACCCCTCTCTTCCACATCTTGAGCCCATTTCAGCGCATCAACACCAGTGAACTTCTTGCCGCCGTAGAAGGAACATTCAAACCAACATTCCCCCTCTTTAGTGTCAATGATCTCTCCCCCCTCATCTGCTGTTTTGCTCGCTTGCGCATCCCTCGGAAGATAGCGCCTTTTGGCATCTATTGCCACAACGCAGGCTTGATTTCCGAACATTTTTGCAATCTCGTTTACCAGCTTTGGATTCTTGATTGCTGCCGTGTTCACCGAGAT
>JAAEEL010000039.1 GCA_013415795.1 Methanocellales archaeon | reverse complement strand
GCTTCTTTTTGTGCCTTCTTGAACTCTCCCATCGATTTTCCCATAGATTTAGCTAGCTCTGGTAACTTCGTCGCTCCAAAGAGCAAGACTATGACCGCAAAGATGATTAAAAGCTCATTAGGCCCTATTCCTCCAATCATTTTTTATCACCTAACCAATTATAGCGATACTAGATATTAAAAGTTCTTATTAAACGTTTTGTTCCTTAACTTTTTTGCTTAGAATTTCCTGAATAGCCTCCAGCAATTCATCTTCTGTCTTGCCTTCGGTATCGATGCCAGCTTCTTCTGCCATCTTCTTTATTCTATCTAATTTTTCTTTATCAGCAGTTTGCTTTTTATAATCAAAGCTCAGTTCGTATTCTATTTCCCTTTGAGCCTTCCTGAACTCGCCTAAGGCCCTTCCCATAGAAGTAGCTAATTCTGGCAACTTGTTCGCACCGAATAGCAACAAAACCATCACGAATATTAGTAGCAATTCTTGTGATCCGATCATCAAACATTATAGTCCCGCTTTGGATTTAAGGTTTTTTACCCAAAATGAATTCCAGCACATTTTGCTTCTTTTCTTTTGCCCTATCGGCTGCCTCATCCACTTTTTTTTGCATCTCAGAAAGCTTAGCACTAGGAAATTCACCTACAACCTTCTTAATTGGTGTATAAGCAGATTCTCGGAATTTTGGAGTTAATTCATGACTATCCCCGTTTTTGATGAGCACGACACCAGACCCCTCTTCTATGTGCCCTACAATATCTACCGAAATGTTGTGCTTACGCAGCACTTTCAACAAATCTTCTGCTACGTTTTTAGGTGCAATTATCAAAAGCGCATCCAATGAAACGCCTAGATAATCGATATCTAATTCATCCAGCATGCTGAGAACTGTTTTATTGATTAAAGAGCGGATTTTCTCCTCAATAAAAACGAGTTTTACCCCTGCTGTCTTCGATATCTCGGTTGCATCCCCCCTAACACCCCCGTTGGTTATGTCTGTCATAGTATGTATCTTGTTCACCATATCGCTATCCAACAAAAACTTGCATGCATCCAAAAATCTCGTATTAAGAGTTTCCATAACGACTTCTGACTTCCCAAAATAAAGGGCAGTGGTAGATATGGTACCGCCACCGGCTCCCTCGGTTATTAGAATCACATCTCCTGATCGTGCATCTTTTCGAGCGGTCAATGTAGAAGCAATGCCAACTGCGCCAACACATCCTGTCATTCGATCTCCAATGACCATATCTCCTCCAATTCGGAGTGTACTACCCGTGACCAGTGGAACGCCAACGAGTTCTGATACAGTAGCGATGCCAGCAGTGTAGTCGAATATCTTGGAAACATCCCCATCATCCGCCAAATGAATATCAGAAAAAAGCATAATAGGTCGAGCACCCATGACATATATGTCACGCAATGCAGCCCTGGTTACATGAAATCCTGCCAGAAACGGAAAATCACTTAAGCGAGAGTGCATTCCGTCAACAGTAAGGACGATATATTTGCCGTCATCGAAAACGACTCCAGAGTCATCCATTTGTCTTGAATCGATAAAAGCACCTGTATCTCCGATTATATCGGCAATTTTTTGATGAGCATAAAAATCTCCGTGGCCACGGGATCCAACGCCAAACTCGCCCATTGTAACACCTGAGGCTGAGAAAGATATTATATCGTCATCAGGACTTAACGTTAACTCTGCCTCCTCCAGAACGGCTTTAGCAAGTATGCTGGCTTTGTCTGTAGATATGTCCTTGACCTCAGTAATACGCTCTATTAATTTGAGTATTATGTTATCGTGATTCTCGCCCCTACGCAGAGAACGCTTAGCATAGCCCTCAAGATCCATTTACATACCTTCTTCTTGTTTTTAGTTTCTCGGCCCTTTTCGTGCACTATAGAAAACCCAAAGTATGGTACATTACATATATGTTGTTAATTGGCAAGCAGTAAAAAAACTGCTATTTTTATCCACCTGATACGGTATATTTGCTCCTTGTTTATTTGAATCTCTTTTCGAACTGTATTATGACATGTAGCGATCCATGAATACCCCTTAAATTGCTCAGTTCAAATAAAATTTCCTGTTAGACTTTTTTGAGATATAAAGACCTTTCATCAAGTAAACATTCTTTTTTCGGAAAAAAAGGACGTGGTTCCCATGAAAAAGGATAATATTTTCTTGAGAAGGTTATAACAAAAACTGCTTATAATGAATACTGCATACCTCTTGAGAGGGGAAATTAATATGAAGAAAGCTTAAAAGAGATTCTTGTCCTCTTCCACATTATTTTTCTCTGGATAATTTTGGTTATTAATGCCTTAATATGTCTGTATTGCATTAATATGTCAAGGTAACTTTCATTGAGAGAGCTGGTGTTCAAAAAACTTTATATCGAACATAGTACTTGGTTGTATGGAACTAACAAACAGCTTTAGCTGTTTCAGGAGGTTTCAAAGTGAACCTTGAAGATTTAGATATAGCCAAGTTGGACAGGAGGACTTTTCTAAAAGTGGCTGCTGCCATGGGTACGGCCGCTTTTATAGGGACCTACAAGGCAGATATAGTCAGAGCTTTGGAACTATCAAACACAAATATCGTTTGGCTGGAGGGAGCAGACTGTTGCGGTTGTTCAGAGTCATTCCTCAACGCCGCATATCCCGATGTTATACAGGCAATCACAAGGCTAGGCGTAAACTTGGGTTACCATGAAACTCTGATGATGCAGCAAGGCGTTTTTGTGGATGGGAGATTGGTTGGCACTTCAGAGCTGAACTCAGAGTTGGCCCTTGAGGAATAC
Source organism: Methanocellales archaeon (assembly GCA_013415795.1). GTDB lineage: Archaea > Halobacteriota > UBA148 > UBA148 > UBA148 > UBA148. Next base: position 12,560 of record JAAEEL010000039.1, on the reverse strand, counting down.
ATGACTGGTGCGAAGCCATTGGATGTATTGGTCATAGAGGGATCGATCGCAGACGGACCGGAAGGATCTGGCATGTACACTACAGTAGGAGGAAATCCTTTTAAGGAAATGGTCAAAAAATGTGCTAACCGAGCATCATATGTTGTAGCAATAGGCATGTGTGCAACATATGGAGGCATTCCAGCAGCAAAGGGGTCCGTAACTAGCAACATGGGGGCTCAATTCTTACAAACGGCGAAAGGCGGATTTCTTGGAGCTAACTATGTGTCAAAAGCGGGTCTGCCGGTGGTTAACATTCCATGCTGTCCAGCCCATCCGGATTGGTTAATGTTGACATTGGCGTCTATCATAATCGGTAAGGGAGGGCTAATCGAATTGGATAAATACAATAGACCCGCAGTGTTCTTCCCACCAGACCACACCATACACGAAAACTGTCCCAGGCGTGGTTTCTATGACCTTGGCCAATTGGACACTGAATTTGGGGAGGGGAATTGTCTATGGAAGCTCGGATGCAAGGCACCGATAACGCATGCAGACTGTGCAACCCGGCTTTGGAATAATTCGGTGAATATGTGTACTCAAGCAGGTTCACCTTGCATCGGTTGTGCAGAGCCAGTATTTCCAGACGGTACGTCGCCATTCTATGTAGGAATGGAGATGATGTCAACTCTCGTGGGCTTAGACATAGACACAATAGCTAAGGTTGCCATAGGGGCAGCAGCCATAGGCGTTGGAGCACATGCAGTGCGCAGAATTGCCATGAAGGAGGATAAGTAAGCGATGACCATGGTAGTAGTCGATCCATTGACAAGGATTGAGGGACACTTGAGACTAACAGCGGAAGTCAGCGATGGTGTGATCACGAATGCACAAAGCTCTGGGACTATGTTCAGGGGAATTGAACAGATTCTCAAGGGTCGTGACCCAAGGGATGCATCTAGAATAACCCAACGCATCTGTGGAGTTTGTCCGACCTGCCATTCGATGGCATCGGCCAATGCATTGGATGATGCGTTCGGCATAGCAGGCTCCATACCAAAGGATGCGCTTGTCGTGAGAAATATTCTACAGGGTCTGAACGCCGTAGCAAGTCATGCTACGAGCATATGGGTTCTCTGGTTGCCGGATCTGGCACATCCAACATACAAGACGATTCTGGAGACGGTCAACCTAAAGTCTGTTTGGAACGAACTCGTGGGTAGATTCGCACCCATCAGTTACTCCATAGAAGGCAATTCAGTTCCACCAGGAAGCTCTTACTTAGCAGCCATTCCTGAGAAGAAGGCATTACAGGAGGCAGAAGCCATTTTGGGAGGTAAGATGCCCCACCAGATGGCAACTATCGTTGGCGGAGTCACTTGTACGCCAACCATCGGAGACATAGGCAAAATCGCATCCTACTACGTGAGGGCTATGGAATTTGTCAATCACTATGCTTTAGGATTAGATGCTTTACTTGGCATAACAGATCCGTTGGAGGTCGCGGATGCATGGCTTGGATTGACACATGATGTCAACAAGGACACTGCAGTATCAAATGTGTTGGATATATTGGGAAGTCTGCCAACAGACAATTTCTCGAGGGAGGTTGGATGGAGCGATGTTGCATTGTTCGCAGCGTTCGGCTCAGAGCTAATAGGGGAGACTTTGCTAGGGCTACCTGCCAGCCTTAAGTTGGATACGATCGGCGGATACCCAGACGATCCGACGAAGATAGGTTTCCTTTCATATGGCGTATACTATGCCATAAAAGAGGGATATGATCCAACCAGCCCGAAGGGTGAACGCTTCATTACATCCGGCTTTACAAGTAGCGATCTAAAGTACGAGAATTTCGATCATCGAAATGTGACTGAACATGTAGCACACTCATTTTACACGAGTGGAAATGACCTACATCCCTGGAGTGGAGAGACCGAGCCTGTTAAAAAAGCAGCAGATATAAAATATGATGATCCGACCTCGAAGTACAGCTGGCTCAAAGCACCGAGATATAAAGGAATACCATGTGAGGTGGGACCTCTATCGAGAATGATTAATGTAAAAGAGCCCTTAGTAATGGGAATTGCAGAAGCATTCTTGAAGAACGGATACTCGCCTGCAAATGTATACACGAGATTGCTTGCAAGGATGCAAGAGACCATCATCCTAGCCAGAGAACTCAAGAAATGGGTGCTAGTTGACTTGGACCCAAACGGCAAATTCTATACGCATGCAGACCTATCGATGGCTAAGGAAAGCAAAGGAGCAGGCCTCTGGGAAGGTCCAAGAGGTTCGTTGGGACACTGGATCGTGACAGACGGAGACTCAAAGATCAAGAGCTATCAACCAGTAGTTCCATCGACGTGGAATCTATCGCCTAGAGATGCCAATGGCAAACTAGGTCCGGCGGAGCTAGGGCTTTTGGGCAGCAAAATCGGTCCGGTTGGTAATGTGCTCAGCACACTAGGTGCAATACCATTATCCAAGGAAACCGAGAATCCAACAGCTATATTCCACGTAGGCAGATCATACGATCCATGCATCGCCTGTGCGGTGCATACCATTGATAAGAACACCCAAAAGAAATACGAGATCAAACTGCTCTAGGAGGTCAAAATGGCTAAAAACATAGCAGAGAGATGGAACCTGCCCATGAGGATGATGCACTTGTTGCATATGATCACAACTCTGATACTGATCGTCACAGGCTTCAAAATCTACTTGGGCTGGGGCTTCCCTGCCACTTATTCAGCTGCACGGTCTTTACACATGATTGCAGTGTGCGGATTTCTGGCCTCGAACATCGTGTTACTACCCTACGGCATGACCCTAGAAGCCTTAGAGGGCATCAAACATTCCGGCATGAAGCAAGGAATCAAGCATTTCATTAAGTCTAATATGTTTGGTATAGAGGATGCACGGCGACTAAAGGCCATACTGCACAACTTCTTTGGGAAACAAAAAGAATATCCGGCCCTCACAATCTACGACGAAAAGAATGGGATCTACGTGAACAGAGCCCACCCAATCACGAAGATACTGCTACCTCTAGAAGCAATCGCAATCTTTCTCATCACGCTGACTGGCATCGTTATGTATGACGCCAACTGGAACATCTTGGGACTCAACATAGGTGCAGCCATAATCGGCGTTTTCAAATGGATCATACCGTCTGGAATGGACGCTATGGTCTTCGCTAGAACGCTGCATCTCGGAACTATGTACTACTTCGTCTTAGACCTGTTCATACATGTCGGTATTCTGCAGTTGGACACAAGACTAACACAGCCGTGGAAAGCAATGTTCATCAATGGAAACGAAGAAATTGAACCTCCTCGCGTGAGAATAATAAAAAAATAGATGGGGCTTATGCCCTTTTTTTTATTTTTTTAGATCTATCTAAGGAAAACCACTAGATTTCAGTATTTCTCCTTCATTATTTATTATCAAAGCCTCTGCTCCTACCATCTCCACCAAACGCATGCCTCCTTCTGCACCCAGCACAAATACTGCAGTTGATAGAGCATCCGCATCAATTGTAGTGTCGGCAAGGATTGTTACGCTCATCAGCCCCTGAACAGTATAACCAGTTCTTGGATCCAAAATGTGTGGTGATATTGTCCCATCATTGAAAATTCTTTCATAGTTTCCACTAGTTGCAACTGCCTTATCGCAGAGGTCGATGGTCGTTATAGATTTTTTCTTGTCCTGTGGATTACGTATTGCAACTCTCCAAGGCGTTTCATCTAACTTAGTTCCAACGGTTCTGATATCTCCACCTGCGCTTACTAGCGCATGCTCTATGCCATTCTTCTTTAAAGTTTCAATGGCCTTGTCCACAGCGTATCCCTTTGCAATACCTCCCAGAGTTATGCCCATGCCGTCCTTTTTGAATCGTATCTTCTCACCCTCGATGATGATGTTCTTATGATCGAGCAAATCCAATACATCCTCAAGCCGCTCTTCTGCCGGAACCCCCTTCTTCCATAGCCCTATAACTGGTAAAACGGCTATGTTGAACGCTCCGTCGCTAAGCCCAGAATGATGATTCGCCCTTTCTATTACACGTATGGTGTCAGCATTTGCGTAATCGCAGTAGCCATTGTTGTTGAGCATGCTTATCTCACTGCCATCCTTGTAGATGCTCATAAGATCGTCGATCTTATGCATTTCTCCAAAGGAGATATCCATCGCCTTCTTGGCCCATTCCACTTCGGAATGTACCACTGCCATCTTCACAGAGGTTCCCATTATATTGCGCGTGCCCTCTGTAAGGTAGGCTCTCTTAGCATTCAGCCAGCTACCAGTCAGGAGAGCCAATGAAAAGGCTGCGCAGCCTTTTATAAACTTCCTTCTATTTATCATTCTTATCCCCCAACATACCGATCGCATCTCTTGGACATTTTTCCACGCAGACACCGCAACGAGTGCACTTCTTTTGATTTATTAAGGCTAGATTATCCGTAAGCGCTATCGCATCGGAAGGACATGCTTTCACACAGATACCGCAGCCTATGCAGCCGAACTTACAGACTTCCCGTACATATTTGCCCTTATCGTTCGAAAAGCATAGCACTCGAACCTTCTCGCTGATTTTTCTCAGCGTCAAAATACCCTTTGGACATATATTTACGCATACACCGCAACCCTTGCATGAATTTTCATCTATTACTGGCAACCTATTTTCACCGATAGTTATCGCACAAAAGGGACAAGCCCTCATGCAGCTACCATGTCCTATGCAACCGTAGGAGCAAGCTTTCTCTCCTTCTGCGACAAGCATAGCAGCTTTGCAATCCTCCACGCCGTCATACTCGAATTTGCTGGTGCAGTTTACCCCACCATTACACAGGACAACAGCAAACTCTTTCTCCTTTTCTTCCACGGAAACGCCTACACACTCTCCGATCATTTTTATACAACCAAAACTAGCTGAGGTACAAACATCTGGTGGGAGTTCTCCTTTGGAAATACGTTCTGCACAAGATCCACATCCTGCACATCCACATGCACCACAGTTAGCACCAGGCAATAGGTTTAATATCTCCTCCACTTTCGGATCTGCCTCAACATGGAATTTTTTCGATGCCCATACCAGCATAATGCTGCATCCGAGACCTACGGCACCTAGAACCGCCATAGCAGCACCTAGAATGTTATCACCCCGAAGTAGTTCACAAAGATCAGCGATAGTATCGCTGCAACTAAAAATGCGCCTGTAAACCCTTCAAACATGTCAACACCTCTTTGCCACAGTTTCTCCCTTATTCCCGATGCAATGAGCATGACCAATCCAAATCCAAGTCCAGCACTGACACCATATATGACGCTTCCAACATAGGAATAATTTTGCTGGGCATTCAGCAGTACGACACCAAGCACAGCACAGTTGGTCGTTATCAAGGGCAGGTATATCCCTAGCGACCGGTATAAACTCGGTTGATGTTTTCGAATGATAAATTCTACCAGCTGAACAAATGATGCAATGATCAAGATGAAGCAGATTGTCTGTAGGAACTCCAAGCCTAAAGGTACCAAGATGAAATGGAAGATGGGCCATGTAAGAATGGACGCCATTCCCATTACAAAGGTTACGGCCATTGACATGCCTATGGAGCTGTTGCTATCCTTTGTCAATCCTAGGAAAGAGCAAAGTCCGAGGAAAAGGATCAATAGGAAGTTTTTAGTAAATATGGCTGTTATAACCAGCTCAAATATGTTTTCTGTTGGAAGGAATGTCGGCATCTTAACCTCTCCTATCCCTCATCTTCTTTCCCATGAACTTGAATAAGAACATGAGAGAAGCTATTGTGAAAAATGCTCCAGGAGGCAATATCATAACTGTAGCAGGCTCAATAGGTATGTTCAAGGTAGCTAATTCTAGGAAACCTGGTTGTCCGTTCTCCAGTAGCCATAGCATGACAAATTTAATCTTTCCCGTTCCGAGTAGCTCTCTGATACCCCCTATCAGCATCAGCACCAATATGAATCCAACTGATACTCCCAATGCATCTGCTATCGACGGTATAACGGGATTTTTACTGGCATAAGCCTCAGCCCTTCCGATGACGATACAGTTCACTACGATCAGCGGTACAAATATGCCCAGAGCTTCGTATAAAGGTGGCATATATGCTTCCAGAAGTATGTCTATTATCGTGACAAAGGTGGCTATTATAACGATAAAAATGGGCAATCGTATAATAGGAGGAATCTGGTTTCTCAGCAAAGATATGACCAAGTTGGACCCGATTAGAACAAAAGTGAAAGCCATCCCCATGCCCATCCCGTTTTCAAAAGATGTGGTAACTGCTAGAGTTGGACATATGCCCAGCACCAAACAAAAGACGGCATTATTTTTTATTATACCTTTTGTAAATTCGCTTGATAGGCTTGGTCTCTCATCCAATTTCATCCAACCTCCAACTGAATCTCATCTATTTTATTTCTCATGGCATCTACTACTGCCTGAGAAGATATGGTGGCACCGGTAATGGCATCGATTTTGCCTTCAGGTGATAGATACATATCCCCAGTCGACAAACCAAGTAATTGGCTTTGGAACGCAGTTTCTTTTATCTTTGCACCTAATCCTGGCGTCTCAGAGCTTCTCACCACTTTTATGGCAATGAGTTTATAGTCCAAGTCTATAGCGCCCGCAAGCAGTATAGGACCTTGAGAGCCTTCCTTTACAACGAAAAAAGCGTAACCGATCAAATTTCCCGCATCATCGTATGCTTCATAATAAATCGGATCCTCTCCTCCCACCGGCGTAAACTCAGCTGCATCTGGCATAATTCGAGGCAATACCATATCTAGGTTGGCCGCCATGTATGCTTGAGTGGTCCCGTAGGTCGTGGATAGTGTACCTGCAGCCACCATTGCGATAAGAGTCAACTTTACTAAAGCTCCGAGCGTATTAACAATGGGTTCTCCCTTGTGTTTCCTATAATGAATATAAGAAACCGGTACAGCTTCAATGAAAATTAAAAGTATTCCAATACCCAAAATTGTCGTCAAAGTAACAAGAGGGATGATCAAGATTAATGCAAATAAGGACCCTATAATTCCAAGCAGCAAAGCCACATATTTTAACTCTTCTTTAACCATGACATATACCTCCTTGAAGGATCTGGAACAGTATATCTATCTATCAAAGCAGTGAAACAATTCATCAACAAGATAGAGTAGCAAACGCCTTCAAAATAACCACCAAATTGCCCGTATATGATGATCAGTGCACCACAACATGAGCCGAAAATAAATCTTCCGATCTTCGTTACTGGTGTCGTCGAATTGTCGGTGGCGAGGAAAAAAATACCCAATACCAGAACACCCGTGAAGATCGATGAGAAGTTTATTCTAAGCAATAATGCAGACAGTGCTACGATCGCTATAAAGCTCAACGGAATTCTCCAGTTAATATATTTTTTATACAAAAGATATAGGGCTCCGACCATAGCAAGTGGAGATGTGTCCACAAGTCTACTAGCGCCGTAATTTAGGATGTAAGGTATGGATACTCCAAATCTTTGAACGGGTTCTGGGGACATTATCTCGGACCACGATATTATCAAAAAAGCCACTCCCACCAACGATGGATTAAATATGGTATGCCCAAGACCTCCGAAGGCATGTTTTGCAAATACAATGGAAATTACCGCCCCAATAACGGGTATCCAAAGCGGGACATTCGGCGGGAGAAGTAATGCCAGCAATAAACCGATTAGCACCGCATTACCGTCTTTGATGGTTATACTTTTATTCGACATTTTCTGAAGGATAAACTCTGTAAAAACCGCTGTAAACACACTTAACAAAACGACAGATAAAGCGGTCAGCCCAAAGATGTATACTGCTACAAGGGTTACTGGAAGTAAGGTTATGACCGTGCTCCACATGATTTTTTCTATGTTCACATCCTCCCTGATGTGTGGTGAAGGTGAGACTATCAATTGCATTCCTGTTCCCCCAGCTCAGATTTAGCATACTTTATTAACTGCACTATGGGTATCTTGGAAGGACATACATTAGCACAAAAGCCACACTCTATGCAATCCATCAACCGGTATTTTAAACAGAATTCAAATCTGGCATTGTCCGCAGAAATCGCTAGGAAGTTAGGTAAGAGATTTTTCGGACACACGTCAACACATCTAGCACAGTCAATGCAAGGTCTTATTTCTTCTATCATGCCATCGTACTGAACAAATATTCCATAGATATTCTTGGTGATCGGCACTTCATCCGTATATTGAGCTGTGCCTGTCATTGGACCATTGACGATGATCTTTTTTGGTTCGTCACGATATCCGCCACAATTTTCAATGATAATCCTAAGGGGGGTTCCTATTTTCACTAAAACATTTTTTTCTTCCTTTGCACCTTTTACCGTAATCACGGTATCGATTAAAGGCCTACCCAGAGATACTGCATCGTATACCGCTTTTGCAATTCCAATGGTGCTAACAATTGCCGTTGCATCTTTGCCTATAGCACTTTTCATCAGACCTTCTGCACATTGGGTATAATTGGTTTTTGATGGGATGATGTCTATGCCCTTCTCATTCTTTGCTGCCTTCATAGACTCTATGACATCAGAATCATTATCAGAAATTACAATGACGCCGCGGGATGCGCCCGTAGCTTTCATCAAAATTTTTAGCCCCCTTAATAGCTTATCCGGATATTCCAACATCTGAGCACGATTTGACGTTACATAGGGCTTTTCGTCTGTACCATTCAAAATGACGATTTCTGAAGAGGATAACTCGATAGGTATTCCCGCCTCATTTATGATTTTTTTGATCTCATTTGGAGAAGGATTGTCCTTCTGGTGAAATTCTATTGAGACGTCTTCAATGGTTTTGATAACAACGCTCGAGACACTTTTATTAGAAGGATGGGGTAGTTTTGAAATTTCAATAACTTCTCCTGAAACACTAGAATGCTCTTTTTCGCCGATCTTTTGACCAACATTCACCATATCGCCAACTTTTACAAGAGGATCGTTCACAGGAATGATCACTTTTTCAGGCACATTCATGACCGTTATTTGTTTCATTTGTCGTCCCTTTCGTAAATCAAGAACTTTTTGCACAGAACCATTTCGAGCTTATACACACCTTGCAAAGCATTATTCAGGCAAAATACAGAAGGTATAAAGCCAGATATGCTCTGTTCTGTCCTACGCCCCTGACCATTTTTTTACCTTATAACTTTTATTTCATTTACAACCAATTTTCTTTTTTACTCTTCTTTTTTTAACCACTATTTTTACCATGTATAACTGCTAATGTGAGGTCCTTATGCTTGATAAATTTTTTGATGATTTCATACAATTTCGATTCGGATATATCTTTAATTTTATCTGGATACTTGCAGATTTCTTTGGCATCAAAACCATAACTTTCGTGGATTCCATACCTTAAAGCAGCATAGGCGAATCTTTGCATAGAGTTAAGATGCTCTGTTATGCACATGGCTTTTGCTTTGTTAAACTCATCATTTTTGAATTTTCTAACAAAATTTTCGAGTTCAGCGGCAATCTCCAATTTGGCAATACCCTCTTGATCGATTTTTGTGCCAATATATGTGCAGAAAATACCAGCATCTGAGAACCTTTTCGTATACGGATACACTGCATATGCCAGACTTTTTTCATCACGAAGTCTTTTAAATAATCTACCAGACATACCTCCCAAAATCTCTGAAATAATGTCAAATTCAGGTTTATTGTGCCCATAGGGAGGTATTTCACCACCGAGGATTAAATGTGATTGCTCCCGCTCACGGAACTCTTCGCCAAAGGTCCCACGAACAGCAGAATCAAACTTTGGTATGGTCGGCAATGTATTTTTTTGGATTGATCCAAGATATTTATTTGCTAAAAAGAATGCCTCCTTTTCAGTTGCATCCCCAACTATGGAAATAATAATATTTCCACCAGTTATAAATTTTTTGTGCCAGTCCTTAAGCTCTTCTTGTGTAATATTGCCTATTGCATTTTTTTCACCATATTGACACAGCCCATATGGGTGTCTTCCAAAATATACGCGTTCAAAAAATATCTGGCTAAAAGCCATTACATGGTCCTCAACCATATGTAAATTTGTGATTAAATTTTCTTTTTGCTTTTCAATCTCATTCTCAGGAAATGCTGGATTTAAAACGCAATCAAGTAGTATTTCCATGCTGGGTTTAAAATATCTTGGAAGCATTTCCAGCCAAAGAAAACAATACTCCTTACCGAATTGTTTATGGACGTAAGTGCCCATATGTTCTAATTTATTTGCAATTTCATCGTATGCAAGTGATTCCGTCCCACTCAAAAGTGTCTCCAGCATCAACGCAGAAATACCGTTGTTTTCTGTATTCTCATAGGCTGAGCCACACCTAAAAAGGACCACAGCACCAACTTTTGGAATGTGATGCCTGTTCTCTAAAATTAGCTTGTAGTTACCAAAATCTCTCACTAGCAACTTTGGGTCAGATTTTTGAAAAGTCAAGAATTTCTGTTTAAGGTCTTTTTTATCTATCATCTGCTTCGAAGATTTTGGCAATAACTCAGATACAGACAAATTGTTTACAGTAAAATATTTCACCAAAATTTCCTGAACGTCATCTGCAGTAATATTCTTAATCCTATCTGCATACTCTTCTATGAACTTGTAATCCCCATAACAGTTGTATTCGCCTAACTTCATTCCATAATTTGAAATATCCTCAATTTCAGAAACGAATCTACGCAATAGATGATTCTTCGACTTTTCTAAATCGCTTGGTTCGATACCGTTCTGTTTCAGATTCTCTATTTCTTCAAAAGCAGATGTTAACAAATCCTTAGGTGACTTTGATATGGACTGACTCCCATAAAAAGAAAGAAGCCCCTTCTCTTTTGCATAAAATATGTCCGACTCTAATGAGCTTACCAGTCTTCTTTTATTTTTTAAAGAATTCACCAAAATAGAGCTTTCACCACAGTCAACAATCAAATACCTCAATACGTCTAATACAATAATATCAGGATGCAAAAACTCAGGAATTTTGACCCCAAACGCCACGAAATTTTCGTTTATTTCCATTTTATATGAATTCAATGAAAAATCCGGCTGAAAAGGTTCTGAGGGGGAGGAATTTATCTTAACTTCGCCTTTTTGCCAACTTCCGTAAATTTTTTCAATGTTACCCCTCACATTATCTGCTTTTATATCACCACAAATGATGAGGGTGCAATTATTTGGTTTATAATAGTTTGAGTAATGATCTACAATTCTATTTCTGTCGATATTTTCTATGACTTCTTTAGAGCCTATGACAGGTCGACCATGTCGATGTCGCCTGAATGCAGCGGTATGAAGGTTTTCAACGACTTTATGGATTGGCATATCATTGTATAATCGGATTTCTTCAAGCACTACCTGACGCTCACGTTCGATCTCTTCTTGTGGGAAAATTGGATTTGTTAACTGGTCAAACTGTATATCAAGCGCTTTTGAAAAGTTCTCAGTGGGCACTAATACATAATATGCCGTGAACCAATAGGATGTAAATGCATTTAAGATACCACCTATGGATTCTATTTCCTCGGCAAGCTGCCCCTTGTCTCGTTTATCAGTGCCCTTGAAAAGCAAGTGTTCAATAAAATGAGATACACCTGCCATATCATCTGTCTCATTGACAGAGCCCACATTCATCCACGGCAATATGAGAACAAGATTCCGATTAGGAATTTCCTTGATTAAAACCTTGAGTCCATTATTTAATGTGTAACTGATGATCGAATTGGACATGTCTCATCCTTCCTTTTTAGATAATTGAATAATTTCCTATAACGTTTTGGTAGATATATGAAGTTGACGAAAGCAATTTTGGTAAAAGATCAACAAGGGCATGACAATCATCCAACAGGAAATAATAAATGGTTATTGAAACAAATAACGGTGTGTGATTGAACCATCTAAAAATGATTTTTTTGGAAAGAAGTTACTGCTAGTAGGATTCTCCACAAGGCATCTGGCAGAATCCGCTAGGAATAGTGGGTATGATTTCGTCACCCTTGACTATTTTGGGGACTTTGATCAAAAGAAGATATGTGAGAATAACTCACTTAAAAGGGATTTTCATCTGGAAATTTTTGATCCAAATGATCTTTTTCTGGCATCAAAGGACTTGGACTTTGATGCTATAGTTTATTCCTCGCCCTTTGAAAACCACCCACAAATAATCAAGGAATTTGAGAGAAGGTGTATGGTTATAGGAAACAGCTCAAAAACCGTTTCAGAGGTGAGAGACTGGTGCACGTTTTTTGATTTTCTCCTAGGGGAAGGGATTAATTATCCTGAGACGATCTTTGATGTGGAAAATGTTCACGGAAAATATCTGGTAAAGCCACTCAAAGGTAGTGGTGGCACCCAAATAGAGATATACAGAAAAGGTTCCAAAATCGAAAAGTCATTTTTTTTACAGAAGCATCTAAAAGGAAAATATTGCTCTGCTTCTTTCATTTCCGACGGGGCCAATTGTGAAGTCCTATCCGTTAACGAGCAATTGGTGGGCAAAGAGGAATTTGGTGC
>JAAEEL010000038.1 GCA_013415795.1 Methanocellales archaeon | reverse complement strand
GATATGCCAGAAGAGACCATATCGCTGGAATTAGAGGATATCAAGGAAATATATGGAAAAGAATCTAAGCCGGACATCATCGCTCTGGGATGCCCTCATTGTTCAACAGATGAACTGAAACGTATCTCAAGACTGCTCTCAGGGAAGAGTGTGAACACTGATCTCTGGATTTGTGTCTCGCGTTGGATCAAGGATAGAAATCCAGATCTGGTGAAAGAAATCGAAAAAAGTGGTGCAAAAATAATATGCGATACGTGTATGGTTGTTTCGCCCGCAAGTGAGCGTTTTGAGAGAATGATGGTGAACTCTGGCAAAGCTCTAAAATATGTGCCAAGTTTATGTGGTGTTGATGCCATACTTGCCACCACAAAGGATTGTATAGAAGCTGCTTGTGATTAGGATGAAAATTAAAGGACGGACCATATCCAGGGGAATCGCAATTGGAAGTGCATTGGTAACCTCCCAGCCCATATCGTTTTTGGGCGACATAGATCCGATTAACGGAAGAATTATTGAAAAGGATAACGAGCTATTTTCAGAGATAGTTGCAAATCGAGTTTTGGTCTTTCCGAATGGAAAAGGTTCTACGGTGGGTTCATACGTTTTATATCAGCTCATGAAGAAAGGAGTTGCACCATGTGCGATGATTAACATCGAATCAGAAGTAATAGTTGCCGTTGGAGCCATAATATCTGACATACCCCTGGTGGATTGCTTGCAGACCAACCCACTGGATATAATTCATGACGGCGACATGGTGTTGGTAAACGGAACAGAAGGTTATGTCGAGGTTATTCGAGACTAGAGAATGAAATACCATATAATGTAAAAAGACTTGTGATAAATGTCAGATCAAGGGATGAGGGGCTCGTAGCACTTAATGCACCCCACCTTTCCCCTTTTCTATATGTTTTTTGATCCTTGGCTCGTATTCCTTTAGAAGTTCAACCATCTCAAGCATGTGTTCTGGATATATGTCGACGAAGTCCTCAAAATGACCATCACCCCTGTTGTATCGAATCTTGTAGTTATCATAGTCGTTCATCGAAATAGTCCATCTTGCCATTTCTATTTTCATTTGTTCACCCCCTTTCTGCTTTTGAAATAGCTCTATTAAAATCACCAAAACCTTTTGATAAGGTCATAAATGCCATAGATGAAACCCAGAAGAATGCCCATGCTCAATCCTAAAGCAGCCCATGCTTCCCCGAACGCCCCCCCTATAAAATAGCCCAGGAATCCTCCTACAAGCACAGAGAATGCCAATTCGGTTCCTATGGAGATCGCCTTAAAGGCCTGCGGAATTTTGTTGTTGGGCATTTATTGATACCTTATGATATATCTGATTAATAAACTCAAAGAGATAAATATCTCTGTCTTTATTTATGTGTGATCTAATAAATTACCTATCACTGATTATTTGGACCAAAAAATACTAAGACCTCTTAGATGGGTTATTAAAAAGACCAAAATAATCGGCTATATTAGTAGTTATTAAAATCTTAAACGATTTGTCTTAATAAAACAAGTAAGATAATAATTATTTTACATTTGGAAAAAAAAATAAATGAGATCGTAACAAGGAGGATAATATGATTGGAAATTTAATTAGCTTAATAATTCTGTTCTTTGTCATTTACGATCCTTTACTTAGTATTCCCTTTTTTTTAAATGCTACGAAAAATATGGATAAAGAAGAGCGTTTTAAAACCGCAACATTGGCAATTTTAGTGGCAAGTATCATATCGATAGCAGTTCTCTTTTCAGGTATAAGATTACTAAATTTATTTAACACGAATCTTGATGATTTTAAGGTAGCAGGTGGGATTGTCCTTGGATTACTCGGAGTCAAAATGGTACTTGGCATACCAATCACAGAGATAGAAAAAGGTGAGAATAAATCCATAAGTGGTGTCGCTGTAATTATTGGGACTCCCTTATTGTCAGGACCTGCCGCCATAACAACCATAATAATATCAGTCAGTGATTATGGTCTTCTTACAACAGGTATTGCCGTTACACTGGTGCTCGCCTTAACTGGTATTCTATTATATAGTGCAGCAAAATTACTCCATTTTCTTGGAGAAACCGCAATACAGGTTAGTACAACAATGATGGGATTAATAACTCTTTCATGGGGAGTTATGTTTATAAGGGGCGGTCTGGGGATATAATTTGATTTAAGTGAGTATTACTATTATGTGAGCAACAAATAAATTGGCAAGATATAAAAATTCACTTAGAAGTCTTACATCCTAAACTTCTTCGCCGTTGATTTTGATAACTTTTTTAATTATCGGAATGCTTTTAAATGCATCCTTTACTGCCCCTTCAACAGCAGCATACAATCCGTTACAACAAGGAACCTCCATTATGGCAACTGTTACGCTTTTTATCTTGTTATTCCTGAAGATTTCAGTTAATTTTTCTTGGTAGGCTTCAATATCATCAAGTTTCGGACATCCAACCACTATTGATTTTCCTTTCAATAGCTTTGAATGAAAATTTGCATTTGCAAAAGGAACACAGTCCGCAGCAACTAACAAATGGGAATTTTCAAAGAAAGAGGCTTGTGTTGGTAATAAGCGTAGTTGAACAGGCCATTGTCGTAACGCAGAAGCAGAAGAAGTTTGTTCCGTATTTTTTGATACGTCTACCTTTTTATTTATCTCTCTCGGTGCCGCACTTGGGCATCCACACGGTAAATCTTTAGTTTTGTTTTCATCCACAATGTTTATTTCAATTCCCATTTCTTTTAAAACTTCTAGAGCTTCATCAAGATATTTAATTTCGCCGTGATCTTTTAGGTGCTTTAGGTGTGCAATAATCGTGTTCTTACCGGCCTTTACGATGTTTTTCATAACCTTTCTCTCATCATAGGGCTTGGCTTCTCTTTCTTCTGTGGTGATGGCACCTTGTGGACAATGCCCAATACATGCACCAAGACCGTCACAGAATAAATCACTAATTAAACGAGCCTTATTATCTATTATCTGTAATGCACCTTCCGGACAATTGGGAATACATAAGCCGCAACCATTACATTTTTTTTCGTCAATCTTGATTATTTTTCTTTTCATCTTGATTTCCTTTCCGTTATATATCATACAGAATAAAAGTTATATTTACACAATTCGGTCTAGTTTCTAAAAAGTATACTATGGATAAAGATTTTATAAAATAAAACACAAAAATAGAATAAACAAAAATACTTGCTTCAGAGAGAGTGAATAAATAGAAATTATTGCTACTTTTAGGATTTTATAAAGATATTAAAAAGGAATTAGGGATGAGATGCGATTAAAATGAGGGAAGAAGAAATAAAGAAAGTGGTAAGAGAAGGCTATGCCAAGATTGCGAAGCAGAATAGTTCATGTTGTATTCCCTCGAATTCGTGCTGTGGTAACGCTGATTTGGCCCAAGATATTAGTAAGAAGATAGGATATACCGATGAAGAACTTAAAGCAGTTCCCGAAAATTCAAATTTGGGCCTTGGTTGTGGGAATCCTGTTGCTATTGCCTCTTTAAAAGAAGGCGAAACCGTTCTTGATCTTGGTTCAGGTGCAGGATTCGACTGTTTTCTTGCTGCCAACAAAGTTGGTAAAAACGGAAGAGTTATTGGCGTAGACATGACTCCAGATATGGTCGAAAAGGCAAGAGAGAACGCTAAGGAAGGTAACCATGAAAATGTGGAGTTCAGGCTCGGTGATATTGAAAATCTGCCTGTTGCTGACAACTCTGTCGATGTGGTCATCTCCAACTGCGTGATCAACCTATCGACTGATAAAGAACAGGTCTTCAGGGAAGCGTTCAGGGTGCTAAAGCCAGACGGGAGACTGGTGATATCTGATCTAGTTTTGTTAAAGGAGCTTCCAGATTTCATAAAGAACTCAGTTGAGGCATACATCGGTTGTCTTTCTGGAGCGATGATGAGGGACGAATATATAGAAGACATAAAAAGGGCAGGATTTCAGGGTGTTAAGATAATTGAAGAGACAACATTCCCTATCGATTATATGGTTAATGATGAAACTGCAAATAAAATGATCGAGAATTTAGAAATAACATCTGAAAAAGTGAAGGAAGTTTCAAGCTCGGTTATGAGCATAAAAGTCTCTGGGATCAAACCAAATAAAAAAAATGAAAAATGTGATATTTAAAGCATTTATTAGGCGTATCTAGTTTTGAAATCGTTTTCATTAAAATTCCTTTTAAGAACTAAAATAAGACTAGAATGTTATAGCGATAAGTTCAAATTTGAAAAAAGTTTTAAAACCAAAATGTGAATTAGAAACATCTTCATCATAATATAATTTAACGGTCAAAAGATATATCTTGGCTAGAGAGAGATTGGGGTGGCATGAAAATATTAGCAATGGCAGATATACATGGAGATTTCCCAAGGGTCAAATCAATTTTGAATAGGGCAGGAGAAGTAGATGCGATCCTCGTTGCAGGAGATATAACAAATTTTGGTCCTGACATAAAAGCCAAGGAAATTCTGGATATTTTAGCTGTAAGCTGTAAAAATGTTATGGCAGTTCCAGGCAATTGTGATCCCAGAAGTGTGCTTCGGGTCGTACAAAATTCTAGCGTGAAGAGTCTCCACGATTCCTCTCTGGAACTACATGACATAACGTTCATCGGACTGGGAGGATCAAATATAACCCCCTTCGGAACGCCTTTTGAGTTGTCTGAAGACGAGATGAGGGAAATAATATCAAGGCTTATGGAAAATATACGTGGAAGAACTGTTTTATTGTCCCACGCACCGCCAAGAGATACGCTTGATTTCACAGCGAACGGAAATGTCGGCAGCAAGGCAATAAGAGAGATATTGGATCGATTGGATTTGGTTATATGTGGACATATACATGAGGCACGTGGCACTCAAAGGGTCGGAAACACATTGGTCGTCAATCCTGGACCTGCATCGAAAGGATTTGCAGCAATCATCACAATAAACAAAGAGATGAAAACTGAACTCATCGATTTAAGATGAGTTCCAAATATGATTCACGTAAGGTATCTTCTTTTCTCAGCCCCAAAAGATACAATAAATCAAAAACACGATCTTGGGCAGACCGATAGTCCTCTCCATCTGGAACTGCTGTCTCTATCTCCATAAAAGTTCCAAGGTCGATTAGGTAGTCTATCGTTAGCGTAAAGTTATCCAATTGATATGTTTCCCTATGCTTGGTGATCTTTGCAACTTCATCGAAGCCGAGCAATTTGAGAATGGCACCAGTTTGGTCAGCATCCGCAATTGACACCACTATCTCTTCGCGGGTCTTGCTCGTTTTGTCCAGCTTTGGCCCTTTGTATGTAAGAGATGCATCTTTGCCGAAACGGATACGTAGTGCCTCGTCTGTATCTGCTAAATTGCGATGGGGCGCATTATAATATATGTCGATCTGTTTCTCAGCCCCAATGAGGTTTGCACCTAACTTCTTTATCTTTTTCCTTGCCTCTTCTGGATCTTTCAAAGGCAACTTGATTTCGACT
>JAAEEL010000037.1 GCA_013415795.1 Methanocellales archaeon | reverse complement strand
TATCCGTTTACTATTATCGAGGACATTTATGTAGTCAAAAAGGAAAAGAATGAAGTATAGAGTCGTGCTCGTTGAACCTAAATATGAAGGCAACGTTGGTTCCGTAGCGAGAGTTATGAAAAACTTTGGCTTCACAGACTTGATATTAATTAATCCACCTAAATTAGGCGAATTTTCATTGGCAATGTCTGCCCATGCTGTAGACATCCTGGATAAATGCAAAATCTTTCGCTCATTTGAAGAAGCTGTTTCAACTTCAAATCTAATAGTGGGTGCGACTGGAATTAGTGGGAAATCAAACGATGAGCACGTTAGGATGCCGCTTTATAATCCATCAGAATTAAAAGAGAAGTTGTGTGGCTGGGTGGGAGTCATATCCCTGGTTTTTGGTAGAGAAGATGTTGGGTTGAGCAACGAGGAGCTCAAGAAATGCGATATGATCGTAAAAATACCCACCAATGATGAATACCCAGTTATGAATTTATCCCATGCCGCTGCTGTTATACTTTACGAACTGGGTGATTTTCCAGGAGGCAAAATGCAATTAGCCAAGCATGATGACCTAGATAGGTTGTATGTGCATTGGGGTTCTGTATTAGAGCGAGTAGGATACCCAGATCATAAGCGTGCTAAGACACTATTGATGCTACGTAGGATCTTAGGAAGGGCGATATTAACAGGAAGAGAAGTCCAAACTCTTAGAGGCGTATTGCGGAAAATCGAACGGCGGATCAATAAATGAAAGCATATATTGAGACATACGGATGTACAGCCAATAAAAGCGATTCACAGCGTATCAAGACAATCTTACTTCAAAATGACTACAGTATAACTGATAACTTTGATAATTCGGACATAGTACTCATTAATACGTGTACAGTGACGGGTATGACAGAGCGCAGAATGATTAAGCGCCTCAGGGAGCTAAAAAAAGAAAAAGAAAAAGTCATCGTTGCAGGTTGTTTGCCAGCAGCTCAGCCCGATATCGTTGCAGATTTAGCTTGGAAAATAATCACTCCAAGGTCCATACCTTCCTTGGCGATTATTTTGGGTGGCCAGGCTTTGGATAAACACGAAATTTGGGTGCCATTGGAGGGTGTGACTGGCGCTGTTTCTATCTCAGATGGTTGTGTTGGACAATGTTCCTATTGCATCGTGAAGCAAGCCAGGGGCGATCTAGAGAGTTATCCTCCAAGGGCCATAGTAAACTCAGTAAAAAGATTAGTGGAAGCAGGAGCGAAGGAAATACTGATTACCTCGCAAGATACCGCTGCCTATGGACTGGATATTGGCTTTCTTTTACCGGATTTGTTGAATTATATCACAGAAATCAATGGCGATTTTTACATCAGAGTAGGAATGATGAATCCTCTTACTACGCTAAAAATTCTCGATGACCTTTTGGATTCGTTTGATGACCCTAAGGTGTTCAAGTTCTTACATTTGCCAGTACAATCCGGCTCAGATCGTATATTGGAAAGCATGAAAAGGGGGCACATAGTCTCTGATTATGTTCAAATAGTGGATGCGTTTCTTGAGCGATTTCCAGATATTACACTTTCCACTGACTTCATCGTAGGCTATCCAGGTGAAAATTCAGATGACTTTGAGAGAACGATGTTATTGCTAAAAAAGACCAAACCTCTAAAAGTAAATATTACCAGGTTTTCACCTAGGCCAAATACGCCTGCTGCAAATATGCCTGACATCCTTGATAGAGTCAAGAAGGAGAGATCGAGAGCACTCACAAAGGTATATCATAAGATCTCATCTGAACTTCACAGATCGCTTGTTGGCTTGATTACAGAAGTAATTGTGACCGAAAAAGGTAAAAAGGGCTCGGTTATAGCTCGAGATCTCTCCTATAGAACCATAGTCATCCAAAAGAACTTGAAACTTGGAGAAAGACATCCTGTTAGAATAGTGGATTCGAGAACAAACTATCTAGTAGGGGAATTAGTGAGGTATACCTAGCATTTATGCATAACCAATCTTTTTATTCTCTCTCGGTTTTTTCTTTGTGATTTTCTTTTTCAGTGCCTTTCGTTGTTGCTTGCTAAATCTAATGAAACCGAAATCCGTTCTCAGCAGTCGAATGAATGTCTTGTCTGGTAGAATATCTAGAGCTAAAATTCCTCTTTTTTGTAGGCTTTTTATTCTTCTATCAAGAATAGTGTTAGATATGCCCAGTTCTTTCTGCAGTTCAGATAACGTCATTGGATAACGAAAAAGGAGTTTTCTCAAGATGAGTTCATCCAAGCTATCGCATTTAATCTCGATCATCTTAATTGCACATCCAGTTTTCTTTATCTTACAATCGTCTTTTTTATTTTTGAATTGTATTATTAACTAATCATCATATATTTGTTTCAAAGATAAATTATGGGAAGGTGGGAAGATAAACTTTGCAAAGACAAAAATCTACATAGCACTCTTAAGTTATTCTCCCAATTTCAGGAAGTATGTTGTTGATACGGGGGTGTTATCAGAAGATTTAAGAGAATGCCGTGAGTTT
This sequence comes from Methanocellales archaeon, assembly GCA_013415795.1. Taxonomy (GTDB): domain Archaea; phylum Halobacteriota; class UBA148; order UBA148; family UBA148; genus UBA148. The sequence continues at coordinate 198 of JAAEEL010000037.1, read as the reverse complement.
TTAGTAAGCAGAATCACTTTTCCATTATACGTTAATTTTAATATCTCAAGGTATACAGAGTAGTTAATGGAGTTTATTGGGAATCAAAAAACATGAAATGGAAAATTAGCTTGATTTTTATTTTAGCATTATGCTTGCTAACACTAACTTTTTCAGGATGTGTATCGCCTCCTGAGTCAACACCTACTCCCACTATTC
>JAAEEL010000007.1 GCA_013415795.1 Methanocellales archaeon | reverse complement strand
GCGAATAGTGGTTTTACTATGGCTGGTGTACCCCTTATTTGAACTTTCTGCGGTTCTGCCATTTATTAATCTCCTTTGTATTTTGTTTGATATTCGATTCGATTGTAATTTAAATCATAGGCAGATAAGATTTGTTGTTTCCTATGGAGATAATGTTCTTTTTGAAACTACAAATCTAAAATTCTACTGTACAGTTCTCCTTTTTAACTCCTTTATTTCCCTAAATTCTTCACTTGATTCATCTTCCGGGAGATCGATATGAAGTATGAAAAACTCAGAATTTTTCAGAAATTCATACGTATATTTTTCTTTGTTCAGGAAGATATATCCGCATGTTTTCATTTCTATCGCATCTAATAAATTAAATATTAATTGAAACTATCCTTTCCTCCTCTGCCAGCTCTCCAGTATCTCCTCAAACTCGAAAGGCGGATATAGTACCCCATATTCGGTGATTATGGCGCTAACATTCTCCATTGGGGTGGCGTCGAATGCTGGATTATATGCCTTCACTTCCGGAGGAGCGATCTGCTCTTTTCCAAAGTACTTAAGCTCTGAGGGGTCACGCTCCTCGATTTCGATGTCAGATGCACGTTTATCAAAGTCAAAGGTCGATGAAGGGGCAGCAACATAGAAGGGTACTCCATGCTTTTTTGCAACGACGGAAAGAGTATAAGTGCCAATTTTGTTGAAGATAGCGTCCTCGACAATTCTATCTGCTCCTACGATCACATTATCGACCTCTCCGGTTTTTATCACATGCCCGATCATGCTGTCGGTGATCAGCGTAACAGGAATTCTGTCTTGGAGGAGTTCCCAGGTCGTTATTCTGGAACCTTGGTTTAGTGGACGAGTTTCACATGCGATGACTTTTATTCTTTTGCTATCTTTTATGGCAGACCTTACAATTCCAAGGGCTGTACCCCAGTCAACGCAAGCCATCTTACCAGCATTACAATGCGTCAGAACGACATCACCATCCTTTAGCAATGCTGCACCATGCTTGCCGATATCTCGGCACTTCTGAACATCCTCATCTGCCATTTTCTTGGCTTCATCCAGCGCAATTTTCTTTATTTGTGTGACGGAACGGCCAGTTTTCGCTTTGTTGAGAGCGCGATCGATGCCCCAAAACAGGTTAACAGCAGTTGGTCGGGTATCTCTCAAAATTTTTGCTGCTCTCTCTAGGTCTTCTATCAGATCCTTCGGACCTTTGGCATTGCTGGTCTGCGCAGCCAGTGCGATTCCAAGTCCTCCGACAACACCTAGTGCAGGAGCCCCCCGAACCTTTAGGTCTTTTATCGCCTCTGCTATGGCGCTTACATCCTTAAATTCAAGAACAGTGAACTCCTTGGGCAATTTCGTCTGGTCTATTAGCACGACGCTATTATCTTCATCATCCCAATCGATAGTTCGCATGATTTCACTCTAATGCTTAATATGTATTAATTCTAATGAGTGTTTTATCTCGATATATGGTTCCTCATCTAAGACATTTTTTTATTATATGGCAATCAATATGTCGATGATGGCGTTGAAATGGACAAGAAGAGCAATACTTAAGACACTGGGCTTTATGGGCACAACATCTCTTGCTATAGGAGTCTACAAGTATATGGAAAAAACCCCTAAGATCCTGTTGCCGGAACCGAGTAAAGATGGAAACATTTCGGTGGAAAGGGCTATTGCTAATAGGCGATCTATTCGTCGATTCAAATCCCAACCTATTGGGCTAAATCAGTTATCTCAACTTTTGTGGGCAGCCCAGGGCGTCACCGATACAAGGGGGTTTAGGGCTTCACCCAGTGCTGGTGCCCTTTATCCACTGGAGATCTTCATAGTTGTAGGGGAAGTTGAGGGCCTAAATGAGGGCGTATATCACTACGATGCTGAAGGATGCACTCTGGAGATACATAGGGCGGGCGACCTACGACCTGAGTTAGCTTCTGCATCAACTTTGAACCAGACGTGGATCAAAGATGCGCCCATAATACTGGTCATCTGTGCGATCTATGAAAGGACAACCTCCAAATACGGATCTCGGGGAGAAAGATATGTGCACATGGAGGCGGGTCATGTTGGCGAGAACATTTACCTTCAGGCTGAATCTCTGGGATTGGCATGTACCGTGATAGGTGCGTTCCTTGATGACGAAGTCCTCAGAATCATCGACGTTGGCGAAAAAAACGAGCCCTTGTATCTTATCCCCATAGGAAACCCTAGCTGATATCTAACTCAAAGGCCACAACAGGGTGATCCAACCCAAAACTCAAAATCACGTCTGGATGGATCTCGCCGAAAGCTCCTAGTCTTTTACCGTCTACTACTACATAGGCCCTTCTTCCTTCTAAAAATGCAGGATCATGTGCCTCTTCTATGGTGAATTCTGTTCTGATCTCTCTCATCACCGCTTCAGCAATGGATTTTATCTCAGCAAAGTTAGCTTTGGAATGTATGGAAGCGCATGCTATAAGCTGTGCATTTTTTCCATCCAAGAGGGCATCTCCAACTTCAAATATCTTTTGAGGAAGATCATGGTGTTTGTTAAAAGACAAAATTTCCATCAGGCTTGGAAGAATGGATGATCTGATCATGGTTTGGTCCATGCTGATCGGATGCTTGACCTTTGTTACCTGCGCCCTGATACGCCGCATGTTTTCGAAATGCACTTTTTCGTTGGTAAGTGTGAAAGTCATAACCTCTGAAAATCCAAGACCAACCATGACATCAGTTAGCAATTCAAATTTATCCTCTATGTAATGCGTTTTGCCTATTGTAGAAGTCTCTGGAAATGCTGGTTTGAATCTGTCATATCCATATCCGATTGCAACATCTTCTATCAGATCCCAGTTATGCAATATATCTGCCCTATAAGCAGGCACATCCACTTTGATTTCATATTCATGTATGGTTGCTCCAAACCGCATTTTCTCAAGATTTATTGCGATTTTTTCTGCATTCAAATTCAAACCGAGGAGGGAGTTCACCTCTTCAACTTGGAGCGACCTGGTAGTTGGAGAGAGATGGGGCATCTTTTTCGCTGACCCGTTTGAAACTATCTTGACTGATTCGATGATACCTCCCCTTTCTGCAAGTGCGGTTACCACGATGTTCAGTGCTACTGCTACAGACGTATCCATTCCTGTTACTTCGATGAACAGATCTTTAGTTCTATCGGTAACCATCGTCAATGCTGAATTGATGATCGGTGGGAAGGATAATACATTTTCACCAGCATCGACTATCAAGGGATAGCTTTTCATCTCATTAAGGATGTGTGCGAATTTGATGCCTTTAGGATGCATCTCAAGTATCTTGTGCATAGTAAAGGGGCAGTCAAAATCAAGTGGTACGAATTCGATTTTAGGGTCGACTGCCTTGTATACAAACGGAGGTTTTATCTTTGAAAGGTCGTGGACTCCAATGGAAACTTTCTTTCGATCGCGCCCAATACCCCAGTGCAGATTTTCTTGTAGGCTCATCAACGGCTCAATGCTGCTATCATCCAGATGCAACCCACGAACGACGGCACAGGCTAGATGGGGTCTTATGGGTTTAATGGATTCCTCGATCGTGATTGAGACGTTTGAACTCTTCACATCATATCTGGTCAACCCAGTTTCTATTTCCAAAAAACCGCGCATAGCTCTCGCTACGCCCTCCACACTGAAAAGATCGGGACGGTCTGGAAAGAACTCTACATCCATATATTCTTCATCTATCCGTTCAACATCCGCACCTATCATCGGAATCCTGTCGATAATGGTGTCTTTGTCCGCACCGATCAATTTCTCCAGGTCATCATAGCGGAGTGTCACCATTGGCATATCGGATACCTCCAAAGCCAGCCAATGTCGGATCTATAAAGGTCCCTCAGGTCCTTCAGTCCAAGACGTAGCATTGCTAACCTACCAACGCCGAGACCCCAAGCCAATACTGGATGTATTATACCAAGTGGTGCTGTGACCTCACGACGGAAGATTCCTGCCCCGCCCAGCTCGATCCAACCCAAACCCTCTACGTACACTTCCGGCTCTACAGATGGCTCAGTATAGGGGAAGTATCCCGGTCTAAATCGTACAGTTTCGAATCCCATACGACTATAAAATTCAGCTAAGCATCCCAGCAAATTTTTAAAGGACACTCCCTTATCCATCACAACCCCCTCTAGCTGCACGAACTCTGGCAAATGTGTTGCGTCGATCGATTCTCGCCTATAGGTACGACCTATGCAGAACGCTTTCACAGGAGGATCAGGGTTATCGGCAAGATGCTTGATCGTTATTGCGGTGGTGTGTGTCCTTAACACCTTGGTTCTTGCCAACTCAAGACTCCACTTGCCACCCCATCCTGTCGAACCAATGTCTCCACCTTGCTCATGCATGTACTTCACTTTTTGTGCCAATTCCATTGGGATATCTCCCTTGGAATTAAGATAGAAGGTATCCTGCATTTCCCTAGCAGGATGGTCCTGTGGCTGGAACAATGCGTCAAAATTCCAGAAAGAAGTCTGCACTATACCCCCCCTTATCTCTTCAAAGCCCATTTCCAAGAATATCTTGCGCATTTGATCGAGCAATCTTCGATAGGGATGCTTCTTGGCTCCAAAAACCTTGCGGACAGGTACATTGACATCATATGGCCTCAAACGCTTTTTTTTCCATTCGCCAGATCGAATTAGATCTGGTGTCAACTGCGCGATCTCATCAATTATCTCAATACCTCTTGATACCAATCTACAACCCTCCTCTGTGATCCTTATGGTCCGAATGATATTCTCTTTTGCAACGATCAGATTTCTACTGAGAAGGGCCTTGATGGTCTCAGGTTTGAATCCTTTAAGATCAGCCTCTCTCTCATTCAACAGATTCAATATATCTCTCTGGGCATCTCTTGTGGTTTTCAAAGGTGTGATGACTACCTCGCCTTTATGCTTTTTTATTGATGCCCACTCTTTTTTTATTAGCCAACCGAGCGCTATGTTGGTCTCTTGTTCAGAAAATTCTTCTCTTAGTTCTGATAAAAATGTCTCTTTGCCTTTCATAAAATCAATTATACGGCTTTCTGGAAGCCCTTTTTCTGCGTAAAGAACTCCTTCAGGAGTAAGTGAGTATGTTTCGGTTGACTTTTCAACGATCTCTGAAAGTCCTTTCTGTTCAAGTAAGAAAGACGCCTTCATAGCAGTCTCGATGTTAAGTTCTGCTAGCGATGCGAGTTTTTCTGGAGTTGTAGATTTAAATTTGCTCAATGCCAGCAGAACGCTTTTTTCATCGTTATTCAGGTCATTTTGATTACTTTTGGCCATAGTATAACTCCTGATCGGTGGAGGCAATAATTATAATTGTTCTTATGTTATCTTATTTTCTGTGTTTCAAGATAAAGCGTTGACCCAGCTAATAATCAGAAAAATTGAGGATTTAGCCCCAGACTATCCTGTGAGATTTTGTCATATCTGCGGAACTCATGAGCTTGCTATTACTCGTTTCGGTTTACGTGCGCTTCTACCCCCTAGCATAGAGGTGATAGCGGGTCCAGGATGTCCTGTTTGCATAGTTCCTGCGGAGGAGGTAGATGAGGCGATTTGGCTTGCACAGAATGGTTTGACTTTGGTGACCTTTGGCGACATGATACGTGTTCCAGGAACGAAGATGTCGCTTTCGGAAGCGAAAGCAACTGGTGGCGATGTACGTATGGTTTACAGTGTTACCGAGTCTGTTAAGATGGCAATGAGGGAGCCTGGTAAGAATTTTGTATTTTTTGCGATAGGCTTTGAGACAACAGCTCCGACTGTTGCCGCGGAGGTTTTGAGAGGACCTCCTAAAAATCTAAGTTTTCTAACTTCCCATAGGTTGATTCCGCCGGCAATGAAGGCACTCTTGGACATCGACGATATTCAAATAGATGGCTTCATTTGTCCCGGTCATGTTGCCACTATTATCGGAGCTGATGCGTTTAGCGTATTTCCCGACACATATAAAATGCCAACCGTAGTAGCCGGATTTGAATCAATAGACGTTTTAATGGCAATCCTCATGCTACTTAAACAGATGAAAGATGGCGCAAGGCTTGATAACGAATATGCCCGCTCAGTAACAAAAGAGGGCAACGTTAGAGCCCAGACACTTCTCAAAGAGGTTTTCGATATTGTTGATGGGGGCTGGCGGGGAATTGGAACTATCTCCTCTTCAACATACAAATTGAAGGATGCCTTTTTTGATTATGATGTTCGTCTTAAATATGATATTGAAATTGGACCAACAAAAGATATAACATCGGGCTGTAGCTGCCATTTGATCATCATAGGGAAGATAAATCCTCCTTCGTGTCCAATGTACTTGAAATCGTGTACACCAGAACATCCGCTAGGACCTTGTATGGTCTCCCATGAGGGCACTTGTAATGTCTGGTCGAGGCAAGTTCGGATCTAGAGTCTATTGGGTTTTCTTTCTTTGATTTTTAAATCGTTAAGTAAAAGTTAAAAACTTTTACATACCATAGGTTTATGCTAAGTAATGTGTATGTGGTTGGAAATGGAGGGAAGCATTTGAAGACGTTATATTTCTACGATTATGATGTAAAGAAGGAAGTTGACATTATCTTGGAAGACGACATACTCAAGAGAACAGGCTACATAGTTCGAGAATCTAAGTTACTTGGATCAGATCGTAAAGGGTACTTTTTATACATATCTGCACTCCCTGAGAAGCTTAAAGAAATAGATGGATTATTGGGCGATCTTCCGATCGAGAAGCTCTCCGGAAAAGAGTCTAAAGATATAATAAAAAAAATCAAGACCGAGGAGGATTCAGCTGCAACAGGCATTGGAATGATATTTGGATAAATTAAATCTAAATAGTTTCTTCTTCATTTAAATTTTAAATTTTATTTTTTTTAACGGTTTCGCTCAAATCCCACATTATGCTTACCAACCTTTTCATTGAACTCGGATGACCTTGTTGTTATTGAATCTTTGATATTCAAGTATATAGGCGGAGACATCATTACCTTTATTTGAGTTGATCTGTATAGCCGTATTTTCTCAAAATTTCTGGCTCCGTTACTAGCTCAGAATATCCACTGTATGAATCATTTTCACAGAACCACCGTAGACCCAGGTAGTTTACGAGGTACATGGTGGAACCACACTGTGGACATATCTTAGTTTCCGTACCCACATAAGCAAATCTTTTATTTATAGGTGAATAAGTCGGCGTAGGCTCTGATGAAGGGGGTTTCGGAGTAGGTATGGGTGTGGGAAGGGGTGTGGGATTTGGCATGGGCTCTGGAGATGACACACATCCTGAAAAACCCATGGCGGCTATAGCTCCTGCAAATGCGATAAACTTGAGGAACTCACGCCTTCCAATATTCATAGTTCCTATATTATATTGTCCAACATATCATATAAAGTTTTCACAAACCTGTTATCTCCAGCGTTTTTTGTTCTTTTGGTTCTGTTAAATCCTTGTGAGATAAATTTAGCTGTTAACTTGCTTACAATCTATAAGTTAACAGATGCACCAATAGAAATCTTTATATATTATAATCGCTAACTTAAGGTTACTAACTTAAAGTTAGTGAGAGCTATGGATTCTGCTAAACTGCTGGACATACTGGGCAACGAAAACAGGAGAAAGATACTTAAACTGCTTTCCCATAGACCCTATTATATCTCCGAGATCGTAGATCAGCTGAACGTAGGTCCTAAAGCCATCCTGGGACATCTAGACATGTTGGAAAAGGCAGGTCTCATCGAATGCTCCAACGCCAGACGGCGCAAATACTTTCATATCGCAGATAATGTCCAACTAGAGGTATCCGTATCACCCTACATGTATGGGGTAGAGACAAACTCAATCATGATAAACGCCGAAGAGCGCAGAAAGCTGAGGCAGGAGTACGGTTCGATGAACGCACTGCTGAATCATAATGAAGAACTACGGCGATTGCACTCATTACGCAGAGAATTGAAACTAGCACAAAGGTCCGCTCAAGCAAGGATCGTTGAGCTTATGAACATATGCTCCGAAATGATCGATCGGATAACATCAGATCCCATAGAAGCTGAGATGCTATTGGCTTTGGTGGGAGAATCCAAAACACCAGAGATGCTTTCAGAGGAATTAAACATCTCTGTCAACAAAATCGAAAGAAGTCTTAATCGGTTGAAAGAAAAAAGAGTCATAGCAGAAAGACAAAAAAAATGGTATATCAGGTGAGAGAGAAATGTCAGAAGAAGTCACGCTAAAAGTGGCGGAAGCATACCATAGGGATGCTGGAAGGGGGATCGCCAGAATAGACATGGTCACCATGAAAAAGCTGGGACTCGTGAGCGGTGATACCATCGAGATACAAGGTAAACATACGGCTGCTGCCATAGTATGGCCCGGATATTCTGACGATACAGGCAAAGAGATTATCAGAATAGACGGCAACATCAGGAACAATGCAGCCGTTGGCATAGATGATAAAGTTAAAGTAAGCAAAGTGGATGCAAAAGAGGCAAACCGCATAACAGTCGCACCTACAGTTCAAATCAGAAAAGAAGTTATTAAAGTGATTGGATATCAGTTGGAGAAGATACTGGAAGGCCGCCCCGTAATTAAAGGACAAAAAATAAGGATGGAGATGATGGGCAGTCCTCTCACATTCATAGTAACAACAACGCAGCCATCCGGAATCGTGATAACATCAAAAAATACACGGATCATTTTACAAGAAAGGCCCGTTGAGGAAGTAGAAAGGACAGCACCACAGATAACGTACGAGGATATTGGTGGACTAAAACGTGAAATTTCCCTTATAAGAGAGATGATAGAGCTTCCACTCAGACACCCAGAGATATTTCAGAAATTGGGCATCGACCCACCAAAAGGAGTGCTACTCTATGGACCACCGGGAACCGGTAAAACTATGATCGCGAAAGCCGTTGCAGGAGAGACGGATGCGAACTTTATACCCATCAGCGGTCCGGAGATCATGAGCAAATTCTACGGTGAGAGCGAAAAACAACTCCGAGACATTTTCGATGAGGCTGAAAAGTCTGCCCCATCCATAATCTTTCTTGACGAATTAGATGCAATTGCTCCGAAAAGAGAAGAAGTGACCGGAGAAGTGGAACGTCGCGTAGTTGCCCAACTCCTTTCTCTTATGGATGGACTAAAAGCAAGAGGAGAGGTTATAGTGATCGGTGCTACCAACAGACCAAATGCGCTTGATCCTGCTTTGCGAAGAGGTGGAAGATTTGACAGAGAGATCGAAATTGGAATTCCAGACAGAAACGGACGTTATGAAGTTCTTCAAGTACATACAAGAGGTATGCCTCTTTCGGAGGACGTCGACCTAAAAGAGCTGGCAGACATAACCTATGGTTTTGTAGGCGCAGACATAGCAGCACTGTGCAAGGAGGCGGCTATGCACGCAATACGTAAAATTTTGCCGGAAATAGACATTGAAAAGGATATTCCTCCCGAGGTAATTGAAAAATTAATCGTCACGAAGGAGGGTTTCAGTGAGTCTCTTAAAAACATTGAGCCATCAGCGATGAGAGAGGTTTTCATCGAAGTCCCCAAGGTAGAATGGAAGGATATCGGTGGTCTTGGGAAAGCTAAACAGGAGCTCATAGAGGCGGTGGTATGGCCACTTGATTATCCCGAAGTGTTCGAAACTCTTCACACAGAGCCTCCCAAAGGTATATTGCTATTTGGTCCACCCGGAACCGGCAAGACGATGCTCGCAAAAGCAGTTGCCAATGAGAGTAATGCGAACTTCATTTCTATCAAAGGTCCTGAATTACTTTCAAAGTGGGTTGGTGAATCAGAGAAGGCTGTCCGAGAAATCTTCAGAAAAGCAAGACAATCGGCCCCAACGATAATATTCTTAGACGAGATGGATTCGATCGCCCCTACAAGAGGGGGTAGTTCAGACTCTCATGTGACGGAACGTGTCGTTAGCCAGATACTCACTGAGTTGGATGGATTAGAGGAGCTGAAAGACGTTGTAGTTTTGGCTGCAACCAACAGACCAGACATGATAGATCAGGCACTTCTACGTCCTGGTAGGCTCGACCGATTGATCTATATCAGGCCTCCTGACGAAGAAGCGAGGGAGAAGATTTTCAGCATACATCTAGAGGGTAAGCCCATAGTAGATGACGTTGACCTAAAAGATTTAGCTAAAAATACAAGTGGATATGTAGGCGCAGATATAGAGGTAATATGCAGAGAGGCAGTAATGCTTGCACTACGAGAGTTTATTGAATCAGGAGTGGAGCCAGAACATATAAAAGAGGGTGCCAAAAACATCGTGATAAAAAAGGAGCACTTTGATGCCGCGATTAAAAAGGTAAAACCTGCAGTATCAAGAGCGACCTTCGAAAAGTTTGAGGATATGGCCAATACTGAAGATTTCGACAAGTATGCATATGCATGAGGTGCATAAAATATGAAGAAAAAAGATAGGATACCAGGAGATTACAACATATTCGGAAACTTGGAAGAGATAATAGAGCGAATGTTTGAATCCATAGACATGGATGAGATGAAGAGTAAACCATTTATCTATGGATTTTCGCTAACGCAAAGACCTGGTGAGGAGCCAGATATTCAAGAGTTCGGAAACATACACCCATCTAGTCATGGATTCGAAATAGGTGAAAGAAAGCCCATCATCGACGTATTTGAATCAGAAGACGAAGTCCATGTGATTGCAGAGATGCCTGGCGTTGATAAAGAGGATATAAAATTAGATGCAACTGAAACTTCACTGGACATTAGTGCTAAGACTGAAAATATAGAATACTCCGAAAAGGTAAAACTACCGGTAAGTGTACGCACCAACAGTGCAAAAGCCAGCTACAAGAATGGTGTTCTAGATGTAACTCTCAAGAGAGTGAATCTTAAAAAAGATAGGACTTCAATCAAGGTGGAATAGGTTTGTTTTCATCTTAATTTTTTTATGAAAATCTAATTTAATTTAGTTAATACTTTCCTGGGCCGATAATAGCGGGGAGTGGATTTGAACCACCGATCTACGGGTCTCTCACCAACCACAGAAAGGTTAATCCTTCAAGGATTAGTAATCTCCTCCATCGGAGGATTTCTGCCTTAACCATGATTTTTAGGGTGCTGTCGAGCATTTGTGAGTTTATCACTTTTGATTTGCCTTATCTTCTTATTTTGAAGAATGAAGGCGTTTCTGTGGGGCAAAAAACAACCTTTTATTTAAAAGTTGGCTATGAGCCCGTCGGGATCTCCTGACTACCCCACCCCGCTCCAAAATTAATTTACTTCCTCTCTCTTGCTCAGCGTGTCCTGAATGGCATCCAGCAATTCATCGTCTGTCTTGCCTTCGGTATCGATGCCAAGTTCTTCTGCTGTTTTCTTTATCTTAACCTTCTTCTCGTCTAAGGTGGTGTCCCCTAAGGATCGCTCAAAATGCTTCAGCTCTATCTCTGCTTCTTTTTGTGCCTTCTTGAACTCGCCCATAGACTTGCCCATGGATTTCGCTAGCTCTGGTAGCTTAGTCGCTCCGAAGAGCAGGACTAT
>JAAEEL010000036.1 GCA_013415795.1 Methanocellales archaeon | reverse complement strand
GATATTAGGATTTCTATGCATCCTGACCAGTTTGTTATAATAAATGCAAAAGATAAAGCAATAGTGAAAAGAAGCATTAAGGAATTGGATTACCATTGCAGTGTTTTGGATACAATGGGTCTTAACAGCACTGCAAAAGTACAGATACATATTGGTGGAGTTTATGGGGATAAAGAAAAATCTATTGAGAGATTTATTGAAAATTACGATGAATTAAGCCACAAAATACGCAAAAGACTTGCAATAGAGAACGACGATAAATCTTACAGTCTAAAAGATTGTCTGGCAATCAGTAAAAAGGCGGAACTTCCAATTGTTTTTGACACTTTTCATCACCAATGCTTAAATAACGGAGAGAACATTCGACATGCTATTTTAAGGGCGGAGAACACCTGGAAAAAGAGGGACGGAAAAATGATGGTTGACTACAGTAATCAAAAGATAGGTTCAAAGAAGGGAACACATAACGAACACATAGATATGAGATTATTCAAGAAATTCATAATAGGTACAAAAGGTATAGATTTCGATATAATGTTAGAAATAAAAGATAAAGAAAAAAGTGCGTTAAAAGCCATTAAGTTAATAAAATGAAGATCATTTCATTTATAAGAAATTATATCACCTCTTTCGGTTATTTTAGCCTACTATCAAAAATTTTTTTATTAGAATTCATTTGAAAATCCTGCAACATACAACAACATGAAATATCAAAAATAACAGAATTCTTTAGTCTTTTTAAGGTTTTTTATGCTTTTGAATTCTTTTAATTATTGCATGAATTCTTTACATAAACATAGATTATAACGAAATTATTTTGTTATCAAAAAAAAATAAAAAATTAAAAATAGTTATTTATTTTCTGGTTACAGTGTATATCATATATGCTGCTGAAACTCCAACTAAAACATATACAATTCGTTGCAGTATTGGGATTGATCCTAGAATCAATTCCACAAGATCTACCTGTAGTAATCCAACTAGTCCCCAGTTGAGACCGCCGATAATGACCAGAACTAAAGTAACCCAGTCTAATGTGCTTTTTTCTGCCAGGGCAATCACCTCCAAATGATATTATTGCTTAGCTATATATATTTTTAGGGTTTTTTTGCAGATATTAAAAAAATAAAACAACTTTTAATAACCGATCTTCATTGAGTTTAATCTACGATATTTGGTAAATTGAAGACTGAAAATAATGATTACTTTTTAGTGCAACGTTCTCAAAGGAAAAAACCAGATTCGTCTGGATTTGAATAAAGAAAACGAGTATGTAGAATTTAATAAAATCAATTATTTATCTTTCACTAATCTTAACAGTTTAACAGTATTTTTCTCGTCCATATCTTCTAAAGAATAAATTTTAATATGTCTCATCAATTTTCCACTCACTCAACAATAATTTAATAAAATACACTTAGAATAAGGTAAATACTTTAATCATCAGGGGCAATAGTTTTTTCGGGAGATCGATATGGCAATTCATCCAATTGAATTCAGATATGGCACGCCCGAGATGAAAAGAATCTGGACAGAAGAGGTGAGGCTACAGAAGTATCTTGAGGTAGAGTCTGCACTGGCAAGAGCAGAAGCAGATGTTGGGCTGATACCAAAAGATGCTGCAAATACGATTGCTGCCAATCTAAATAAGGTAAAAGTGGATCGTGTCAAGGACATCGAAGACAACATCGGACATGACCTGATGGCTGTTGTACTCTCTCTGGCAGAGCAATGTGGTGATGCCGGCGAGTGGGTTCACTTTGGTGCGACATCAAATGATATATTGGATACTGCACTTGCTTTGCAACTGAGAGACGGAATCGATATAATAGAAAAAAGATTGAGAGAATTGAAGGATGTATTAGTGGATCGTGCAGTGGAGCACAAGCATACTTTATGTGTATCCAGAACCCATGGCCAGATTGGAGTTCCCACCACATACGGACTTCGATTTGCCATCTGGGCATCCGAGGTCGGAAGACATCTTCAACGCTTGAGTCAATTGAAACCAAGAATTCTGGTCGGTCAGATGAGTGGTGCATCAGGCACTGGGGCCTCTTTTGGATCCTCTTACATAGAGATTAAAGATAAAACGATGCAATACCTTGGATTGGGTGCTGTAGATGTCTCGAATCAGCTTGTACAACGTGATAGATACGCAGAGCTTGTGATGTTTTTGGCAAATGTCGCAACTACACTTGATAAAATCGGAATCGCCCTGAGAAATCTTCAGAGAAGCGAGATTGCTGAGGTCGAAGAAGTCTTTGGACCAAGGCAAGTAGGATCTTCTACGATGCCCCATAAGCGCAATCCTATTAAGTCAGAGCAGGTATGTGGTCTGGCCAGAGTTATCAGGGCCCAAGTAGAACCTGCCTTGTTGAACAACACGCTATGGGACGAACGTGACCTTACGAACTCCTCCTGTGAGCGAGTCATTTTTCCAGAGGTCATGATATTGACCGATCATACGATCAATACTATGGTAGCAATCATACAAAATATTCAATTACATCCTGAAAACATTAGAAAAAATCTTGACCTTCTAAAGGGAATTAACATGTCTGAGTCAGTGATGATGGGGTTGGCGAAGCAAATTGGTAGGCAGCAGGCGCACGACATCCTTAGAACATGTGCGATGAATGCCCGCAAAACCGGTAAGCACATGATAGATTCGCTCATTGAAAACGAAGATATTATCAAACATCTTTCCAAAGATGAAATCGAGCATCTTATGAATCCAGAAAATTACATTGGAGCTGCAGTGGAGCAGGTTGAAAGAGTGGTGAAAAAGTTACGAGATGAAACATGATCACAAAGAAAAATGTAGAGCATATTAGCTGGCTTTCCCGGATAAAGCTTACAGAGGAGGAAAAAGAGAAGTTCACGAAGCAGCTAAACTACATATTGGATTATTTTGAGACACTGGATGAGGTTGAAGCCGATGTCCCACCCACACATCATATTTTGGGTATTACCAACGTTTTTCGAGATGATGTAGCGAAGAAATCAATTAGTCAAGAAGGTGCGCTTGAAAATGCGCCAAAGAAAGAGAGGGGATATTTCAAGGGTCCCAGGATTGTTTAGCATGAACATCAATGGGATGCGAGAACTGTTCAATAGTGGGAATTCTGTGGAAGAAACTATACACTCCACATTCGACAAAATCGAGCGCAGCAAATTAAATGCTTTTATAACTCTCTCAAAGGAGATCGCCTTGGAAGAGGCAAGAATTTTGGATAAAAATGGAGCGAAAGGAATGCTTGGAGGTATCCCAATCGGGATCAAAGATTCTATCTCCACCAAGGGTATACAAACCACATGTGGCTCAAAAATTCTAGAGGGATACGTCCCCCCATACGATGCGCATGTGATTGAGCGATTGAAATTGGAAGGCGCAATCATCATCGGAAAAACCAACATGGATGAGTTTGCAATGGGCACCTCTACAGAAACCAGCTATTTCGGACCTACTAGAAATCCTTGGGACCTTAAACGAGTGCCAGGAGGCTCTTCTGGAGGAAGCGCTGCAGCTGTGGCGGGTGGAGAAGCCCCCATCGCACTTGGATCAGACACCGGCGGATCGGTTCGATGTCCTGCATCCTTTTGCGGAGTTGTGGGTTTGAAGCCCACATATGGCTTAGTTTCTCGATACGGATTGATCGCATATGCCAATTCATTAGAGCAAATAGGTCCCTTTGCTCGCAATGTAAAGGACGTTGCGCTCCTTCTTGACGTAATCGCAGGTTACGACTCAAAAGATTCCACCTCGATAAATGAAAAATGTGAATACCTAAAAGCGCTTAGGTACGATGTGTCTGATGTTAAAATAGGCGTTCCAAAGGAGTATTTCGGCGAAGGCATCGATGAAGACGTTGAAAAAGCAGTATGGAAAGGTATCAAGACTCTGGAAGACATGGGGGCATCCTATACGGAAATCAGCTTGAAGCACACCAAATACTCTCTGGCAGCTTACTACATAATTGCGATGAGTGAAGCTTCGTCAAACCTAGCACGATTTGACGGACTTAGGTATGGTCTTCGTTTGGAAAAAGACAAGGATTGGCATAACACGTTTTCAGAGATAAAAGCACAGGGTTTTGGTGAAGAAGTGAAGCGAAGGATTCTTTTGGGAACATATGCGCTCTCAGCTGGTTATTATGGCAAATATTACCTCAAAGCGCTAAAAGTGCGCACTTTAATCAAACGCGACTTTGAATCTGCGCTGAAAGACACAAGTGTGTTGATAACGCCAACCATGCCATTCCCTGCATTCAAAATAGGCGAGAAGATAGGAGATCCACTAGCATTATACCTGGCGGACGTGAATACCGTTCCCATAAACTTGGCAGGCGTGCCTTCTATCTCCGTTCCATGTGGTTTTTCAGGAAAATTACCGATCGGCATGCAGATCATCGGGCGTCACTTCGATGAAGCCACAGTCCTACGAACCGCGTATGCTTTTGAGCAGGGGGGCGGGTGTGATACATGAAAGATGTTATAATCGGCTTGGAGATTCATATACAACTGAACAAGTTAAGATCTAAGCTTTTTTGCTCGTGCTCTACAAAATATCATGACTCTGAGCCTGATACTCACACATGTCCTGTTTGCTTAGGACTGCCCGGAACTCTGCCGGTGATAAATAGGAAAGCTGTTGATAGCGCCATAAAAGTTGCATTGGCTTTGAACTGCGAAATAGAAGAATGGACGATGTTCTATAGGAAAAACTATTATTATCCTGACTTGGTTAAGGGCTTCCAGATATCTCAATATGATTATCCAATTGCTATCGATGGAAAAATTAATATCGAGATAGAAGACGTAGAAAGAGAAATAAGGATTAAGAGAGTGCATATGGAGGAGGATCCAGGCAGATTGATTCATGTGGGTACGATAGATAGGTCCAGGTATTCTCTTATTGACTACAATAGATCTGGTATGGCACTGTTGGAAGTTGTGACAGAACCAGACTTGCGTACGCCAAAAGAGGCACGAATATTTTTAAACAAGTTAAAAAACATCCTGGAATATCTGGATGTGTTTGATAGTTCTCTGGAAGGTTCACTGAGGTCAGATGCCAATATATCCTTGGCTGGTGGTGCAAGAGCAGAAATAAAGAATATCTCCTCATATAAAGGAGTGGAGAAGGCGTTATTGTTCGAGATCGTGCGACAGAACAATCTGGTGAGGAGAGGTGTCAAAGTAGTCCAGGAGACTCGTCACTTTGATGAAGCTCGAGGGGTTACGATCTCTCTTAGGACGAAGGAAGGAGAGGAAGACTACCGATACTTTCCTGAGCAAGATTTAGTTCCGTTTACTATATTAGATAGAGTTGATGACATCAAGAAAACTTTACCAGAGTTGCCAGATGCCAAGCGCAAGAGATTTGTTCTTAAGTATGGCATCTCAGATAACCATGCGAAAGTGCTGATCTCAGAGCTGGGGTTAGCAAATTTCTTTGAGATTGTCGCAACTGAGCTAGATGCGAAATTAAGCGCAACATGGATAGCAGACGTCCTAAAAGGGGAATTGAACTATCGAGATCTAGATATAAGTGCATTTTCGCCGGATCACATTATTCAAATCTTGCAAATGTTAGAAAAAGATAAAATCACGGAAAATGGCGCAGTGCAGATCATACGAACGATAATGGATGAAGGGGGAAAACCGTCGGAGATTGTCGATCGTAAAGGTTTGCTGAAGATTGAAACAGATGCTAGCGAAAATATAGTCCTTCTAGTCCTAGAGGAGAATCCTGCTGCAGTTCAGGATTATCTAGGCGGTAAGGAAGAATCGTTACATTACCTAATGGGACAAGTTATGAAAAAAACGCGTGGTAGAGCGGATCCGAATACCGTTAGCGAATTACTCAAAAAGAAGTTGGGATGTTAATTCATGCACTATTCTTCCTGGTTTTTCCCTTTAACTGCTTTATCGTAATACCTTGCTGTTACACCGTACGAAAACACTGTGACTACTGCGCTCCCAACCGCCAGAATAAGTATAGGTACCAATATGATCGGCATCGAATTCACTACTTGGGAAAGAATGTCTTGAGGTTTTGACCCAATAGTCTGGGAGATAAAGAAAAAAATTGCTATCAAAAATGGCACCGCAAATATGAACATTACAACCAGACCCACAACAGTCGATAGAATCCACATAATAAAGACTTGTAATGCATTATCAATAAAATGGCGAATGCTTGCGGAAATTGAATCAATAGCTCTACTTTCACCTAAAATTATGTAGGGATATGTCACAAAGACCGCCAGACCTATTAGAATGGATATAACAAAATTTAAAAAAGGGCCAATGTAAGGAATTATGCTCACAAGACCAAAGAAAACAGAAACAACGATTATGAGGAGTGTTGCACCCACTAAACTTAAGATCTTGCCTTTTGTGAAGTCGAGAGCGTTCATTAAGGAGACTTGTTCTCCTATGTCCTCTTCCCCTACCTGTTTTATAATTATTCCTCCGAAAAACAACTCTAAAACAGAAAGTACTATTATAAGTAGAAAGAGCATGAAACCCCACGGTAATAATTCTAACAACATAATTTGTGGTGATGTTGTTATAACTCCAAAATTCTCAATTAGATACCCGACAAAGAAAAACCAAACCGAGGTAAAAATGAGGGCTCCGAGAACTGAAAGTCCGATCATTGGCAAGCTTCTTTTACTAAATGCATCTTTTTTAAGTGATTCAGTTATTATATCTCCGTAACTAATTTCAGGCATTTACACACAACCCCAGAGTTCAAATTCATTCAAGTATAAAGGTCGTTCTTTAATTACTCTATTCACTTAAATATATGACGACCAATGCACAAAGTTTATTATAAGATAAAAAGACAAGCATGGCAAAAGGATATACCTAGGAGAAATTCCAATGCACCTGATTGTCACTGAGAAACATAACACAGCGAAGAGAATCGCACAGATTCTCTCTAAAGGAAATGCGAAACAGAAAAAAGTTAACGGAGTAAATACCTACGAATATCCCGAATCAGTAGTCATTGGGTTGAGCGGACACATCCTCAATGTGGATTTTCCACCGGAGTATAATAAATGGTCAGATGTCGAACCACAGGAACTGATAGGTGCCAAAATCGTATTGGTACCCACCCAGAAAAAGATAATCTCTGCGTTGCAGAAGTTGGCAAAGGGTGCATCCCGCATAACAATTGCCACTGATTATGATCGGGAGGGGGAGTTGATAGGAGTGGAGGCATTGAGATTGATCCCGTCTTCAATTCCAACCGATAGAGTGCGATACTCTGCGATAACTCCTTCTGAAATCAATAAATCATTCTCCAATCCGACGAAGATAGACTTCAATCTTGCATCAGCAGGAGAGGCACGCCAGAAGATAGATTTAGTATGGGGTGCAGCCCTAACAAGATTCGTTTCTCTGTCTTCACGTCGCCTAGGTAAAAACTTCCTTTCGGTAGGAAGGGTTCAGACCCCTTTGTTGGCATTGTTGGTCGAAAGGGAGAAGCAGATAGAAGCTTTTGAGCCTACCCCTTATTGGGAGATCTATGTTACTTGCAAGAATAGCGGGGAATTAACCGCAAAGCACGAAAAAGAGCGTTTTTTAGAGCGGGAGAAGGCAGAGATTATCATTTCAAGACTCGGTTCCAAGGGCATTATATCTAAACTGGAAAGTAGGAAAAAAAATCAGGCGCCACCAGCGCCATTTGATACCACAGAATTCCTTAGGGCCGCCAGCTCGATAGGTTTCACACCCGCTAATGCGATGAGAGTTTCTGAAAGCTTGTATATCAACGGATGGATCAGCTACCCTAGGACAGATAACACGGTCTATCCCAAAAGCCTTGATTTTATGGGCCTCATAAAAATGTTCACAGAGAGCGATTTTGGGGACTATGCAGAATCGCTGCTAAGGAAAGAGATGTTAAAACCCACAAGGGGTAAAAAAGAAGCTACCGATCATCCACCGATACATCCGGTTTCAGTTGCCACCAAGAAGGACTTAAACACTTATGTATGGAAGATTTATGAACTGATCGTAAGAAGATTCTTTGCGTCATTCGCATCCCCCGCGGTCTGGGAAATGACCAAAGTGACCGTGGAAATAGATGGTGAAATTTTCAATGCGGATGGATCAAGATTGCTTGAGGACGGATGGTTGTGGTATTATCCATACTATAAAATCAAAGAGAATATCTTGCCCTCCTTAAAGGAGGGTGAAACATTGGATATCATAAAGGTAGACCTAGCGGAGAAGGAAACCCAGCCACCAAAAAGGTACAAGCAGGGTGGTCTGATAAAAAAGATGGAAGATCTGGGGCTTGGAACAAAATCCACACGGCATGAGATGATTAGCAAACTCTATGCACGCGGATATGTTTATGGGAATCCTTTGGTACCTACGAGTACTGCATATGCAGTCATCGAAACGTTGGAGAGATATGCTGCTCCGATTACAAAGCCAGATATGACTTCCACACTTGATAAGGACATGGATAAAATCGCAGAGGGCCTGATTGAAGAAGAAAATGTTGTCCAAGAATCCAGGGAGATGCTTGACACAATATTTGAAAAGTTAAACGGAAGCAAGGATCATGTTTCCAGAACACTCCAAGAGGGGCTAAGGGAGGATAAAATAGTAGGCAAATGTCCAGATTGCGGCTCAGATCTTATGATAAGGAGGTCCAAGAGGGGTCGTTTTATCGGATGTACAGGCTATCCTGATTGCACGTTCTCACTTCCATTACCCAAGAGCGGAACAATAATAGTAACAAGCAAAGATTGCGAGGAACACGGGCTCCATCATTTAAGGATAATCGCTAAAGGGCGTAGGCCATGGGACTTGGGATGCCCATATTGTAACTACATCGAGTGGCAGAAATCGAAGAAAGAATAAACAATAATATAATAAATTAAATTTATTTCTTAACCGCCCTGACGATTTCCTTGATCTTGGGCTGTACGTTACCCTCTTCTACAACCGTTCCTGTGACGATGGCGTCTGCGCCTGACTCGGCACATTTCCTTGCAGTAACGCTATCTTTGATCCCACCGCCCACGATGACCTTTGTATCTCCAATCGCTTCTTTGACTGATTTAATCAAAGACGTTGGAACTGGCTTTTCTACACCAGACCCCGCTTCCAGATATATCCACCGCATCCCAAGATATTTGGCAGCTAGGGCGTATGCAACTGCCAACTCTGGCTTTTCTCTGGGTATCAGCTTAGCGTCGCCTATCCAAGCAGCTGTCCCTCCTGGAAAGACTAGGAGATATGCCATTGGTATCGGCTCCAATCCATATCTTTTAATTATTGGCGCTCCTAGGGCCTGATGGGTAGTTATATACATGACGTTTCTGGAGTTCAATAAACTCATAAAGAAAACTGCATCTGCATGTTTGCTGAGGCCGCTTACTCCGCTTGGGAAGAGGATTGTTGGCAAATCCGTTCTCTCTTTTATCGCCAATACCGCTTGGTCAAGCTGTGAGCCTCCAGCACCCACAGAGCCACCGATCATAATCGCATCCGTACCTCCAACGGTGGCATCGGCAGCAATTTCTGCCGACCTTTCTGCCGTCTGAGAGTCGGGGTCGATCAATGTCAGATGAGCTACACCGTCTTTTTCGATGATTTCAGTGAGAAGCTTTTCCACATTCATATCACTTCTTACTCTCCTTGGACTTCATTCTCAATCCTTCATAACCACATTTTCTGCATCTTGTCGCCCTAATAGGATTACGTGCATTACACTTCATACAGATTTTTAAGTTAAGAATTCTTTTCTCTGCCTCTGGAAATCTCGCCATGATAATACCTCAATTAAGTATGATATTTTAACGGTCACTATAACTTCAATATTAACACTTAACCTTAACGATGTCCATGCCTTTTGTAGCAGGATGATTTAAGGGTTTGGGGTAATTTTGTATCTTATGTGCTATTGAAAGTCTAAAATCACATATAACCTTCCTGAATCCCAATCACTTCTGCGCTACTCTTTGCCTTCGAATATTCTTCTAATGGCGCTCGATTCAGCTCCAAAAAATTTAGCCCCCAGCCAAACTTGCTTAGAATTTGTCTTGCTTGTATTTTTCGGTTAAGTATATACAAAGCGGCAGCCAATGCTTCAACGCTGCTCAGCTTAAATGGTTTACCATAGCTCACAGGGTTTGCAGCCAGAAGATATGGTAGCGCCCTATGAAGCATACGTTTTCCGCTGAGTGCTGGAAATACTTTCTCCACTTCTTTCCAAGAGCAGTCCAGCACTACTATGCCGTATCTTAATCCGCTCTCATCAACTGGAGATAAGGATTTATTCGCCAAAGGATCAAGTAATATTGAACCAAAAGGCAGTTTTTCCGCTTTTCTATGCAACTTCAACAAGCCAAATCGGACAAGCTTTAAGGATGTACATCTCTTCGGTTCACATTGACCTGCATGATAAGCATGAAGATGGATATACCTTGTCATCGTCAACATTTATTATCGTTTAGGCATATTAATTAAGAGTTCGTTAATACGAAAGTTGCTGAATAGCGCCGATAGTCTAGTGGTTATGACTTGGGCCTTCCAACAATCCTTTTCCGCTTCGTGTAAAATCGTTGATGGGAAAGTGGGAGATAGCCTACGACCCGGGTTCAAATCCCGGTCGGCGCATGAAAATGAGAAAAAAAGATTGGCTTCAAGACATGGCAAGACAACGAATTGAAAGATTATTTGAATTAGCCGACCAAGAGTTTGATAAACATCCTGATAGGAGCAATAGATATGTTCACTTGGCAAGAAAAATAGGCATGAGGCATAATGTCAAGATTCCTAAGGGGCTAAAAAGACGAATGTGTCGACATTGTTATTCTTATTTGATGCCTGGTAACAATGCAAGAGTTAGACTACGCGGAACACACGTAGCCATAACATGTCTCGTTTGCGAGAAGCAGATGCGATACCCATATGATTAAAGAATTGAAGAAAAATATATCGCTTGTAAGACAGAAATGTTCTATTATGCATTATTCGATTTAAACGATTTCAAAGATAATACTAAGGCATTCCTTAGCCACTATCTTAGCTATTTATGGCGACTCAATGGCTCTTTACTGAGTATTGCACCTATTCTCCTGCGATAATGATTTCTAAGATCTTAAGCTCTTACTGGATCGTAAAATCAGAACTGATGCAAAGATATTACTAGTAGTGATTGTAAACCCCTCTTATAAACCTGGTCAGTTCTTGGTGATATCATGAAAGATGCACTAAGACGAGAAACCTATGATTTCTATTTGAACTCAGGGATAGGTAAGATCCTACCAGGTGATTTATGGAAGTTTTAGAGGTTTACTACCGTATAATTTAAAAAGAAAGCGATAAATTAATCAGCTATCATTCCAATGGAGGTCAAAGATGACGACAATTTACGATGTACCTGCTTCTGCTCTTATAAAAAAAGCAGCAAAGCAGCTAAAAAACGAAGAAAAAATAACTCCCCCTGATTGGTCAGTATATGTTAAAACAGGTGTACATAAGGAGATGCCGCCCTCAAGCGAAGACTGGTGGTATGTGAGGTGTGCGTCAATACTTCGACGTATTTATGTAGATGGGCCAGTCGGGGTTTCAAGACTCAGATCGTTCTATGGTGGTAGTGGGAACCGAGGATCAAAACCAGGGCGATTTTTGAAGGGTAGTGGATCCATTATAAGAGAGGAACTCCAGCAATTGGAAAAATTAGGGTATGTTAGGAAGATGAAGGGCGGTAGGGTGATATCCCCTCAGGGACAATCATTCCTAGACAACATCGCGAATGAAGTTAAGAAAGAACTCGTAAAAGAGGTTCCAGGCCTTGAAAAGTATTGATGTATATGACGAATGACGAATTAGAGGGTATAAGGAGGAAAAAACTAGAAGAACTTAAGCAAGAGCAAATTAGAATAGCTCAAGAAGAAGCGGCAAAAGAGGAGTTACAAGCTAAAAAGCAGAGCATCCTGCGTTCGATATTGACTCCAAAGGCACGCGAAAGGTTAAATAGCGTAAGAACGACAAGACCCTCGTTTGCAGACCAAGTTGAACTTCAATTGATAGCACTTGTTCAGAGTGGTCAGATTCGCCAGCAGGTCAATGATGATCAATTAAAACGAATACTCCTCCTGCTTCAGCCAAAGAAGAAGGACATAAATATCAGAAGAATATGAAAGTTTCAGTTTTGTTCAGCGGCGGAAAAGATAGTTCGCTTGCAGCAATTATGCTTGGGCAATTCTTTGATGTTGAGTTGGTCACGTGTAACTTCGGCACTCTTCCTACATGGCATATTGCTCGTTCGGTTGCGAATGAACTTGGATTTCCACATAAAGTCTTAAAATTGGACCCCCAAATACTTCAAGATGCGACGCGTTTAATAGTAAATGAAGGGTTTCCGAAGAACGGGATCAAGTTTATACATTGGCATGCATTGGAGTACTTGGCAAGCCTTCCCGATATAAAAACGATCGCAGATGGAGTTAGGCGTGATGACAGGACACCAGTTCTAAGCACATCTGAAGTAATGAGCATTGAAAGTAGGTTTAATATCCAATATATACGTCCTTTGGAAGGATATGGTAGAAAAACTATTAATGTATTAGTGGACATGTATTTCGAGATTGAGGAAAAGAAAGGCGATTTAATGATTGGTGCCGAGTATGAATTCGAGCTTAGGGAAGAAATAAAAAACCTATATGGAGAGGATAAAGTGCTAAGAATATTTCCACGAGATCATACTCATTCTAGGGTAATTAAAATGAGGGAGAGTAAAACATCTTGAAAACCCCAAGATTTAAAGATGGTCAAAACGTCTTTAGGTGAGGAAGTTGAGTAAGAAGACAAAAGGTAGGAAGATTAGGTTGTCGAAAGCGACCAATCAAAATAGAAGGGTTCCTGTATGGGTTATAATGAAAACAAACAGGGCTGTTACGACGCATCCAAAAAGGAGGCATTGGAGGCGAAGTGACCTGAATATCTAGGAGAAAACATGGTTGACGGAGAACAAATATATACGATTCCCCTGAGGGCTGTAAAAAGGGTACCAAGATGGCAAAGATGCAATAGATCGATTAAAGAGATCAGAAACTATCTAGAAAAGCATATGAAAGCCGATCCAGAAAAAATCCACTTGGACAAGTCGATAAACGAGATTATCTGGGAGAGGGGTAGCAAAAAACCCCCAGCGAAGATTCGGATTAAAGCAATGAAGTTCGAAGACGGAGTTGTTGAAGCAGAAGTTGTATAGGCTATTCACATGTTAAGGCGATTAAGCTTCAATGGAAATCCATTTATTGGGGTATTCGCCAAAAGCACGGATGAGGTAATAATATCACCACCGGATATCCCAAATAGGGCAGTTCAAAATGCGTGTAATTCCTTAGGAGTTGAATCTGTCAGGACTTTCATCGGTGGGAGCTCCGTATTGGGCTCTCTAATAGCTGGAAACTCACATGGTTTTGTAACATCTCCTTATGTTCTCAAAGAGGAAATCGCAATGATAGAGAAATATGCCCCTGTTGCCAGATTGCCCGGTAAGATGACCGCTGCTGGTAATCTTATTTTGGTAAATGATAATGTAGCATTGGTGCATCCGTTTATGGATAGAAAAGCGATAGAAACAGTAAAAAATACGCTAAAAGTGGATGTATATAAAGGAACGATTGCTAACTTAAAAACCGTTGGAATGGCTGCTGTTGCAACGAACAAAGGGGTCTTGGTACATCCAAAAGCATCCACATCAGAAATAGGGTTTCTTGAAAATATTTTTGATTTGCCGGTGGACATAGGCACCGTAAACCACGGTTCTGGATTGATTGGTTCAGCTTTATTGGCAAACTCGAAAGGATATGTCATAGGATCAAAGACAACAGGGCACGAGCTTGGTAGAATAGAAGATGCTCTTAGTTTTGGGTGATAAAATATGATTATGTTTGTCATAGAAGGGGAGTTCAAAGCAGGAAGAGAATGGGAAAGGTTTAGGAAACGAGTTCCAAGTCAAAATGAAAGAACTGCAATTGAGAGAATCTATTCATTGGTCGGTAGCCAGCATGGTCTAAAAAGAAATCTCATAAAAATTCATTCAGTCAGAGAGGAACGATAATGGCAGAAAGAACGATTAGTGAAGAGGAACTTCGGAATATGCTAGCAAAACTACAAAGATATCAAGCCAGCGCAGAGGCATACCAACAGGAAATAGTCTTGATGGACGCTTCGATCCGTGCAAGTGATAATGCCATTCATGTCTTTGATAGACTGGAAGATGTAAAGGATAGCAGGGAGGTGCTAGTACCGATCGGTGCAGGAGCATATATTCATGCTTCAATAACATCGGATCAAATTTTGATGGAACTTGGTGCTGGTATAAGCGCAGAAAAAAGCGTTGAGGAAGCAAGACAAAGTCTAGTGAAAAGAAAAGATCAAATGGGTAAGATGCTCGATCGTCTTAGAAAGGACCTAGATGAGATAAACAAAGAAATGCAGAATTTGCAGTTGAAAGTCTCTCAGTATGGGTAACCTATGTTCGATGGTGTGAAAAAAAGAATTAATGCCTTTCAAAAAGAGGCAACGACACTTCTTAAGCGTGAATTAGATGAAAAGAACCTAGAGAAGATGCTCTGGGATTTTGAGATAGGTCTAATTGAAAGCGATGTTGCATTGCCAGTCGCAGAGGAAATAGTACAGTCCGTGAAAGCAAAGCTCTTAGATACCAAAAGGAAAAAAGCTGAGGAAATACTAGAGAATTCAATACGTGATACATTAGAAAAGGTTCTATCTGTAAGATATTTTGATTTTGATGAGTATATCAAGAATACAAAAAAACCGATAAAAATACTTTTTGTTGGTGTCAATGGTGTGGGTAAAACAACTACCATAGCAAAAATGGCTCAGCATCTGCAGAAGAATGGGCATTCAGTCATCATCGCGGCTGGAGATACGCACAGAGCAGGGGCATCTGAACAAATAGGCATCCATGCAAAGCGATTAGGCGTTAAGCTAATTGAACACCAAATTGGTGCTGATCCCACTGCGGTGATATACGATGGGGTTCAATATGCAACGGCAAGAAACAAAGAAGTTTTGCTGGCAGATACTGCCGGTAGACTACATACGAAGGTGGGCTTGATGGACCAGCTAAAGAAGATACATAGGGTGACACGTCCTGATCTTGTTATCTTTGTCGACGAGGCGATTGCTGGAAACGATGCTGTAGTGCGGGCCAAGATGTTCAACGATACGATTGACATCAATGGCTCTATTCTTACCAAGGCGGACGTGGATGTGAAAGGTGGTGCAGCAATCTCTATAGCATATGCTACTGGTTCGCCAATACTTTTTTTGGGGACAGGACAAGAATACGATGACCTAGTAAAGTTCCAGCCAGAATGGTTATTTGATAGATTGTTTGAGGATTAGATTTGATCGATAATCTAGGTATATCACTACAAAATGTGGTCAAGAAGATAGTTAGGGCCAGAAGGATAGATCCCCACACAATAGATGAAATGGTCAAGGATATTCAGAGATCATTATTACAAGCAGACGTGAACGTCGGGCTAGTAATGGGCCTATCGAAGAGAATAAGGGAAAGATCTCTCAAGGAGAAACCTCTTGCAGGGGCAAATCCAAGGGAGCATGTTATTCGAATCGTGTATCAAGAGTTGGTAGAGGTAATAGGTAAGAGCACGGACGTTCCACTAAAAAATCAAAAAATCCTGCTGGTTGGATTATATGGGGGCGGAAAAACAACTACTGTTGCGAAACTCGCCAGATATTTCCAAAGAAAGGGACTAAAACCAGCCGTCATTTGCGCTGACTCTGACAGGCCAGGGGCATACGATCAGCTAAAAAAACTGTGCGATCAGATAAACGTACTATTCTATGGCGAGAATGATAGCGATACTCTTACGATCATAAAAAATGGGCTAAAAGAACTCAAGGGTGATGTGAAGATTATTGACACTGCAGGACGCCATTCGCTCAATTCAGATTTGATCAAGGAAATTAAACAAGTTCACAAGCTCGTAAAGCCGGATCAAAATTTTCTCGTGATAGATGGAGCAATGGGACAACTTGCTGGTAAATATGCGAAGGATTTCGATGATGCAATTGGAATTACTGGCGTAATAATAACAAAATTGGACGGCACATCTAAAGGTGGTGGAGCCCTATCAGCAATCTCAGAAACAAATTCTTCAATAGCATTTATCGGAATAGGTGAGAAGTTAGACGATTTAGAGAGATTCGATCCAGATAGGTTCATATCTCGATTACTTGGCATGGGAGATATCAAGAGCCTCATTGAGCGAGCGGAAGAAAGTTCGGCCGCAGAAGACTTAGACGTAGAATCAATGATTCGTGGAAAGTTCACATTAAAAGACATGTATAAGCAACTAGAAGCAATAAGTAAACTAGGACCCATTAAGCAAGTGATGCAGATGATGCCCATCGGTTTAGGGGTGGAGGTATCTGATGAGGCATATAAAGTCACCAAGGATAGGCTAAGTCGCTATAAGGTGATAATGGACTCGATGACTGACGAAGAGATGCAGGACCCAAGAATCGTCGGAAGCTCTCGAATAAAACGAATCACCTTGGGATCTGGCACTTCATCCGAGGATGTTCGTGAATTGTTGAAATACTACAAAATGATGAAAAATGCTATGAAAGGTCTCAGGGGTGGAAAATTCCCAATGCGAAAGTTGATGAAGAGGTTTAAGACGTGAAATATCATATTGAAATATGCTGAGGTGATCAACATGAAAAGGGATTTGATGGACATCCTTGCTTGTCCTATTTGTAAGTGTGATCTGGAGTTAGAGGCCGTAGAAGGCGATGAAGAAATAATCACTGGAACGCTTTACTGCGCAAAATGCGATGAGCGTTATCCTATTGAAGAGGGCATTCCAAATCTCTTGCCATCAGACCTTAGGCGATGAAATTGCAGACAATACACATTAACAGAAGGGATATCAACTCGATTGAATTTGATATCAAGGAACTCACGATTCCACTAAGGCCGGGAGACGAGACGAGTTTCGAGATCAAGGTGATCAACTATGGTACCCCCACCCACATATATTTATCAGCAACAGAGGACATCAAAGATAAGATCACATTCCTAAGCCATAATCCATATGTGAGATATGAAGAGACTATACCTATAGTAGCAAGACTACCTAGAGATGGCAAAGCACTTTACGCTGGAGAGATAGTCGTAACTACTGGTTATGGGGCAAAGAAAAGCGGTTTTGTCACAAAATTGGGCCTCGAAGAAGAAAAACATGTTATGGAGTCTGATTCAGGCTTAGTTAAACTAAAATATCCCAAGGTACACAAAAAAGTCACCAACATAGATATTACACTGGCGAAGCGTACCATGGTAATTCCAGCGTTATTATGCTTCATCGCGGTATTTCTAATTCTCGCATACATGAGAGTTGGAGCGGTACAAGTTGGCAGTGCAGTAATGGCCTCAGTCTTGATCGTTTTTGTGATACTATATGGTATAATTAAGCTGATCAAAGCGTGAATGAAATGAAATACATAGTAATTACCGGCGGAGTTATGAGTGGATTGGGGAAGGGAATCACAGCCGCATCAGTGGGACAAATTCTGAAAAACAAAGGGTACGAAGTTACCGCAATAAAGATTGATCCCTATATAAACATCGACGCGGGCACTATGAATCCGTTTCAACATGGAGAGGTATATATACTTAAAGACGGTGCTGAGGTGGATTTGGACCTTGGGCATTATGAGCGTTTTCTTGATACGGAGCTTACCGGGGATCATAACCTGACAACAGGAAAGATCTATCGTTCTGTGATCGAAAAAGAACGCAAGGGGGCCTATCTCGGAGACACCGTTCAAATAATACCCCACATAACCAATGATATAAAGGAAAGAATAATAGATATTGCAGCGAAAAGCAAGGCAGATATTTGCTTGGTCGAAATAGGTGGTACGGTCGGTGACATCGAGAGCATGCCATTCCTGGAGGCTGTACGCCAAATGCATGGTGAGGAGGCTGAAGAAGACCTAGTTTTCATCCATGTCACATTGGTTCCTCTCAACCTGCTCGGAGAACAAAAAACAAAACCAACACAACATTCAGTTAAGGCATTTCGAGAGTTGGGTCTCAGCCCTGATATAATCGTTGGACGATGTAAGAAACCGTTATCACAGGAAACAAAATCTAAAATCGCTTTGTTTTGTGATGTGCCTGTTGAGGCAGTAATAAATGCCCATGATGCAGAGGATATCTACTTTGTGCCGTTATTACTGGAGGAAGAGGGCCTAGGTGAATTTCTCATGAAAAAACTTCATCTTAAGCCTTTAGAAAGTAGAACAGAATGGCGCCAGATGGCGAAAAAGATGTCCTCTTTACAAGGAAAGGCAAAGATTGCAATAGTTGGTAAGTATACTCATCTCGAAGATTCATATTTGAGTATCAAAGAAGCATTGAGGCATGCAGGCATAGATCTGGGCTGTGCGATAGAAATAACCTGGATTGAAGCAGAAAACATTGAGTCAGAAGGAACGCAATGCTTAGAAAGTTTGGATGGAATATTGGTTCCAGGAGGATTTGGCATCAGGGGGACGGAAGGCAAGATTTGTGCCATTAAATATGCTAGAGAGAACGATATACCTTTTTTAGGACTTTGTTTTGGAATGCAACTGGCAGTCATAGAATTTGCCAGAAACGTAGTTGGCTTAGATGGTGCGGGCAGCTCTGAATTAGCGGAGACCAAAAATCCGGTTATAGATCTTCTTCCGGAGCAATGTGGCATCGAAGACATGGGTGGAACTATGCGTTTAGGTAATTACGAAGCGAGCCTAAAAAAAGGATCACTGGCACATAGGATATATGGAACTACAAAAATCATTGAACGCCACAGGCATAGATATGAGGTGAATCCAAGATATATAGATCAAATAGAGGCTCATGGCATGATTTTTTCTGGAAGGAACAAGAACAGGATGGAGATCGCAGAGATTCCATCTCATAAGTTCTTCTTCGCATCACAATTTCATCCAGAGTTCACATCGCGTCCTGGCAGGTCTTCACCGCCTTTCAAGGCCTTCATCAAAGCTATTTTAGAATCCTCTAGATAATATTATAAAATTATCCTGTGCTATTTCACGTCTTTGCATTTAATTACCTCTTGCTAAAAGACATGAAGAAGATTGTTATAAATGCCACCTATCGATCAATAGAGACCGCTTAATGCTTACTAAATTCCAAAATTCTTCGTTTTAATCTTAGCTTGTTTATTTTTACTTGTTATTAACTTTGAAATTTCTCGATGGCTTTTTTTTATCCCATCTTCATCAAATTGGATCAGGTAAACTAAAAAGAAAAGCACTTTTTTATAATGTTCGGAGCTAATTAATTATCAAAACGTGGTATACATGGACAAAGACGTGATGGATAAAGATGCCCTATATGTGATCCAAACATATACTCGCCAACCAATTGTGATCGCAGAGGGCAAAGGTGCAAATGTGTGGGATATTAACGGCAGAGAATATATCGACTGTGTGGCTGGTATAGCTGTTAATAATGTTGGGCACTGCCATCCAAAAGTCGTTTCTGCTATTCAGAGACAAGCAGAGCGATTGATTCATACATCCAATCTATATTATACCGAGATACAGGTTGAACTTGCAGAAAAAATAGCATCTCTGACAAAACTGGACAAAGTATTCTTCTGTAACTCAGGCGCAGAAGCGGTTGAAGCATCGCTAAAACTCGCAAGAAAAGCATCTAATAAAACAGACTTTATAGCTGCTCACGGCTCTTTTCATGGAAGAAGTATGGGTGCACTGAGTGTTACATACAAGGAAAAATATAGGAAATCTTTCGAGCCATTGATTCCTGGGGTCAAATTCGTACCATATGATGATTCAGAGGCGATTAAAAATGCGATCACCAAAAAAACAGCAGCAGTCATCTTAGAGCCCATACAGGGCGAGGGAGGGGTTAATGTTCCTTCAGACGGATACCTAAGGGCTGCGAGAGAGATCTGCGATGATTCTGATACATTGCTCATTTTCGATGAGGTACAAACGGGCTTTGGCAGGACTGGTAGATGGTTTGGATCAATGCACTGGGAAGTCCTGCCAGACATTATGGTACTGGCAAAGGCAATTTCTGGGGGATTACCTATGGGAGCGATGGTTGCGAAAGATAGTGTGGCCCAAAAGTTCCAGAGGGGGGATCACGCTTCTACTTTTGGGGGGAATCCCTTGGTCTGTGCAGCCTCCCTCGGGGCTATCGATGCTCTTGAAGAGGGATTGATCGATAGATCAGCAAAAATGGGAAAATATCTAATTGAAAAACTAGGAGAGCTAAGGCACGAATATATCAAGGAAGTTCGTGGTAAGGGCTTGATGATCGGGATGGAATTGAAGATTGATGGAAACTCCATAATTGATAAAGCAAGAGAAAAAGGGGTCTTATTGAATTGCATCTCAGAGAATGTGATCCGATTTGCACCACCCCTTGTCATCACAAAAGAACAGATCGATAGGGTGGTGGAAATTCTTGGCTAGGATAAGGGATTCCATTCTTAAGATAAGCGAATATGTACCTGGAAAGACGATAGAAGGTGTAGCCAAAGAATATGGATTTATTCCTGAAGATATTCTCAAGCTAGGTTCAAACGAGAATCCTTTGGGACCTAGTCCAAAGGCAATCAAAGCTGTGAGGAATCACGCAAGAACCATCAGCGTTTACCCTCCTAAAGGTGCTAAGGAGTTGAGGCATGAGCTAGCAAAATATGTTGGCTACCCTGCTGATCAAATAGTAGTCGGTAACGGCATGGATGGT
Organism: Methanocellales archaeon; assembly: GCA_013415795.1. GTDB lineage: Archaea > Halobacteriota > UBA148 > UBA148 > UBA148 > UBA148. The sequence goes on along the minus strand of JAAEEL010000036.1, from coordinate 1,165 downwards.
GTACTCGACTTATTGACGCGATTATTTGTGGAGAAAAATGATGAGGTGATAATTTCTATCCCAACTTTCCAATATTATGAGATTTTTACATTAGTCTGTGGAGGTCTTCCCATATTCGTGCCTAGAACTCCGAATTTTGATGTCGACGTTGACAAATTACTAGGTGTAGTGAATGAAAAGACCAAGATCATTTTCATATGCTCTCCAAACAATCCCACAGGAAATCTTATGAAGGAAAGTGATCTTAGGCAGTTGCTTGACTCCACAGATTCAATGGTGATTTTGGATGAGGCATATGTGGAATTTGCAGACTTCTCTATGGTAGAACTTGTCAGAGAATACGAAAATTTCATAGTCACACGCACACTGTCTAAAGCATTTGGGTTAGCAGGATTAAGAATAGGTTATGCTGTAGCCCCTCCAGAAATCTCTAAAGAATATATGAAAATTGTTCCTGTCTTTAGCGTTAATAGGATTGGGATATCTGCAGGAGTAGCAGCATTGAGGGATAATGAGCATCTCCGAAAAACAATAAAAACCATACGAAGTGGAAGTGCATTCCTCCAGAATAACATACCCTTCAAGACATATCCCTCTCAAGCAAATTTCGTTTTAGTTGACGTATCCCCGTTTACCGCTGAGGAAATATGTGAATCATTATTGCAAAAAGGAATAATTGTACGGGATTGCAGCTCTTTCAGAGGCACAGGAGATTCATTGATCAGGGTAAGCGTTGGTACTAAGGAGCAGAACATACGTGTTATCGAAGCTTTCAAGGGTGTAAAGACTTGAAGATAGGCATCACAGGAACTCCAGGTACCGGAAAAAGTGCCGTATGCAAAATCCTCAAAAAATACTATCCTGTGATCAATCTGAATCAAATCATCAAGGACAAGAAACTTTATACGGGAGAGGACCAACAGCGCAATACCCTGATAACAGACACGGACGAACTCATAAAATATTTGTCAAATTATGTAAAATATTGGGACGTAAAGAAAAAGACCATATTTGAAGGGCATTTGGCGCATTATCTTCCACTAGATGTTTGTATCGTTCTTAGGACGTCACCATATGAACTCAGGATACGACTGATTAAAAAGGGATTTGATGATGCAAAGATAAATGAGAATGTAGAGGCAGAAGCACTGGATGTCATACTTAT
>JAAEEL010000035.1 GCA_013415795.1 Methanocellales archaeon | reverse complement strand
TTTTTAAACTTGATTTGAGATTCTTGATGTCCCATAACGACTCTATAGATAAATGAGGAGTAGAATAAGTTTACTTATCATTATGATTATGATGTCATTTCAAAAAAAATATGACGACGGCATTTGATTATCTGGACTCAAAAATTCAAGAGGCACTTATAGAAAGATCTTTTTTAGTTCCAACTGAACCTCAGGAGAGGATAATTCCTCTGGTTATAAAGGGTGATAATGTCCTTCTAATCGCACCCACGGGTTCTGGTAAGACGGAATCTGCTGTGCTACCGATTTTTCATCATCTTCTACGGAGGAGTGGAAAATGTAAAGGTATTTCTGCTTTATATATCACTCCACTCAGAGCTTTGAACAGAGATATGCTCAAGAGAATGGAGTGGTGGGGAGCTAAGTTTGGCATTGAAATTTCGGTACGGCACGGAGACACCTCAAAATATGAGAGGAGGAAACAATCGATAAATCCCCCAGATATGCTGATCACAACACCGGAGACATTGCAGGCAATGCTAACAGGTAGAAGACTACGTGAAAATCTAGCTGATGTGTCATACGTAATCGTGGATGAGGTTCATGAAATTGCTAGCTCCAAAAGAGGGGCACAACTGTCAATTGGATTGGAGCGACTGGTCGAAGTTTCAGGAGAATTTCAGCGAATAGGGCTGTCTGCAACGGTTGGCTCCCCAGAGAATATTGCAAAATTCTTAGTAGGAACAAAAAGGGACGCAAAAATCATCGATGTTTCGATATCAAAATTGATCGACTTCAAAGTTATAAGTCCGAATGCATTGAAGGAGGATATAAAAAAGTCCAAATGGATGACGACCGATCCGGAGATAGTAGCCCACCTAAGAGTTATGTTAGATCTTGTTGATAGACATAAGTCCACATTGATATTCGTTAACACGCGTCAGTCAGCGGAAGCACTTGGATCGAGATTTCGTCTGCTTGGCGCTAACATAGGCGTGCACCATAGCTCTCTGTCAAAAGAGATGAGAATTGATGCTGAGGATGCGTTTAAGCGTGGTGACCTGAAGGCTTTGATATGCACCTCTTCGATGGAACTTGGTATCGACATAGGCAAAATCGATCAAGTTATCCAATACGCATCACCAAAGCAGGTGACTCGATTATTGCAAAGGGTAGGCAGGGCAGGTCATAAGATAGGTGAGATATCAAAGGGAACTATCATAGCAACCCATCCAGATGATATTGCAGAGTCATGGGCTATAGTATGCAGAGCTTATGATGATGAAATTGAATCAATAGAACTGTATGATGCGGGCGATACGATCGCAAACCAAATTTGTGGAATGGCACTTCAATTTGGAGACATATCCATTGAAAAAATTCTCTCTATAATATGTAGGTCATATCCTTTCAGGAAAACAACACGAGAACTATTGCTTCAAATAATTCAACAGTTAAGAGAGCAACGACTCATCTGGTTTGATGAGAATATCGTAGGGCAAAATCGCAGAACACGACAGTATTTCTATGAGAACCTATCTATGATCCCAGACAAGAGAAGCTACGAAATATATGATGTCATTGGTAGGCGCTTTGTAGGGACCTTAGATGAAGCATTTGTGGTCAACTTTGCCACCCTTGGAGCGACTTTCATAACGAAGGGAGATATGTGGCGTATCGTTGAGCTGACAGAAGATCAGATAAAGGTGGAGCCAGTTGAAGATCCAGGTGGTGAGGTCCCTTCCTGGTTCGGAGAGGAAATTCCTGTTCCCTATGGGGTGGCGCAAGATGTTGGACGTATACGGGCCAGAGTGGCGTCAATGCTAGAAAGTAAAGAAGATGTCACCAAGAAAATCATTGAGACTTATCCTACTGATCCCAGCACCGCCGAAAAGATGATAAGTCTCGTTAAAGAACAAATTAAGGATAAACACCCAGTTCCTACGGATATTCGAGGGGTTATCGAATGTGAAGACAGACAAATCATAATTAACACCTGCTTTGGACATAGGGTGAACGAGACATTGGGTAGAGTTATCGTATCATTGCTAACTGCACGCTTTGGAAGTAGTGTTGCAATGGAAATCGACCCATATAGAATTGAACTAGAATTGCCAAGAAAAATTTCTGCAAGACAGATGCGCGATCTTATTCTCGATATAAAGCCAGAGTATATCGAGCCGATCATTGAGATTACGCTTAAGAGTACCGCTCTGTTCAAATGGAAAATGGTTCATGTAGCAAGAAAATTTGGAGTTTTTAGTCGTGACACAGATTACAGATTCGTTGATGACAAGCTGCTGGACATTTTCATGGACACCCCCATATATGATGCCACTATGAGGGAGATATTCCAAGACAAGTTGAATATTCCGAGAACAAGAGAGATCCTAGAAAAGATGCTTTCTGGTGAAATCGAGCTTGTTACATCTGGGATTAGCCCAATCGGACTTGCAAGTAGAGAATCCGGCAAGGAACTTATATCTCCAGAAAAAGCAGACAGATCGATCATACTCGCTTTAAAGGAACGTATAATGAACGATGGGGTCCTACTTTTCTGTGTAAGCTGTAAAAAATGGAGTTCTCAAAGCAGGGTGAAACGAGTACCAGAGAGACCTGAATGTCCGCTATGTAACTCGAGGATGATAGCCGCACTAAAACCCTGGGAGAGAGAAGAAATAAAAATCACCAAGAGACCTGAAAAGTTCAGATCAAAAGAGGACAAAAAACGCGTGCAGAGAGTATATATGAATGCAAATCTAGTCCTATCTCACGGAAAAACTGCAGTCATCGCATTAGCAAGCAGAGGACTGGGTCCAAAGAGTGCATCTAGGGTTATCCGCAGATTAAGAGATGAAGATGATTTTTATAGAGATATTATGAAGGCAGAGAGAGACTATGTTAAAACCAAGAGATTCTGGCATGATTAAACAGACAGCTCAGATCTGAGTTCACCCAATGTTGCAATCCTCTCTGCGAACGCATTATGTTGATGGATGCTCTCCTCATTCGTCTGCCTGATGGTAACGAGGGAATCATCCGGCAAATCCTTGAATTCTTTTACGACCTTTTGTGCCATGATTCTGACGCAATCCTCCACAAATCGTGGGTTTCTATGCGCAGTTTCTACTATGAATGTTTCATCTGATCTCTTCAGCAATTCATATATTTGCGAACTCATCGAACTCTCGATGATATCCATCAATCTCTCAAGTCGAACTTCATAGCTATCATACACTTCAACGGAAATAAAACCGCGTCCTCGTTGGTTGTGGGTTGCCATCGGCACTTTACCAAGGAATGATTTTATTTTCTCAGGTGAGATGTCCAACTTCTTCATCTCATCTTGGGCCTTCTCACGCATGATTTCTTGAACGCAGGGACATGTAGTCATCCCAACCACCTCTACTCCGACCGTCTTTCTAGTCTCACTGTCCGAACGAGTGGTAATAGCACCTGCAAAAATATCTACGACCTCTTGACACCCAACATTTGTGGTGGGGGTCTTTCGTTTTATTATATATTCGCTCTTCATTTTTATCTCTGCACGTGATGCATACTCATGCCTATTTAGGATATTTTGTGCGATTACACCACAGAGTTCCTCTATATCGTATACTGGCGAGGAAATCGCTTCCTCAAGCACTTCATCAATCGCCTCAAAATTACGTGATAAATTGGCGCCCTTTCTATCGGGCGGTAAATCAACGAAGATGTCAAACGTTGAGATGAGTATGATCGGTCTTTCTCCTTTTCGGGCGACTTCTACGAGTTTTTTAACTCCCGTAACGCCTACCCTTGTCAGGTTTATCAAGACTTCTGGCCTGTTTGCTTGTATATCTGGTAAACGCATGATAAAGCCTCAGTTTATCATTTGTACAAAATAATAAGGATTGAGATATGAGTCACCTCGTCATCAAGACGGATTTTGATGAGTGTTTCATAACCTTTTCGGCTACACTACCCAGCAAGAATCTGTCGACTTTGCCAAGCCCTCTGCTCCCGATCACGATTAAGTCACACCCTATATCTTCGGATGCTTTTAGAATTTCATCCGCTATGTCACCCTCTCGTATGATGCTAGTGACCGAAATGCCTTGGATAAGATTCGCTACCTCCTTTACCATCTTGAGTGCTTTACTCTTAAAAGTCCCTGGTACAAGTAGATCATCAAAAGCAAACATTCGAGTAGCAGAAGGCACTACCGTCAGAATGGTAATACTGGATGAAGTACATTTTGCCAATTCTACTGCCTGGTTAAGGGCCTTTTTAGAGCCCTCTGATCCGTCATATGCAACTAGAATTTTGTTCATCTGCTTCAGCAACCAATAAAATTATACGTCTTCTGTGTTTATATTTTTAATCCACAAATTTATAAGATACATCAATCCAATTGAATATAGATATGATGCTCAAACACATCCAGATATTTGATACGACACTTAGAGACGGAGAGCAAACGCCTGGTGTTTCATTAACAGCTGATGATAAAATACTTGTCGCTCGCCAACTAGACAAATTGGGAGTTGACACAATCGAGGCAGGTTTCCCTATTTCTTCAAAGGGCGAAAAGAAGTCTGTTAAGAGCATTGTAGATGCAGGATTAAATGCCAAAATATGCGGATTGGCAAGGGTGAATAAAACAGATATAGATGCTTGTCTTGATTGTAATGTAGACCTAGTACACGTCTTCATTCCAACCTCTGATATCCAGATTCAGTACACAATCGAGAAAAATAGAGAAGAGGTATTGCGATTAGCCGTAGATGCAGTAGAGTATGTCAAAGGACAGGGAGTAGACTGTCTTTTCTCAGCGATGGATGCAACTAGAACAAAAGTTGATTACTTGATTAGAGTTTACCAAGAAGTCGAAAATGCAGGAGCAGATATGATCAACGTTCCGGATACCGTTGGCATAATGCGTCCTTCTGCCATGAAAGATTTTGTCAAAAAAATTTATGATGTCGTAAAAATTCCCATTGATGTGCATTGTCATAACGATTTTGGGCTGGCTGTAGCGAATTCTCTGGCAGCGGTAGAGGCGGGTGCTAGTCAGGTACAGGTGGCCGTAAACAGTCTTGGTGAAAGGGCAGGAAACGCAGATCTTGCTGAAACCGTCATGAGCCTGCACTCAATCCATAAATTGAAAACGAATATTCAAACGAAATATTTGGTGGAGACATCAAGATTGTTAGAGAGGTTGTCTGGAATCCGCATTCCCCCAAATACGCCGATAGTTGGAGATAATGCATTTTCACATGAATCTGGGATACATACACATGGCATTTTAATGAGGACTGATACCTTTGAGCCTGGCGTGATGACGCCCGAGATGGTTGGTCATATACGCCGAATAGTGGCAGGCAAACACGCTGGCAAGCACGCTGTAAAACAAATGCTAAACACTGCGGGCCTAGAGCCTACAGACGGACAACTGGCAGAGATAATGAAAAGGATAAAAGATCTCGGAGACAAGGGGAAACGGGTGACAGATGCAGACCTATATACTATTGCCGAGGTAATCATGGGCGAGGTTGCAAAAGGCGAGCAAGCAATCGTGTTAGAAGAGGTATCGGTCATGACAGGAAACAAGATCACACCAACAGCATCTATAAAAGCAGTCGTTCATGGAAAACCAAAGAATGTTGCTCAAAGCGGAGTTGGACCTGTAGATGCTGCCCTTGGTGCAGTGCAAACTATCTTGGGTAAGGATGAAAAGATAAAGCTACGAGACTTTAGGATAGAAGCTATAACGGGTGGTTCTGATGCACTGGCAGAGGTGATCATCGGAGTGGAGGACGAAAAAGGCAATATTGTGACCTCACGAGCAGCCAGAGAAGATATTGTAATGGCTTCCGTTGAGGCATTGGTAAGCGCGATAAACAGATTGATGCTCAGAAAAAGATAATAGTCGTATTAAAATTATAAAATTTTTTTATAAAAAAATGTTATACATTTTAAAAAACAATATTTTTGATGAAAAATAGCGTTAAATTAGGATTGAAAAGTGGTTTAACCGACATTTTAGGTTATAGATTATGTTACAGGATATAATCCTCAACCTGATCCCTTTGGACCTTCTTTGCGTAGCAATGGTAGCAGCTGCTCCTGCAATTCTTGGGATCTCTTTTGAATTCTTTTTTCCTGCCTTTCAAGGCTTTTGAGCCGTAAATCAAGTGTCTCTTTTCTATCTGCCAACTCA
>JAAEEL010000006.1 GCA_013415795.1 Methanocellales archaeon | reverse complement strand
GCATGCCCGGGTGAACCCTTTCCTTATCGAGTATCATTCCTTCTATCAACTTTGAATCTTCCGTGCTGCCTCCAACCTTCTTCTCGACCTTTATATTGTCCACATCTACGTGACCATCCTCTTCTACAGCTTTGACAGCCTTCACGGCAAGCTCGGCCAGACTATCTCTTGCCGCACCCTTTCCGGTCATCGATGTTACTGCTATCCTCTTTAGAGACTCATAATTTTCCGTCGACACACTTGTCGCAATAGAACCCAGGATCTCTCTCGCCTTTTCTGAAGCCAGTCTGTAGCCGGATGCTATGACCGTCGGATGCACTTCCTGGTCTAGCAAATCCTCAGCCTGTTTCAGCAGTTCTCCTGTAATAACTACAGCGGCGGTTGTTCCATCTCCGACTTCATCATCTTGGGTCTTAGCAACCTCGACTATCATCTTCGCAGCCGGATGTTCTATTTCCATCTCCTTCAGAATTGTCACACCATCATTTGTTATTACGATGTCTCCCAACGGATCCACAAGCATCTTGTCCATTCCCTTGGGACCTAAGGTCGTGCGTACTGCAGAAGCAATAGCTTTAGCAGCAAGTATATTCCTGTTCTGCGCGTCCTTTCCTCTCGTTCGTTCTGAACCTTCTTTTAATATAAATATGGGCGTTCCGCCCAGTTGTCCTGCCATTATATCACACCTCTTTCTTTTGCTTTATAGCACCGTGTTGATTGTTTGTAGTTCTATATAAAATTTACGATTCATGGATTCTGTTAACTTTGAGGAATTTTCAATCTGTTTGGTAGTGTTAAATCGAGGAAATATTACCATAAATTTCTTGCCTGTTAAATCTAAGGTCAGATTCGTAATTTAGGTGTAAAGCTCCTTTTGGTAAAGTATATATACCAATGTATTAATCCTCTCCATGGGAGCATCTCTAAAAATGACTGATTTAGAAGATGACGTAAGTCTGGACTCAGAAAAGCCAGAAATAAAAAAGATTCATGAAGAAAAGCTGGACGAGCTTGATGAAATAAAGATAATAGGGCCCCATAAACCCGATTTAAGAGAACTACTTTTCTTTTTTCTTTCTGGAGTTGTAATAAGCGTACCTCTTACACTCTATATTAGCATATTCACAGATAATCTATGTACTGTTTTACCGAAATTATACGCCGAAATATGTGCAGTCTCCATCTTCGCGCCTTTCATTGAGGAATTTGCAAAGGTTTATCCTCTCTTCTATCGTCATGGTGAATCTAAGAAGTCTATTTTTACGCTGGGTTTTCTAGTCGGATTGGGATTTGGTATCTCTGAGTTTTTTGTATACATCATAACAGGTGCTCCGATAGCCGTCAGAATACCTCTGATGATATTCCATGCAGCGAGCGCATCGATTACTGCCTATGGTATTGCAACAAAGCGACCTTTGCAGTTCTATCTCCTCGCAGTGCTTATTCATGCATCAAATAATTTTTCTGCATTCTTTGGTTCATTATGGTTCATAGGCGGAATTGGTGCCGTAGTCGTAGCATACTCTCTTTCTTGGCATTTCTACAAAAAAACTTCTGAAAATTTCGTTGATTAATTCACTTTAAGTTTCGCTATGTTAAGTCTTTGAATGTAAATTAAGAAACTTTTTTAAATTCTAAGTTAATTCAAATTGAATAACGTATTTCTGAAATTGAAATTTAGGATATAGGGAGTATAAAGAAAGAAAACATAGCAGGGAATATCAAAATGGTAACTAATATCTACTATTTTTATTCTTGAACGTCTGCTTTTAAGATTTTAAAATTTATCTAATTTTTTTGGCTGAACTGGTAGCAAAAAAATTAGTTATTTCGCATTTTTCAATGAATAACACGAATGTCACTTGATTTTGCATCAGAATCGGGATCAACTTTCCTATCCTGAACTAGAGAAATGAAATCACTTGAATCATCTATTTTTTCTAATTCCTCTTTTTCCACTAGCACCGTGCCGTTTATCTGTAGTTTCTTTGATTGACCTTCGACGACTAACACGGACTGTGTTTTAGCGACATTTGAGATGCTGCTCATTAGTCTGGCTTTTTTGATCATAGTATCGTTATATTTGCTGATTCCGGTAAGCATCACAATGTCCTCCTCCTGTGACAACGCGTTGAAAGGTGCATGTATAATCGGTAGTACGTCAAATCCAATGTCAACAAATATTTTTAGGATATCTCTTACCATCATGGGCACATAATCAGGGCCTAACTGAGATTCATTTTGTGATCGTGAATATGAATGTAATAGTTCTACTGGGCATGCTAAGGGCACGTCTAAGATGGATTCCAGTTTTAGTGCTATTTTAATAGTCGCATCCATTCCTTCCTCGTATTTACTGATTGTACGTCGAGATACGCCCAGTTCACGTGCCAGTTCTCCTAGAGAGATGTTTTTATCTGTACGGGCCTCTCGCAAAACATCCCCATCGATACTTACACATAGCCCCCCAGGTGCAGCATATACGAGTGGAGGTGAACCTTCAACGAAACAATCATATAAGGTCCGCACGTTGAAAGACGGAATACCATATCGAAGGTAAACTGCACCATTTTCCAAAAGTCTATCCCTCGTCTTATCGCCTATTATGAGAGGGTAGCCGATCAGACGGTTTGCAAGACATCTTATTTCATTTGATATTTCCTGGCTTATTCCATCGATGTTGGAGAGCACCTTCAACAACAATAGTAGCCGCCCCCGTCTCGCAGCGATATCAAAACTCCGGGGGTGTACATCACATCGATCTGAAACGATGAATCCCGCCTTATCTAATACAGCCAAGACTTGCTGTATTAATGCATCTCGGCTCATGATATTCTCTCAGCCATTAATTCTATATAATGTTATCCATGAATCTACAGTGAAGACAATGCTCCTCGGTATCGATGATACGGACTCAAAGAAAGGGATGTGCACCACCTACCTAGCAGCAATATTGGTGGAAAAACTACAAAAATATGGTGTCAAGGAACATCCAAGGCTGATCAGGCTAAATCCAAATATCAAGTATAAGACTAGAGGCAACGGCGCAGTAGCCATAGAAATCGATGCTGATGAAGGGCAAGCAGCAGAGATCATGGACATTGCTGTTCAGAAAGTGGAGGAGATGGCGGAATTAGAAGACCCTGAAACTAACCCAGGTATCGTGCTATTGGATCATATAACTCCAGAGGTAGAGAAATTCTCAGACAGAGTAGTAAGAGACATTGTCACAATCAAGGAAGCAATGGATCTTGCGAAGAAATATGGGGTGGTTCATGCTTTTAAAAATGGTAGGGGCGTTATCGGTGCACTGGCTGCTATAGGCTTCTCGCTGAAGAACGATCATACATATGAGCTGGTTGCTTACAGGCATAGAGAAAATTGGGGCACAACCAGGCGTATTGATAGAACGTCAGTACTGGAAGCAGATCAGTCGACATATCCTCACACATGGGATACGGTGGATGTTGCCAATGAAGTAACAGTATTTTCGCCACACTCCTCATGTCCAGTCCTTTTTGGGATCAGGGGCGACGATGTCGACGCAATCAAGAGGGCATTCAAGATGATCAGGTCTGAGGAGGCAGAGAGACATATCATCTTCAAAACCAATCAGAGTACCGATGCGCACATAATACCCGGAAATATAGCTTCTGCAAAAAATGGGTGTTCATATATTCTTGGCGGAACTGTGGTAAAAAGTCCACATTCTATCCAAGGAGGACATGTATTCTTCACCATTGCAGAGAATGGGCACAAGATAGATTGTGCTGCCTACGAGCCGACTAAGAATTTTCGAGATGTTATTAGACAACTTTGTGTTGGCGATGAGATCCTGGCCTATGGTAGCGTTAAAGACCAAACCCTTAATCTGGAGAAGATCGAAATATCATCGCTCAAAGATCAGTTTGTCCTGCGTAATCCTGCCTGTCCTAAATGTCAAAAAAGGATGAAATCCTCTGGGAAAAATCAGGGATACCGTTGCCGAAAATGTGGTACAACCTCTCAAGATGGGGAACACATCCCAGTTCTCAGGGGTCTAGAATCGGGCTTGTATGAAACTCCTCCCTGCGCGAGAAGACACATATCGAAGCCGTTGATCAGGATGTCTGGGAGAAAAATACATCCCAGCAGATAATCGTCAGATTTATGAGCATAGTATTCAAAAAGTGATGAAGATGGAATTAGAAAGTTTGCGGCATGGAACAGAGCTGATCAAGCGAGGTTTCGCTAAAATGCAGAAAGGTGGCGTCATCATGGACGTTACCAATGCTGACCAAGCCAGAGTGGCTGAAAAGGCAGGTGCAGTGGCGGTTATGGCTCTACATGCAGTACCGGCAGACATTCGTAAGTCAGGTGGTGTGGCCAGAATGGCAGATCCTCTGATCATATCGGAGATCATGGATTGTGTCACGATTCCTGTGATGGCAAAGGTCAGAATAGGTCATTTTATCGAGGCGGAGATACTCGAGGCATTGGGCGTTGACATGATAGATGAGTCGGAGGTATTGACACCCGCGGATGAGAAATACCACATCGATAAGGCCGGATTCACCATCCCCTTCGTCTGTGGTGCCAGAGATCTCGGAGAAGCCCTGAGAAGGATCAACGAGGGGGCGGCTATGATCAGGACCAAGGGAGAGGCCGGAACCGGAGACATAAAAGAGGCTGTCAGACACATGAAGAAGATAATGGGTTCGATCAGGGAGCTAAAGGGCATGAACGATGAGGAGATGCTGAAAGTTTCTAGGGAATTAGGAGCACCCTTCGAACTCGTCAAGGAGACAGCTGAGATGCAGAGATTGCCGGTGGTGAACTTTGCCGCAGGCGGAGTAGCAACGCCGGCAGATGCGGCCATGATGATGCGTCTGGGAGCTGATGGAGTTTTCGTCGGCTCTGGAATATTCAAGGCAGAGCATCCAGATAAAATGGCCAAGGCGATTGTAGAAGCGGTGAACAACTATGACAAGCCAGAGGTTCTTGCAGAGATATCAAAGGGGCTGGGCGGACAGATGAAAGGGTTGGATGTTCATACTCTGTCCGAGGACGAGATGCTGCAGACGCGTGGTTGGTAGAGCTAATTATGGTTATCAGAATCGGCGTGATAGCACTACAGGGAAACGTAGAGGAGCATATCCAAGCCGCAGAGCGCGTTTTGGATGAGAGGGATGGCGGCGAGGCTATTTCGATTAAACATGGTGGTATCGTCCCGAGCTGTGATGCCATCATCATTCCGGGAGGTGAGAGCACAACCATTGGCTGGCTGATGGAGCGAGAGGGCATCTCCTCAGAAATCAAAGCTGCTGCTAAAAAAAATGTTCCAATACTTGGGACGTGTGCAGGTCTCATTCTGCTCGCAAAACACGGTGACGGGGAAATAAATAAAACGAAGCAGCCATTACTGGAGCTAATGGACGTTCACATGAAAAGAAATGCCTTTGGGAGACAGAAGGAGTCCTTTGAAGCATTGCTGGATGTGCCTGTTTTAAAAGGTGATAAATTCCCGGCGGTCTTCATCAGAGCTCCAGCCATTACGAGTGCAGAAAAGAATGTGCAGGTTCTGGCATCCCTGAACGGATACATAGTGGCTGCCCAGCAGAAGAATTTAATAGCTTTGGCATTTCATCCTGAGCTGACCAAGGATATGAGGTTCCATCACTATTTCATGGACATGATATGACAGGATTTGGATTTTCAATATAGCTCATATCAGATCACTTTAAAAGACCTTTAAGAAAACTCTTGAAGATATTTTTTTTTAAATCTGACAATACTTAAATATCGACTAACATAATTATCGATCTGGGGAGGTCTATGAACGTTAAAAGAATAATAATTGCAATAGTTATCGGTTTGTTATGTGGCATATTCTGTGCCTATGGGGCTGCATCGAAATATCCCGGTCAATTTGAGATGCTGATTTTAGCATCCATCGTATACAACCGGATATTGCTAGGTTTTGTTATCGGAATTGCAGATCACATAAAAGTACATCCCATATTGAGAGGAGCAATTCTTGGAGCGATTGTAAGCGTAGCCATTGGCATACCATCAGGTCTAAGCGGTGGTTTGACATTGGTTGCATTTGGCACTGTGTACGGAATCATCGCCGATTTTGCGGCTACGAGATGGTCCTAAGCTCTCAGCTTGTATTCACTCACTCCTCCGCAAAAATTGGTGATGTAATCGATGGCAGTAATAATAGCATGTTCCAATAGGTTATCCTCTATTCCCGGAACTCCGCACGAAAGCAATATGGCGTTCTTGGTATCATCGGTCACCTTCGTGCTATCCGCATCCCTGTAGGGGTAGATCGCCACTAACTTTTCATCATCTGAAAGTACGACCTCATTACCTCCTAGGCTCATCTGCTCACCCATCCCTATTCCTGTGAACAGCTCTCCCGGTTCGGAAAACCTCATGGTCAAATGGCCCTTGACCAAGTCCTCATCAAATGCTGCCAGTGCTATACCCGTTTCTATTGAGGACAGATTGTATGCATCCACGACGGGATTGATTTTCGGTATCGGGCTACCTCTGAGAACTCTGCGGATTAAAGCCTCCCCAGCGGGTCGAACCTTTGTCGGGTCTACGTTGATCTTCCAGAAAAAATCTCTATATGCCCTGAAAATCTTCACATCCTTCAGATCCTCAAGTGAATACTTCTCTCTTAATTTTGTAAATACGGATTCTCTCAACTCTTCCATGTCTTCTTTGGCAGGATGCATGCCAGAGATAGATCCTATGCAGACCTTTAGACCGGGAAATCTCTCCTTTACCTTGGGATCAAAATAAAAGTTCATTTCACATCTTCTTCAATTCAATTCAAATATCTGACAGGTCAATAAAGCTTACTTTTTCACCGGATTTGCTGATCGTCTTGAGAGCCTCGAGTACCATTTCCTTGTAGTGCTCTATGTTTGTGGAATAATGCTCCTTTGCTTTAGTCGCATCCTCGCTTCCTTCATTCAATTGTTTGAGACGCTGGAGCGTTTGTCTCGCAGTCTCGAGAATCCACAAATCATAGGTATCTGCATCCACGATATGTATCCTTTCAGGCCTAACCGATGTGAGGGTCTCACCACTCATTTCGTATGTATTTGGCTTACCAATAACAGCGACGAACTGGGGGGGCTCTATGCCGGATAAGGCTTGGGCAGCTTCTGGTTGGTATTGCCCGGCATATATCATGAATGAACCCGTGGGATCTACAACCCGTGCACGCCAATATTCTACATCATTTCCGATATCCCCTTTCTCGATCAATGTGCCAACGAAGAATATGCGATTGCATTTGGCACCTGTTGGAGTCAACAGATACTGGGGTGCATATTGGTCATCCTGTTCTTTAAAAGCCATATCAGACTCTCCGAACTCTCGTGCAAAAACCCTCTTAGCAACCTCTCGGCTCAACATCACAACGCCTCCGCTTCTTTGATTAATTCCGTTACATCTTGGTCTGATATTTTTGGTGAGCTTTTTACATCCTCTACCAAGATATATCGGCCAACCCTAGGACCCTTGATACTGAAATATCGTCCGATTAGTCTCTCCCGGAAAGCATCTAAAACCAGGGACTGGTCAAGTGCTTCTGCTGCCATCTTCTTTGCCTCGTCCAAGGTGATACCAATTAAACTTTCGACGATCTCCCTGTTCAAGAGTATATCTTGTACCATCTTACCGTCGTCTATTACTCCTTTTATCCTCAGGTCATACATCCCTTCAACTTTTCCATGCTCCCCACAGGAACCTTTTGCTAAGGCTCTTTTGCAGAACTCACATCGCTTGATCAAGCCGGATCCAGACTGTATATCGACGATTGCTCCCAAGAACTCCTCCACAACAGAGCTTACTTCTATGTCATCCTCTATTGGAACGATCTCGGTGCTTCTGGTCAATTTTACGTTGTATCGTCCTTGCCACTCATCGGTAACCACATTCTTGAGCATGTAGCACTTACCCTCCTCCACAGGTGGCAGATCAGATTTTACCCAGCTAACAAATCTGATGGTGCCGGTCTCATCTCCGATCAGACCAGACTGGGCGATCGACTCGCTCTCAGAAGGCCATAGTTGGACCACTTTCGTTTTAAGGGATATCCATTGTCCATCGCTCTGAATATCCTTTACCTTCAGGAGGTCTGCGCTCTTACGATCTTTTGAATATTGGCTTACAACGCTTCGTTTGGCCTCCTCAACAGGTACCCTGAATTTGTTGATCAATTCATCCAGTTTCTTCTCGATATCCTCTAAAGGTACTTCTACGTCCATCTCAGAAAAGCGAGCTTTAAGCTGCTCAGCTATATCCCTTACCATATTTTAATAGGTCGCTACCACGACAAATAAAACTAACGATAGGGTCGTTAGGAGATTCAGAATATTGAAAATTATCCGTACCGTTAAAGTTTTGTATATTGCTTTGATTAGTTTGTTTAGGTCAATTAATGGCAAAGGTCTATTTCACAAGCACAAGGGCGCCTGTTAAGGAGCCACATAGATGGTATCAACCACGACTAAGTGGCGTTAGCAAGATAGAGCAGCTTTTAAAGATGAGTGGAATTTTAGAAGACATAAAGAAGGGCGAAATTGTGGCTCTAAAGACGCACTTTGGAGTCCGTGGAACGACAAAGTCATTGCGATCTATGTTCATTCGTAAGGTTGCACAAATGGTAAAATCAAAGGGTGGAGAACCCTTTGTGACAGAAACGACAGGACTGGGAATGCTTCGGGAACAATGTTTTGCGATAGGTAAAATAAAAGCTGCAGAGGAGAGTGGCTACACGTCTCAAACGCTGTCTTCACCCATAATCATTGCCGATGGGCTGAGGGGATTCGATTCCGTGGCTGTTAGCGTCGAAGGTTCGCAGCTTAAAAAGGTATACGTGGCGAAACATATTGCTGAGGCTGACAAAGTAATTTCCTTAGCTCACTTTAAGGGACACATGAACGCGGGATTTGGCGGTGCCCTCAAAAACATAGGTATTGGGTGTGTAGCTAAAACCTCCAAATACGATGCGCACATCTATTCTCCTCCCAAAATAAACGACAATTGCACTGAGTGCGGAGCTTGTGTAAAGATATGTCCTGTTGATGCCATAAGGGATCTGAAGATTGACGTTGAGAAATGCATAAGATGTCAGGGATGTGCTGAAGTGTGTGAGGAAGATGCCATATCTTTCAAGTGGACCTCATCGAAAGACCTCTCTGAGCGGTTCGTTGATTGTGCTAAATCAGTTTTAGATTTGGTTGGAAGTGCGAATATTAAATATGTGAACTTCTTAATTGATATAACGCCGCACTGCGATTGCTGCCCCTATTCAGATAATCCCATAGTGCCAGATCTGGGCATTCTTGCCTCAGATGACATACTTGCGATAGATAAGGCATCTGTCGACATGGTGAACAAAGCTCCCATAATAGCAGATTCAATGGCTATAAACGTAGAGGACAAGTTCCATGGTATGTATAAGTGGGCTCGCTCATCCTATCAGTTAAACGCGGCAAAAAAACTCGGACTTGGTGACATAGAGTATGAGTTGATAGGGGTGGATTGAAGCCAGTCTAAATCCACACTCAAGAAATGCAACAGTTCTTCTCGCCAGATCCAGCTAGACGATCTATAAAATATTCTGCTAAAAGAATGGTGGTGAAGGTATGGGAAAAAAAATTCAAGCCGCGATTCTTATTCTACTAGTAGTTTTGGCGAGTTTGGGCTGTATCCGAGAAACCATAACTGATGTGCCAGCCCCTGAAGTCTATGGCGAGACATCACCACAGATATCTTCGGTTACTGAGGAAGATATTGCTGAACTCCGTACGGAAATTGCTGAACTCCGTACGGAAATTGACGAATTGAAAGCAGTCGTAGAATTGCAGTTAACAAGAATTACCGAACTTGAAGGAGAACCAGCAGTATTTTCGCAAGAATCCGATCCGATGGCACTTTCTTTGGCTATTTCAGATGTAGTGCAACGAGTACAGCCAGCCGTGGTATTCATCTCGGCTGAAACTGGTATGATGAGACTTGGATCCGGATCTGGGGTGATAATAACCCAAGACGGATACATATTGACAAATAATCACGTAGTGGAGGATGCTACTAAGCTGGAGGTGACACTTCCTGATGTTCCCAGCCCATTTGATGCAAGGCTTATAGGTACGGATCCGATGACAGATCTGGCAGTGATTAAAATAGAAGGAAATTTCTCTCCTGCCGAGTTTGGCGATGCCTCAAAATTGAGACCCGGACATCTGGTTATAGCCATAGGCAACCCTTTGGGACTTGAGGGGGGTCCGACTACAACTCTCGGTGTGGTGAGCAATACTGAGCGCTCTACGGAGGTAGATGGTACCAGATATTATGATTTAATCCAAACCGATGCTGCCATCAATCCAGGAAACAGCGGAGGACCTCTGCTTAGTCTGGATGGCAAAGTAATTGGTATTAATACCCTTGGTGGTGAGGCTGAGAACATTGGTTTTGCTATAAGTGCCAACACTGCACGGCCGGTCTACGATGCCCTTGTAGTCTCTCCCCACAAGGTCTTTCGTCCCTGGTTAGGTATTGGTTTTAGGACAGTAACCCCTGATTTTGCAGCTCAAGAAGGTTATCAAAGGAATACGGGTGTTGCGATCCTAAGTGTGCAAGACGGAAGCCCTGCAGACCAGGCAGGTCTGATGGTTGACGACATCATCATTAGTTTTCAGGGTGATGAAGTAATCGTAGACACTAAGTTGATAAAAATGCTATGGAGTCACAAGGTCGGCGATGAGGTAGAATTAAAATTATTGCGTGGTGGGGAAGAAAAAACGGTGATTGTCAGGTTAGGCGAAAGGCCAGAAGGGCTTTAAGGCGAGTTATCTCATAAGTTATTGAGTTCCTTGTTCTTAATCTGCAACGAGTAAATTTATTCTGTCTGGGCAAGCCATATTCCAAATATTATCAAGGCACCACATAGGATCTGATAGAGATGAATACTTTCATCAAGGAAGATAGATGCCTGGATGACAGCAAATACAGGTATTAGAAAAGTGAAAACGTTTGTTTTGGATGCCTCTAATTCCCTAAGCACATCAAAGTATAGTATGGTACCAATCACCGTACAAAGGATTGCCAATACAAATAATATAATCCATATGTTTGTCGGGTATGTGAACCTCACAGGCTCTGCTAAGACAGATATGATGTCCAACATTATCGTTCCAATGAGGGTGCTGAAAGCCAAGATGAGTAGAGGACTATTTTTTCCCACTATCTTTTTACCGATGACCGTGTAGATTGAGTAGCATATCGCTGTGGATACGAGCATCAAATTACCATAAAAGGCCATTGAGCTACTGAAGGTTGAAATGTTGCCATTAGTCGATATTATGATAACGCCTGTAAGCGAAAGCACTAAACCAGATATTTTTCGAAGTCCTAGTGATTCGCGCAGAAATATGGTGGCCAATATTAATGTGAAAGCCGGACTACTGTTTTGTAATATGCTTGCCATGGAAACCGTCAAGTGGATCATACCTATGTTTTGCAGTATGTTTGGGATGGTGACACCAACTATGCCCAATACAAATAATGTGATGAAATTATCTTTTGTGAACTCTTTGATCTGCTTCATCTCAAACTTTATCAGTGTATATCCCACAAACATGATGGTGGCAATGGAAAATCGCAAAGAAGCCAGATATATCGGCGTTACTTCATTCAGTCCAATCTTGGTAAGCACGAACGACATCGACCATAGGATCACTGCAATTAGAATCGATGCATAAGTTTTCGTAATAAACCTCTCCTATTTAATGACTGTTAATTTCGTGGATACTAAACTTTTGTGGATACGATACGCTACTAAAATAAAAGAAACATCAACATTTTTTATGAATATATACTAAAATATTTGAGAGAATCTAAAAATTTATTGTTAATCCTAATCATCTATCAGCCTAAAAACGACTTACTATTGTTATAATTCCATCCTATTGGAAAATGAAATGTTAAAATTGATTGAAATGTTTTAAATATTTTGATCGTCACACATATTAATTACCATGACATAATTTAAACCCTATATTTTAGGATTTAAACGAAATGAGGTGAAAAATTATGAGAATAGAAATACCAGAGGAAGAGGAACGACCACCTGAACTGAAGTATGGATTGAGTAAACCCGAAGGCAGAAAATGGGTAGAACAGTATCTAAAGAAAAAAGACCCTGATTTATTCGGGGATGCGATGATAAGTGGGAACGGACGAGTAATTATGATGAAGGGCGGTATAAAAAGTATCAGGCTCGGAAAAAAGTTCGTCGACATATCTGATGGCCTACGTTGAAAGCTATTAAATTCTCTTAAAATTCCAACGTATGATCTTATTTCGGCCCTTATATGTAATTTCAGTAAAGGTAAGTACCCGACTTACCTGATCTTAAAAGTGGTATGACCAAGGATTATAAGTGAAGGTCATACTTTTACTATCATCTCTTTTTGTCTTATTGGGTCCGTTTTACCATTTTCATCTTGAAAGTTCGAGCATTCTTTATATCGATCATCTCGACCAACTTTTTTTTTAGAAAAAAGTTCTATTTGATCTTTTAGTCATAATCCTGCTGAAGAAAATCTCTTCCATCCTTGCCGACATTTCAAATACTTCACTTTTTTCAAGTTTAATTTTTTCCCACCATTCGAGGTTAGAGACTATTTTTTGATGTATATGTTCACTAAATCTAGATCTTTCTTCTTTTAAATTTGAATTAACATCTGATCCGTAAAATCTCAAAAAAACACTATTAGTTAAGATTGGTAAGTCCCTCCAGTGATCCATTATAAGGTGCAAATTATTGAGTGAAGCTCCAATCTTTTCCATATCCTTTTCTGTGATTGGGATATAACTACAGTTTATAAAATTCGTTCTGATGTTTTCAAATTGTTTTGCTTCATTTTTTTGTTGAGAAGTTAATTCTCCGTTGAGTCTCCAAGGGTCGCACATGGGCAGCTTTATAATGGGATTAGGATTTTCTCTCTGGTCTCCCTCTATTTGAGACGTACATATCGCGTTAAATGGAAAAACCTTACATTGCGTGGGTCTATATCTCTTACCAAAAATTTCGCATTTCTTCTCCTTTGGATCAAAAAATACACAGGCGAAAACCGGAACCTTAAATCCGTCATCAGTCTCGTAGAGCATTACTATATGCCGAAGTTTAAACACTGATATCCAAGCTTTCTGGTTTTTAAAGATGTTTCTAATGTGTGTAAGACCCATTTTTTCCAAAAAGGCATTTAGATAATTTTTTGAACTTGGTGGTATAAATATAAGATTTGGAGATAAGGCATGTAAAAGACCGTCTTCTAGTAATCCCTGAATCTCTTCTTTAGAAATAACCAATCCCGACCTTACAACATCTTTCGTAGTTACGCCAATTTTTATCCACCTAATTAATTCTGTGTTTAGGAGTTCTCTTGTTTTAGTATCCCTTATCTGATTTACTACAATTTCATTAATAGGTGAGAAGCAGCAATATCCACATCCAGAACAGTTTACATCCATTATTCTATCCTCACCAATTTATCCTTTTTCGCTAATGTCCAATATTTCTATAATAAATTCTAGTCTTCTGATTCTTTATCGAGAATCATAATATTTTTGCTAAAGGGTTTTGAATCATCAGGGTTTTTTTTAAAAAAATAGTAATTATTTATTCCTATTTTTTTTGGTTTAGTATCTCTACTTTTAGTTCGTGCATTCTCCAATCCCATCGTATGTAAAATTACACATCTACCAGTTTGAACATTTTTCATCTTGAAAGTTCGAGCATTCTTTCTATTGCTTCTCTGGCTTTGTCTGCTACGCCTTTTCGGACGGTTACTTCGGGCTCTCCGGTTTCCAGTGCCATCTCCACCTTTTCTAGCGTGTGCATTTTCATATGTGGGCAAACAGCATATATGGAGAGGGGATAAAATCTCTTTTCTGGAATCTCTTTCTCAAGCCTGTGCAACATCCCCACTTCGGTGCCTATCAAAAACTCCTTTTCTGCTGATGCTTTGCAATATCTGGCTATGCCACTCGTTGAGGCTATATGGTCTGCCGCCTCTTGAATTTCTGGTATGCATTCTGGGTGTACAACTACTTTGGCTTCCGGGTGCTTCTCTCTCGCATCCAATAAATCAGATTCAGTTATTTGATGATGTGTCGGGCATAATCCATATTCTGGAACGGAAATTATCTCCTTGCTCGTTCTCTGTCTAACATAATGTGCTAGGTTGCTATCAGGTCCAAACAAAATCAAATCAGAGTCCATCAACTCCACTATCTGGACGGCATTTGCGGATGTACAAATACAATCTGCATGGGCTTTATCCTCTGCTAACGTATTTATGTATAAAACTACCTCGGCATCTGGATATTTCCTTTTAGCGTCCAACAGCTCTTCTGTTTCCAGCTGCTGAGACATCGGGCAAATGGCACCAAAATCTGGTATCAAAACCTTTTTATCCGGGTTTAGTATACTTGCAGTCTCTGCCATAAAATCCACCCCACAGAATAGTATCATGTCAGCATCTGTCTTTGTTGCTTTCTGAGACAATTCTAGCGAATCGCCAACAAAGTCTGCAATATCCTGAATCTCGGGTCTTTGATAGTTATGGGCAAGGATAACCGCATTTTTTCTATCCTTCAGTCTCTCGATATTTTTGGTATTTGCCCTCATCATCTTATCCTCTGTTCATTTGAATATATGTTCATTCTTCTGCCCCTGACAAAGCCAATAAGTGTTATTCCAGTCTTATTGGCTATATCTACAGCCAAACTTGTAACAGCACCAATTGAGGCAACGATCGGTATCTTTGCTATCGAGCATTTCAAAGCCATTTCAGAGGATATTCTTCCTGTGCATACCACGAAAGTATCTGGAAAATGGCATTCTTCAGCCAGTGCATATCCTATGACTTTGTCCAGTGCGTTGTGTCTACCAATATCTTCTGCTATATAAATTCGCTCCATTTTGGAGACATCAAGAATTGCACAGGTGTGCGTCCCACCTGTTCTCTTGTACAATTCGGACCTCAAAATATTTTTCATACCTTCAAACAACGTCTTTCTGTCCAATTTCAAATTGGAATCCACCTTTGTTAGCTTTGATTCATCCAAAAATCCAGAAGCACCTCCGCAACCACTAACTATAACTCTTTTTGCAGCGAACACTTTGACTGGATTTTTAGTTATTACTTTAGCTATGTCATCACGTATTCTCATGGATTCTACGTCTTCCGCACTTTTGATAACTCCCTCTGATAAAAGATTACCTAATACGAACTCTTTTTTCATTTGGGGGCTCATCATGGAAGTTGTAAAGTGCCTGCCGTTTACATAAATAGCTAATGCAGTCTCTTTAGCCACTTCATCCTTTAGCTTTGTACTGGCATCTCCCTCAAATCTTATATAATCTTTTAGAACGCTTTTCATCTAAACTGAACTCCTGGCTATATCCTCAACGATTCCCAGTAACGTTTCGACTTCATCTTCAGTATTGTATAAATATAAGGATACTCGGACTGCTCCCTTGACACCAAGCTCTTTCATTAAAGGCATGCAGCAATGATATCCCGATCTGACCATTATATTTGAAAAATCATCGAGCATCAAGGCGACATCATGGGAGTTTAAGCCCTCGACGTTAAAGGAAATCACCCCTATTCTTTGATCTAGATATTGGTGAAGGATTTCTACATTTTCTATCTCTTCTAATCCAAGGACAAATTTTTTAGTTAGTTTTTCCTCATGTTTTCTTATATCTTTCATTCCGATATTTTCCAAATATTCAACAGCACTTCCAAGGGCGATCCCACCAGCTATGTTCGGCGTACCAGCTTCAAATCTCTCATAATTCTCCTTTAGTTTATACTCCTCTGGAGAAACATCATCTATTGTTCCTCCCCCTATGGTGAGGGGTTCTACACTCTCTAAAAGCGGCATTCTCATGAATAAAATTCCAGTCCCGGTGGGCCCAAGCATTTTATGCCCCGAAAAAGCTAGGAAGTCGCAGCCCAGTTCTTTTACGTCTACGGGTATATGTGGCACTGATTGGGCACCATCAACCAAAAACAAGGCATTATTCTCCTTACAGACCTTTGCAATCTCTTTTATTGGTGTTATCAAACCCAGAACATTTGAAACATGTGTTAGGGCAACTAACTTTGTCCTATCATCTACCACCTTTTCGATATCTTCTGGGCGGAGGACTCCATTTTTTGGTTTAACAATCTCTAGTTTCACTCCGAATTTTCTCTTAATTCGTAGCCATGGCATTAAGTTAGAATGATGCTCTAGTATGCTGGTTATAATTTTGTCTTCTCTATTCCATCCAAGCCCAGATGCGACTAAGTTGATTCCTTCTGTAGTATTCTTTGTAAATATGATCTCTTCTTCTTTGGCTTTAATGAAATCAGCAACTTTTATATGTGCCTCCTCGTAGAGTTGCGAAGCTACCTGAGACAGCCTGTGAACACCTCTCTCAACGTTTGCATTATAACATCTGTAATAGCTTTGTATCGAGGCTACAACTGGCTCTGGTGTTAAGCTTGTAGCTGCACTGTCCATGTAAATTATTCCTTCATCTAAAATTGGGAAGTCCCCTCTGATCTTTTCCACATTCATTTCGTCTTCTCTCAACTTCTACGAATCGTTTTATTAAATACCTTTCTTATTCCAAGCAAACGTTGCAACCCTCAGGAACCGTATAATGCTCTTTATGCAGTTCACAGAGCGTCTTGTCTGTCTTAACCCTCGTACAGACTTCACAAATTCTAAGTGTCAAATTGCTAAAGGCATTATCTATAGCCGTATCTTTTGCAATCTCTTTGATCTCTTCCTTAACATCCACTTTAAATTTTATGTCT
The DNA here is from genome assembly GCA_013415795.1 of Methanocellales archaeon. Lineage (GTDB taxonomy): Archaea > Halobacteriota > UBA148 > UBA148 > UBA148 > UBA148. The sequence goes on along the minus strand of JAAEEL010000006.1, from coordinate 13,220 downwards.
CTACCTCTCTTATCATTCAAATACTGCGAAACTGCTGCTTGAGTAATTCCAAGCCTTTTAGACACTTCTTTTTGAGACAATCCCAATTTTACGAGCTCTTTAGCCAATTCAGATCTTATAATTGGCAAAACATACCAAACTACTAGTTCACAAGGGAGTTTCATTTTTAACACCACAAGTTTAATATAACATATCATTTTATAATTAACAATTGTTAAGTCAGAGTCATATATAAAGTTAACGCCGTTAAGCCAAGTTGGCAAAGCGTCGATGCTACTGACTAATGATCAGGCTAGGAGAGTTCAAAATCTCTCCCTAGAACTATGGAGATGCATAATTATGTCTTTGTTAGAAGTGAAAGACCTACATGTCAGCGCTGACGGAAAAGAGATTTTAAGAGGAGTAAACCTCGCCGTAGGGAGAGGGCAAGTGCTAACTAGGTGTGTGGGAAAAGATAGTTCGAAGATACATGCAAGGGGTCAGCTTATAGGAGATAGCAACGGTAGAGCCCATATAGACTGCAGAGGGCTTATCATTTCGGATAGTGCGAAAATATATGCTATTCCGCTGTTAGATGGACTTGTAAAGGGTTGTGAACTGTCACATGAGGCAGCAGTAGGCAGGATCAAGGATGAGGAGCTATGGTATCTGATGTCGAGGGGACTGACAGAGGATGAAGCAACATCTTTAATAATCAAAGGTTATCTCAACCCCGGCATTTTTGGATTACCGAGAGAACTCGAAAAGGACATCAAACGAGTGACTGAAATGTCAGTTAAAGAAGTGATTTGAATGGATGAGTCAAAATTTCCAAGAAGACGACAGAAAGCTTTTCAGTAGGGCGTGGATCGTAATTGGGGGCTTTATGAATGAATGATATGGACAGAATAAAGAGCTATATAAAAAATTTTGAGGGTGAAAAGGTTGCAGTTGCATATTCCGGTGGGGTTGACAGCTCTCTGGTTGCCTATGCGGCCAAGGACATCTCTGATGCTGTTACTATTAAGTCAGATTTTATCCAAAATTGTGTCATAGAGGATTCCAAGGAGTTTGCCGAAAAGTTTGGTCTTGGACATAAAATTCTAAACGTCAACATCCTTGAGGATGAAATTAGGGCCAATCCTCCAAACAGGTGTTATCTCTGCAAGAAAAGAATCATCGAAGAGATAAAGAATTTGGGATACACTGTCATCATGGACGGAACCAATGCAGATGACTTGCATGAGGAAAGACCCGGTCTAAAAGCCAAAAAAGAAGAAGGCGTTATTTCACCACTTGCAGATCTTGGCCTGGATAAAAAAGAAATAAGAAGAATCATGGCTGATATTGATCAAAAGGTTGCAAGAAAACCTTCAGAATCTTGCTTAGCGACTAGAATTCCTTTTAATTCAGAAGTGACACCAGAGAGATTAAAAAGGATACAACAAGCAGAGGAACTCATTAAATCTATGGGTTTGAGTTCGATTAGGGTGAGAGATCACTTTCCAGTAGCTCAAATAGAGGCCCCAAGAGATGAGTTTGATAAAGTGTCGAATTTGGGAGATTTGATCTCAAAACTCAAGCACCTTGGTTACGAATCTGTTACCATGGACTTGAGGGATGAAATTTGATTAAAACTCGCACATATTGATCAATCTTTCCGCCCATTGTAACTTCTTTCTCTTGATCTCGCTTACGTTGGGATCCTTAAAATCAAAGCCAATTAATTCAATGCTATCTGCATTAAACTCTTTTGCGAGAAAGACGCATCTATCACCGTCCGTAAACCCACCAAAGTTGTGAACGTTTTTTATTGGCTTAGACTGGGTACTGCCAATGACATTTTTCATCAATGTAACGTATTGCTTAATAGCAGGAATGTTATCGCCATGTGCATGAACCACTATTATTGCACACTGCTTATCTGCGCTGATGATATCCTCCATACACCCATCTAGGTCCGTGACGACGACATTTGGAACTATGCAATTTTTCAGAAGGATGGACGTCGCACCATCTGCAGCAATTATAACACGACCAGATACGTCTGTACTACTAAGCTCCTCATCTAATAAGGGAGCGTTTCCACATATGATAACTTGCTTTCTATATATCAAATCCGATAATCGCTGGATGTTAATTGAGCGATCTCTGATTATTTTAGATAATAGGAGTGCAGCTTCTTCATCCCTGCCTCTATCAAATCCGAATTCATCCAAAATTTCCTTATAAATCGGCTCCCATTCATCGAATTTCATCTACAGTCACACCCATTTTTTTTGGTTTATCGCCTGCTTATCAAAAGTTAAACGTGTTCTTTGAAGTCGATAAAAAAACTATCGAATTATAGTAGACCTTAAAACATCCCTCCAGCTCTTAGGTATACTTAACGGTTACGTCTATTTATATAATATATTATAGTAGTGATACACTTATTATATCTATGGACCTCCACGATATATAATATCTATCAAGAAGCATGGCAGATGAAATATCGTGAAGTGGAATTCGCTTCAATTACTCCTCCGTTATTCTTACCCATAACTTATGTGCAATTATTTAGTTATCGGCCTCCGAATCAATAAAAGAAAAGCTTTATGTGAAATTAAAACTCAGGATTTACTGGTGACCCAACATGCGAAGAAAGTCCTCTTTTTTTTCCGGGATTATGGAAAGAATGTTTGAAGAAATGGCTAAGGAATACTATCCATTCGATGAAAAAATAAGACTTCCATATAAATTCGAAGAGTGGTTCTCAGATCCTTTTGAGGAAATGATAAAAAGGCTTGAAGAAGAGGTAGAGCCACCCAAAGAACTAGAAGAATTCATAAGGGAAGAAAAAACCCCTACAGGCACGATCAGAAAATATGGGCCATTCATATATGGCTTCAGCTACACACATGAACCAGGTAAAGAGCCCGAATTCAAAGAATTCGGAAATATACGACTTGAACCACAGGGAAGAATCGAACCTGCAATGAACGGTGAAAGAGAGCCAATGACAGACGTAATAGAAGGAAAAAACTCCTATGAGGTAGTCGTTGAGCTCCCTGGAATGAACAAGTCAGACATCAAACTAAATGCCACAGAAAACTCACTAGAAATTCGTGCAGCGAATGGTAAAAAATTCTACAAAGAAATATCGTTCAGGGAAAACGTAGATCCAGATAGTGCAAAAGCTACATACAATAATGGTGTACTGAGCTTACTATTTAAGAAAAAAAGAACAAAAGGGGTATTTATCAACCTAGAATGAAGTCAAAAGTAGAAGAATTAGGGAAAAATGAAATTTATTTTTCCACGATACCCTTCTTTCTTCTTTTTTCCATGATATCCTCTCTTAAATATGGGGCATAATCAGGCTTGACTAAGACCATCTTATTGTATTGCTAAAAGTTTTGTTTTGAGAGAGAATTGGCTTTATATAAAAGAAACTAGGGATAGGACATTAGAAAATTCATTAAAATCACATCTTTCTATGTCCTTCTCGATGTTATCCTGATATTTACCTTATCTGATGATACCGAACATCATATCAACGTTATCGATCTTCCACTGCCTAATCAGATCCCCCCTAACCTTTATATTCGCGCCAAGCTCGAGTTTCTTCGCCCTGACCTCATCTGATATGAAATTTCTCCACGAACCTATTAGGTCTGCCAAAGCACCGTCCTCAACTTGCACAAATACATCGATTTTATCCTCTACAGCGAGATCAAGTTCTTTTCTCATGTTCTGTATCCTGCGAACGATATCTCTGGCATATCCTTCTGCCCTAATATCATCCGTAAGCGATATGTCCACATACACTTTACCTAAAGAAAAATCTGCAGCAGAGATGTGCTCTGGAAACCTCTCCTCAAAATGAATCATGTCTTTGGTTATTTTGAAGACTTTGTCAGATAACTTAAGTTTATATCCTTTTTCTATTTCTTTCTTTAAACTTATACCATCGACTTTTTTCAGCGCAGCTATTATCTCTTCGGCGTTGGCCTTAAATTTTGGTCCGATAACGCTCAAGTCAGGAATAACCTCTAGTGGAATCTCATTGAACCTCTCATCAACGTTGAGCAGGGTCATCTTTTTTGTGTTCGACTGTTCCATGATAACTTTTTTTAGATGTTTTACGGAATCTGCAACATTCTTATCGAAGGGAGAGATTATGATATGCTTGACTGGCCACCGTAGCTTGCGCATCGCTTTCTGCCGTGCTCTATGGGAGGACTCAACGATATCCCTAGCGATATCCATGTTTGCCTCGAGTTCAACATATATCAGTTCTTCGTTTGGAGAAGGCCAATCGCACATGTGAATCGTTGGCATTGATTTGGAATCCATTCCAAGCATCAAGTTCTGATATATTTCCTCAGTGATGAAAGGCGCGAAGGGGGCAATCAGTTTGGTGATTTGTGAGAGAACTTCATAGACGACCCAATATGCGGCCAGCTTATCTGGGTTATCTGCTTCGGTCCACGTCCTTGGGCGAATTAATTGGATGTACCATCGCGACAAATCCTCAAGGATGAATTTTTGTAAGAGACGAGATGACCGGTGTAACTCATAGTTTTTCATTGTCTTATCGACGCTTTTGATCAAAGAATTCGTTTTAGATAAAATCCATCTGTCTTCTGGCCGTAGATGGTCTTTTATAGACTCAAATGACACGGCATATGGATCAAAATTATCAAGCCTCATATAAGGCAGTGGGAAACGATAGACGTTCCACAGAATATTTAGCATTCTGTGTACGTTCTGCACTTCTTCCCAGTTGAAGCGAAGATCTTCCCATGGTGCATTCGCCGATAAAACATAGAAACGGAGCGCATCGGCTCCATATTTTTTTATGACATCTTCGGGCGCCACAACATTTCCTAGGCTTTTTGACATCTTTCTACCCTCATCATCCAGCGTGAAGCCATGCATCAACACGCTCTTGTAAGGTGCCTTTTCGAATGCAACCATGCTTGAGCCGAGTTGCGAGTAAAACCAACCTCTCGTCTGGTCATGCCCCTCTGTGATAAAATCAGCAGGCCACCATTTTTTGAATTTCTCAATGTCTTGGGGAAAATCCAGCGTGGCCCATGATGCTACAGCGGAATCAAACCATACATCAAATACATCCTTCACGCGATGCATAGTATTTCCACACGTGCATCTCAGCTTGATTGTGTCTATGTGTGGTCTGTGAAGATCTAACAAAGGGACCTTAGTCCTCTCCTTGAGCTCTTTTCTGGTGCCTATAACCTCGATGGAACCACATTCGCACATCCAGATAGGCAAGGGAGTGCCCCAGTACCTCTGACGTGAGATGCACCAATCTCTCGCAGACGAAATCCAGTCCATGAATCTAGCAGATCCAGCCCATTCTGGATACCATCCTATGCGAGAAATCTCCTCTATCATCTGCTCTCTCAGCTCTGATACCTTGATGAACCATTGTTCAGTCGCCAAGTATATGATGGGGGTTTCGCATCGCCAACAATGACCGTATCGGTGGATCATCTCTCCTTTAGCGAGAAGAGCACCCCTTTCTTTAAGATCTTTGATGACATGTTGATTTGCATCAAAAACATACTTGTTGGCGTAGATACCAGCATCTGATGTGAAAAGTCCGTCAGGTCCCACCGGACAGAAGATTGGAAGAAGGTGTTCTGTGCCCAGCAAAAAATCGTCAAGACCGTGCCCCGGGGCGATGTGTACACATCCTGTGTTCTCAGCTTCATTGGATATATCGAGGTTCACGAAATCTGCCGCATATACGCAATGATCCAATTTTTTTTGATAGGGTACTATATCATCCAGCGCGTGTTCATACTTTGTGCCAACGAGGTCTATACCCTGCATGGTATCTAAAATCTTACACTCTTCATAATCTCCTTTTTTCAAGACGTGTTCTACTAACTCAGAAGCCATTATCAACGTTTCATTTTTACATCTTATTTTGGAATACTCAAATTCGGGGTGGACTGCTATCGCCTGATTGGATGGAATTGTCCAAGGGGTCGTCGTCCATATCACGATGGATGCATTCTCCTCTACAAGAGGAAACTTGACATAGATGGAAGGGTGTCGTTCATCCCAATATTCTACTTCAGAATCTGCTAAGGCCGTCTCGCATCTGGGGCACCAGTTGACAACCCTCTTACCCCGTTCCAGCAAACCCCTTTCATATGCACGCTTTAACGTCCACCACTCAGCTTCCATATATTCATCGGTGATGGTCATATATGGGTCTGCCCAATCAAGCCAAGCACCCAGGCGTTTGAATTGTGAGGTCATTTGATCCTTTGAATCGAGGGCGAAACGCTTACACTCAGCGATGAATCTATCGATGCCATATTCTTCTATTTCTTTTTTGGTTCTGAATCCCAGACTTCCTTCAACTTTGACTTCTATTGGAAGTCCATGCATGTCCCATCCTGCTTTATCAAATACATTAAAACCCTTCATCGACTTGTATCTGAGCATTACATCCTTGATGATTTTATTCCAAGCTGTGCCAAGATGTATTCTTCCTGTGGTATAGGGTGGCCCATCCAAAAAATAGAATAATTCTCCTTTTGATCTGTGATTTCGAGTTAGATCATATGCATCTATACTCTTCCAAAAATCCATTACTTTTTTTTCCACTTCTTGGGAGTCGTAATGACTCTTTACTTCCCAGATCATATAACGACAAGAAGAATTAATATGTCTTAAACGTATTTCTAAAAGGATGATCAAAGAAGAGATTTGGGCTGAGAGATATCGGCCCAATAGTTTGGATGACGTAGTAGGTCAAGATGACATTACCGAACGCCTCAAATCTTATGTGAAATCAGAAAATCTACCACATCTCCTTTTTTCTGGTCCAGCAGGCGTTGGGAAAACCACTTCTGCAATTGCTATTGCAAAGGAACTTTTTGGAGAGACTTGGACCAACAATTTTACCGAGCTGAACGCCTCTGATGAAAGGGGTATAAGTGTCGTTAGAAACCAGATCAAGAACTTCTCAAGAACGGCACCTTTGGGAGATGCAAGTTTCAAGATTATTTTCCTCGACGAAGCGGATGCTCTAACGCCCGATGCACAGAATGCACTGAGAAGAACCATGGAGAGATTCTCTTCTACCTGTCGTTTTATCCTCTCATGCAACTACTCATCGAAAATAATCGAACCCATCCAATCCAGATGTGCAGTCTATAGATTCAGACCCATATCCAATGTATCTATTGGAAAGCGGATCAAGCATATTGCAAGTGAAGAAAAACTAAACGTCACAGAGGACGGGCTGGATGCGATTGGGTATGTGGCCAAGGGAGATATGCGCAAGGCCATAAATACCTTGCAATCAGCAGCCGCGTTGGGCAATAAAATAGATGCTGAGACGATATATAGGATAGCTGCCATGGCACGCCCGAGAGAGATAAACGAGTTGATCGAACTAGCTATGAAAGGCGATTTTATGGGTGCAAGGGATAAACTGGATTTACTGCTTATAGAGCAAGGTCTATCAGGGGAGGACGTGATCAGCCAGATACATAGGGCCATAATGGACTTTTGTGGCATCTCAGAGATGTCGAGGGTTCAGTTAATCGACAAGATAGGAGATATAGATTTTCGACTTACAGAAGGTGCCAACGAGCGTATACAACTGGAGGCATTGATAGCTCATTTCGTTTTGGCAGGTCCTAAGGACTAGTTAGGTTTTCAGACATTTATCGAAAAGTTGAACTTATGCTTCATTGTATAACATTCGATCCGTTCGCCGTGAAAAGCATGTGCACAGATATCATTTTAGAATATTTTGGTCAATAATGGTATCTCATTTCTGTTTTTGATTAATAAATGATTGATATTTTTCATCTATCAGATCTTCAACGTCAACATCTCTTTCCTTCGCTACTAATAAAGCAGAGACTTCTATCTCAATCAGGTTCAACATTCGTTCTTGTTTTTCGTTCACCAACGCTATTGCCTTTTTTCTACTCAATCCACCCATAACAATCCTATCTATGATTCGCTCAAAGACCGACTGCTCTTTTTTTAGGTCTGGTTTGAAGCCCAGTGGAATCTCGATTATTTTGAAGTCAAAATTAGTTTTTATCTCATCATCTTTTATGGATACCAATCCATCCTTCTTTGCTTTATTTAGGAATTCTTTTGCCTGTTCCGGCGAGAACCAACCAAGATCGAGGGAAAGGGCAAATATGAATTCAGAGGTTGTGAGAACGTTTTTACCCCTCTTCCTGAAGGGCATGGCAACAGTTTGCATCATATCTGTCATTTATATCACATTCAATTGTTATCGCGGGATAAAATAGTTAGTGCATAGTAGCTATTCAACTCTTTCTGAAATATACTATAAGTGTGCTCGTTAATGAGTGTGAAAACGATGGTTTTAATCTCCGTGTCCGTCTTGGCATAATCGATTGCGGTCTTAATCATAATATTTGCGCACCTATCCTTGGGATAGCAAAACACTCCCGTACTTATGGCAGGGAATGCTATACTTCTTAAATTATACTTATCTGCCAGCCTAAGGCTGTTTAATGTTGCATTCTTTAGTTTGTCATCCTCGTGACCCTCGCCCATCTGCGGTCCTACGGCATGAATGACGTACTTTGCCTTTAGCTTACCAGCAGTGGTTATAACAGCCTCTCCTACTCCTATTTCACCGATTTTGTTGCTTTCCTCTTGTATTATATATCCACCGACCTTCACTATTGCTCTAGCAACTCCACCACCATGCTGTAGTTTTTTGTTAGCGGCATTAACTATTGCATCCACACACATTTCCGTTATGTCTCCTCTATGCAGCCTGATAATTGTCTTTTTAACTTTCTTTTCCATCCAAACCCCCATCTTTTATGCTCATTCATAACAGATGCATTAAAATACTTGCGTTCAAATAAGAAGGATCATGAAATGGCAAGGAAAATCCAGACGTAAGGAAACTGGTGGTCGACTGAGATCGTCAAGAAGCAAAAGAAAGCATGAAATTGGACGCGATAGCGTGGAAACACATATTGGTGAAACCAAGAGAATAAAATTGAATGTCATGGGTGGCGACAACAAGATACGCGTACTTCAGTGTGATGTTGCCAACGTTACAGATCCAAAGACCGGTAAGACAAAAGTTCTTAAGATCCAAACAGTAGAGGCAAATCCAGCTAATCAACACTATGTTCGGCGAAATATACTTATGAAAGGTGCGGTTATCAAGACCGAGTTGGGTAATGCAAAGATCAACAGTCGCCCTGGACAAGACGGAATCGTTAACGCAGTACTGATAGATTAAAAGTATCTCTAATATTTTTCAAATATTTCATATATCTAAAAAATAGATGAATCAGAAGGAAAATATAGAGTTTATATCTGAATTAAAGTGATATATTAAAGACGACCTTTCATAATGTCTTGATATTTTAGTTGCGATACCCATTCTTATAAAATACTGAATATATGCTCATACTTGAAATTTTTAAGAAATGCTAACCCCTCTATTCTCTCTTTTTCATAACCGTTGCAATAACGACACTTAATATCCCAATTAAGCTGATCAAACCCACCGTATTGAATTCAGGCAATGCGATCGGCGCAGAATATGGAGTAATAGTTGAAGACACTTCAACATAGAAAGAAGTGTAGGATAGGTCATAATATGTAGTTGAACCGATTGTGTAAGAAGCATTGCAGTCAACTATGATAGTTTTATCTCCAGCGCCAGTCCCATACTCTATCGTAAGCGCGAGCGTTACGTTGTTTGTAGCACCTGCAGCCAAATCGAAATTACTATCGGAAAAAGAATAATCCCTTATTATATTGTAATCAGGAGAGCTTTCATTTATGCTAAGTGTTACAGTCTCAGTTACGGTTGCTTCAGACATAGCATTGATGATGTATTCTACTTCATTGTCATGTTGTCCTACCTCAGAGTCTATTATATAAGCAGATAGTGAAATGCCAGGAGACATTTTATGGATTTGCCCGTTTACATTCATTGGAATAAAAAGCGATAAACTGAGCAGTGTTATAATACAAAAACACGCAGTTACGATAAAGACCCTCCTCATCCAAACTCCCAACAACTAATTATACATTATATTATAAATGTTTAGGCAATACCGATTCATCTTATCATCCTGTCACATTAACAGCGCCAAAGTCTTTAGAAGTACCCAGCGATGCACGTGCAATGGCACAGAATACCTTATATCCAGTGCTGGTACCATCAGGTATCTCAACACGCACGGTCTTATCTATATATTCGTTAGCAGGTAGTAAGAATGATTCACTAGTCCAGTTAAACCATGATAGATTTGCTTGTTCCCCATCAGGAACATCTGAAAGCGTTATATCCAGCTCAATGGCATCTTGGAAGGATTGAGTGCTTCTAACTCTTATGGTGAAGTTGGTGGAGTTTCCTGCGGTGGTTTCATTTATCTTCGGAATTACAATTACAGCAATACCACCTATGGGCTGCTGTCCAATCGTAACTTCCGTGTCATTGGACCATGATGCGTTCATATTTCCAACTAGATCAACGGTGCGAATGCTTATTTCATATGTGCTTCCTGGGTTCAATCCAGTGGCGTTATAATAGTTTGTCGTATTGGACACGTTTGCTACCCAGTTTCCATTAATGTAAATCATGGTATGGCTGAAATCATTTGGCTGGACGTCAATAGAAGGATTCGTCCAGGTCCACTTAATCCATGTTTTGCTACTTCCCTCCCTTGTCGGACTTACGCCGTTGGTAGGTAGTGTACCATCAACACCAAGGGTGAAGTTAACCGATGAGTTGCAATTGCCTGAAGAATCGTAGCTAGTAATGGTAAGATTCTTAGTTTCCGTGGTGGATATATCTGCTATTATCGTATCATTGGTCCAGTAATCAGTTCCAGGCACGTTTGTAAGGTTGATAATGCCGCCGGTGACGTTTATCAACGAAACGTTCACCGTGGCGTTACTAACCACTGATCGAGCATCGTTGATGTTCACCTTGAATGTTATTCGAGTGTTGTTCTTCACCCAGTTGTTTACCGCTTCTTCTACGACTGGGTAGGTTACATTCGGTTCTGTGGTATCAGGAGTTATGTTTACGTTGTCCGATGCACTCAGGTTGTCGTAGGTGCTGTGATTGCAATTAACCGTGTAATTAAAGATTCCGCCAGTGCTGAACGACCTGATGTATTCGTAGAGATGAGAAGTATCGTTGTAATCCATGGTGTACCATTCACCAGTATCATTGAACCAGACGGTGCAGTTCCCATCGCTTATTAGGGATCCTTCTGATGACGTGTAGTTGGCGAAGAAAGTGACGTTTTCATTGACGTATCTGGTTTTGTTGGCATAGGGCACTCCCGTATCTGTTTCGTCCCAGATCGCCATCAGGCTGTTTTTGGTTTGTCCGCCGGCATATGCGGTGAAATGGTCTACTGTGAACCAGAAGTGGGTATCGTTATAACCAAACCCTTCATAATCAGACGTATCATTGCAAATCCAGTTATCTGCTGAAGCAGTTGTGAAGTTCCAATCGTCGGCCCTACAAATGGTATCCACATTTATGCCCTTCGGGAAGATAAGCGTAGCATTGTTGAAGTCAGATATGTCGACAGCTATGATGTTACTCATCTCTTTTACTTCAGTTGGTTTTGTTCCCGTATAATTGGTAATGATTTGTGGAGAGACGTTAAGTTGAGTGGAAGAGAGATTCAATTCTCTGATAATTAGGCTCTCGTTGGTCGGCGTGCTTATTTCTATGGTGTAGTTATCACCAAGAGTAGCTTTTTTAGATAATCCGTTCTTTTTAAGCGTAGATTTGTTCAGCAATATCAGTTCTTTTATAATTCTCCTTTCCAGATTTGCATCGTAAATAGAAATGTTTGTATCTTCTATCGTTTCGTTTTCGTTTGTAACGTTTATGTTGAGATCGGCATTTGATGATGTAATATTCACTTCAGAGTGTCCAGAAGAAGACACATTTTCGCCATTGTTACGCACCCATACCGTCCACTTAATACTCTGGGCACTAAAGCTTTCATTAACTATGGTTCTGACATAATATCTTCCGGTACCCACTTGTTCTATACCATTAAATCCATCATAATAATTAATAACAACTGCTATGTCTGGTGGCTTTTTAGCAAATGCGATTATTTCTGTTACGTTATGTAGCACACCGTCCTTGGTGACATTGATAACAAGTATGGCTGCATCGCCCTCTCTATATACCGCATCACCATCCACGACCTTAGTGTTGGTCTTCGTTAGTGCTATTTCATAAACAGATAATTTAACCGCATTTGTGCTTTCATTCAGGGTGGCATTTGTAGTATAATTGTCGGAATAGGATGCATTTATGGTGAAGTTCACGGTGATGTTGTAATATCCATAATTGTATTGGGTTTTGTTATAGCTGAAATGGCAATATCCAGTGGAGTTCGTCTCATTGTAGCCGATTAAACTGCCATTCCAATAGAACGAGCAGTTAGCGAAACTCTCCGGAACCGAATCTGAAGAGTTGTAATAATTGTAAACCCGTGTGGTTATGGTAAGATTATCGTCAACAATATTGTAGACGTCCTCCTTATAGCCATCCGTATGATAGCCACCCCTCGGGATATCGGTCCCATTCAAGGGATAAATGATATCCATTACAACGAGTTTCTTTACGATGGTGGAGTTTGTAGCATTGTTATTAGTCTCGTTAAGTTCTTCTATGGTGTCAAGGGGATCCACCATTATGGTGATGTTGTGAGGGCCAGGAGAAGCAATCCAGTATAGGGTTGCAGTACTGTTCTCACTAAGATTAATGAGCGGTATATTTATTGATTGATCGTACTCCTCATCAATATAAAGAGATACATTTACATCGGTTGCATTATCGTTTCCTGTGTTGTGAACGGTTGCATTTATGGTAAGGTTTGAACGATCCTGTATTTCAGGTTCTGAGTAAGTGATCTGGAGATAATCGGAAGTCATATTCAAATCAGGCAGCTTTAGATATATTCCAACGGTCATGTTCACGCTGTTGTTAACGTTGGATACATTGTCATAGGTAGTTATCGTGAGATTTTGCAATTCTGCTGTTTCACCTCTGTCAGCAATAATGGTCGTATTGATCCAGTAATCCCCCTGTCTCTCAAGAACAACCTCATTTAACGTTGAATTTATGGCAGACACATTAACACTGGCATTCTTGACACCTGCTTCTCCATTGGTGATAGACGCATTAAGGGTCATCACAGAACCATTCG
>JAAEEL010000034.1 GCA_013415795.1 Methanocellales archaeon | reverse complement strand
GTACTTCATAACACCTCCCCATAGACCTCTGCGAGGTCAATTCTTCTCGCCGTTTCACGGCGCACGATCCACTGAATTTCATGGTTAGTTTGTTATTACTGGTTCACCATTTTTGTTAATTGTTTCAGATCTATTTTCCCATGCTAGCTCAATCTGCTTTTTTATATCATTTTGCCGCTTCGTCCCTCTTACTTTTGTAAGTTTCCTAGGAAATGAGTATTCATTAAGTCTTTTTTCACATTCTATTTTCAAGCTTCTATTTCTCTTGATATCCACAATTAAATTATCTAATGATTTAAGTAAATCATCTACTAATTGACAGATATTAATATTAAGTCTTAAAGTGCTTCTTTTTCTTTCCAGAGGAAAAAATTTCATATTGGCTGCTCTATGGCTGGAAGTGTCGTCATTATTAGACTGCCATAAAATTTTTATTTTTTTGGGGGGGCTGTTTCTGTTCTCTAAATAAAAAGTATAGGGTTCATAAGAATGGACGGTTCCATGTCTCCACATAGCGTAAATTAGTTCGGCATAATCTTTGTAGTTGTCAGGAAAATATTTTCTTATATATTCCTCAGAGCATTTTGTATTTCGTGGTTTTCCATTATTATCTATATAACCAAATGCTATCCATCCTAAAAAATCTATATAGCAAAATACCTGTCTAGGAATCCCAAAAAAACCACCAACTTGAGTATCATTATGGTATTGAGCTATTCTTTTTACATCGTCAATAATGGACTGACGAATATTTTTGTTCAGATATCTTACTGTGCGTTTAGCCATTTTATCATCAAACTAACGACTGCAATTCACTTGACCGGAACCGCTGCAATACAGGGGGTATTCTCTGGCAACTAGCTTATTATAATACGATTTATGCCTGATCGCAAAAATAACTAGAGGTTCCGGTCAAGTGAATTGCATGGTTCAAGTGAATTGCATGGTTGTGCCATCTTATTGTCTTTATGAACTTTTGGACTCTTTTAATGTCTTTATTACTCGATGTTCAAGTTCTGAGCGTTATCAAGGGTTTTAGCGGATACTATCCATGCATAAGTTATTGATTTTACATGAACGGGCCTGTTTTATCCCCTAGATTTTGATCCAATAAAATCAAGCAGTTACAAAAAACTTGAACATCGAGTATTATAGAGCTTTTTTCCTTTATGCTTTCGCTCTCTGGATTACAAATGAGTGTTGTTATTCCATTGCGCCTTTTGAATAACAAGCGCAAATAATATCTTCGATCCTTTTGAGTAGCGAGGCGCATTGTATCCTACTGCGCCCCCCTGCATAATAGCGCAATAACTTCTTCACCCTTGGAGTATAAGTGCCCAATTTATCTCACTATCATGTATCGCAGGTAATTGTTTTGATATCATTTTTTCTGCACAACGTCACCGGTCATCATCAGGCCGACGGTGGCCTGATGCCGGAGGCTCTGGTGCACTGACATGGTTGTGCATTTTTAAATTAATAAATTATCAAAAGTATCAAATTATCTATACCACTGCCCAAACTTACTTAAACTAACAATCCCCAACAAACCCATAACTATTAAAGACATTGTTCCCGGCTCGGGTACAGGTGCAGCACTAATATCACCATCACGCACGGCCCAGGCACAGAGGGTAAGATCCTGCAGGTTTGATATCTGATAGCCCATTTTAAAATCGAAGAACCAAGCGGCGCCCGGATAGGAAGCTTGCTCCGTACTAGACCAGTAGATAGAGGGCTGTAAATTAATAAAATCACCGGTTTCTGAAAGACCCCAGCCAGGTTGAGGACTTGTCCCATCAGTTGCTCTATATGCTTTATTTCCAAGCTCATTAAAAAACAAATGCCCCATTTCTGAGTTGGCTAAATTATAGCCATAAGTATAATTATAATCTCCGTCCCCGTCAGGATCTCCTTCAAAACCGAACACCATTGCCCCGTCAACAGTGGTTGGAAGCCGCCAATCACCCCAAATGACATCCCGGACTGAATCGTAATATGTTAAATTATTAGCCCATGTCATGGCTTCATCCCAAGTCATCCAACCATCTAAATCATATTCAGATGTCTTTGCATAATTGACATCCTGAAGCCATGTAATATCAAGGGTATCACAGTAAATTAGTCCGCCACCACGATCATATAACATGGCCTCAGCTGAAACAACAATCCCTAAAACCATTACTAAGGTCATGGCTAAAACAATCTTTCTCATTATATCTCTCCTTTTCTAAACCTCCTAAATTACACCCTCCAAATTAACTTTTATCCATTTCTTATCCTTTTTCTCACCTCCTCTTTTAATAATTCTCAGCATAGAGGTACTATTACAACTATAACTCCCTTGTAATTCCCGCTATTAAAAATATCCTGTTTATGATTTATCTAAAATGCATGTACTTACCAAAACAATGTTAATTTAGTAATAGGCAATTTTTTACCTACCCTTTACATTAAGAAGGGTTGTGTATTTTTTCAGTGTTCTTAAAGTCAGCCAAATGATAAAGCCAATACCCACCAATACTATCCATCCAAAATCAAAATCAAATTTGCCCTCCGCAAAAAATTCCCCAATAGTCTCAAAAAAAAACATTACACAAATAACAGCGAAAAAACCATTATATTCTCGTTTAAGAACATTTCTCCAAGAAAAGGGTAAATTGGCTTTCCGATATTTGGTAAATCTTGGAAAGATAACAGGCGTTGAATCAGCCCAGTTGAGATATTCACTGCCGAACTTATCTCTCAGATATGCTTCTTCAGCAAAAATTATACGTTCATAGTAAAGCCAGAAACTAAGGATATAGATAAGTATTAACCACCATAAATAAGGAAACATAGCAATCCCCAGTCCCATAAAAAAATTTCCTAAATACAATGGATTTCTCACGATAGAATAAATTCCTGTTGTATTAAGTGTGTCTGCCACTTGTCGTTTTGTATTTCTGCCTGAAGTCCCTTTAGGAGTGTATCCTATCGTAAAAATGCGAATAGCCAAACCGAAAAAACTAATGATAAGGCAGACTACTTCCCATAAATGGTCTAAATTTTCACTATGCCCCGGATATTTGTAGTAAGGCATTGCTGCTAATAATATTGCAATTACTATAAGTGGAAGGTAGCTTCTCCATCGAAATAACCAATTCCCGGTACTTTCAAAATCTTCTCTTAATGCCATTTGGTGTTCCTAATATTTTTTTAGCCTAACGATAAACTAACCGGCAAAAACCGCTGAATAAACAAATAATTATCTATGGCCATATATGCATTATAGTTAGGATGATGCTTGTTTGCAAAATCGGCTAGCGGTTTTTGTCCGGTTCAGTGCTTTGTTCTATGGTTTTTAGGTTATTCGCAGTTTTTCTATATCTAATATACCTTCATTTCAGCTAGATTAAGTTTAACCCCATACTACGTCATCTTTTTTTTCAAGTACATACAAATTAACTCCCTTTGTTAATTTGAAATCAGTGCGTAACCCAGCATCGGTTGCTGAAGAATCATTTTCAATACTCTTTACTGGGACATCATTGACTTGTATCTCCATAATTTCTCCCCACCGATCTACATGCTTTTTGCGAACACCAACAATTGGTTGCCCTTGAAAAATTCTGCACTCGGGCTTTTGTATAACAACGACTGACCCTCCCTTGAAAGGGCCCTCTATTGGTTGACCAAGACTAATTGCCTTGCCAGAATTAATGTAATAACGCTCAAGATATTCATTTGAGAGAACCTTAAATAGCGAGTATGCATAGGCTTTCAGAAAATTTAATCTTTCTTTCATTTCATCAGTACCAAGTACCTCAGGCTGATTTCGGCCACCATGTGCAACTTGATTTCTTCTATCCACTAAATCCTTTAACCGTAGTTCTATCACTCTTTCAGGGATCTTCTTTTTAGAAGAAGATTCATCTCCTTCTAATTTATAATACCAATCAATCATTATTTCATCAAAGCATGCCAGCGTATTAATATTTTTAATACCGAGAGTACCAAAAACCTCCTGAACAACTTTACTTCGCATATTGTAATCATGGTGAACAACTGCATGTCTATTTAGTTTGTATGGATTTTCTCCTGATAAACAGGTATAAAGGTTTTTTACAATATCTACTTCGGTAATATCCGTGTATCTACCCTCTCCTAAACGCCCACGACAGAGAAGATCCGCAGACTGCTTTAGATGCTTTGTTTGCAAATTCTTACATAAGCTGGAATACTGATTTCGAGAAGACTCGACAGGCTGTTACATAATTTATTTTTTATGAGAAGGATTCAAATATTTAGAGACATAGCCGGGGCTTCATTTTGGAAATATTTTTTTAGAGGACAGTACGAGAAAAAAAATTTTAGCCCACGGCC
>JAAEEL010000033.1 GCA_013415795.1 Methanocellales archaeon | reverse complement strand
ACCACTTTGGTGGGCCAACTCGATCAGTCAAGAAGTTTATCGACAAACTCGGTAAACTTGACTTGAAGGGAAAATCGTTTGCTGTTTTTGATACATACATTGAAAAAGACTTTGAAAAAGCGGTAACTAAAATGGAGAATAGACTAAACGAAAAGGTTCCAGGATTGAAACTGATAGCTCACGGTTTATCAATAAAAGTTCAGGGAATTAAGGGACCAATTTTAGAGGAAGACATCCCCAAATGTAAAGAGTTTGGAAAAAAGATAGCAAATAAAATGAAAAAGTTATAATCCAAATGCAATTATATCGTAATACCAGATCTCAATTGTAAATTCTTTTAAATCCATGGTTTTTAGAAAAGGGTCAAGAAAAATCAGTTACTGGCTAGTCTTCCATAATGATTGATGGATATATCTATCTACAAACAAAAGCTTCATTGAAATTCCATAACATAATATACATAAAAAAAGGTAGAAAAATGAGATTAGAAAATATCTATGAAGAAAAATTGTTCTCAAAGGGTACAACAGGTATGTTGGCTCCAATTACGATCGTTTTTCTTTCCATATTATTTTATCAGATTTTTATAGGGCCCATAGGTAACCGTCCAGCACCAAACGGGTTTTTCTTAATTATGTTTCTGTTGTGTTTATTTTTGACAATTAATTTTAGCAATCTGATCATCAGAATGACATCTCAATTCATCTCTGTAAGTTATGGGATTTTTAAGTACACTGTCCTCTGGAAGAATATTTCAGATTGTTATTTAGATGAAGCTTCAACCATTAGATACGGCGGCTGGGGTATACGCATAGGAAGGGCGAAGAGAAGATGGAGATTGGTTTACAATGTTATGTGGGGTCCCAGAGTTGTACTTTCATTGAAGAAAGGTAAATTTGGGGAATTTGTATTTTCTACTGGTGATCCAAAGAGAGTAATAGGAATAGTAAAACAAAAAGTTGGTTGAAAAAATGACCGCCATTTGTTCGCAATATCAATCGCTAACGCTACTTCAACACCGATAAATGCAGATATAATTCCAAAATCGATAATTCATTTTAAATTTTGTTATGGTACATCTTTGAAAATAATATAAGCAAATTACGAAAAAAGTAAGAAAATGCTTTTATGCCTCTCCTATCTACAATGTCTTTCTTCCTGTTATCTTTACTATTATCCTAGTTGTTCTCTATCATGCCGAAACCTCTTCACCTTTTCATCTTAAACCTTTGATCATATATGGTCCATCAAGCTCATATTCAAATTTTCGATAGTAATCTCGCACGCCGACACCACTGGTGATTGCAATTTTATCAAACCCATTCTCCTTTGAGATATTCTCTGCTTCACTCAGCAGTTCTTCCCCGTATCCTCTGTGCTGCCATCCGTCTTTCCTTGATCCAATGGGAACCATTGGGCCGTAGACGCGTAACTCCCTTACAAGTGCAGCATTGCTCAATTCTTTTCTATGAGGATTATTGGGGAATCTAAGCCTCAGGAAACCTATCAATATATCTTTTTCAACGTCATCAATCGATATGAAATGCTCAATGCCACCACATGCATCATACCTTTCTATCAAAAATTGTATGTTTGATATCTCTGGTTCATTTCCCTTAAGCAGTGCATGTCCCACTTCCCTGCAACGTATACAATGGCACTTTTTGCCTGACTCTATCAGTTTATCTGCTGCCAATTGCCTGATATTGCTCTTGTTCACTCCGGCTAGTATCAGGTTTGCTGGAATGTCCCGTTGGATCCTTTGTAGTCTAACCCATCTGGGCAAAAAAGATTTTACCTTGGAGAGCAGCTCCACTGCATCTTCATTCATCAGTGGCGAATATTCTCCATTTTTCCACATTTCATGTAATTGCGTTCCATTCACGATCAGCGTGGGATATATCTTCAGGTAGTCTGGTTTGAATTTGGGGTCGGTAAATATGCGGTGAAACATCTTTAAATCATCATCAAGAGAAGAGCTGGGCAACCCAGGCATCATATGAAAGCCCACCTTGAGTCCGCTATCTCTTAGCATGGCATTCGCAATGATCGTCGCCTCAGTTGTGTGCCCTCTCTGCATTCTTCTCAGCACAAAATCATAGGTGCTCTGAACACCTAATTCGACCTTTGTTCCACCCAACTTCAACATTAGATCGATGTTTTCCTTTTTCGAAAAATCAGGACGCGTTTCGAATGTTATACCTATATTCCTTACCTTGGCGATCTCGTTGGCCTTTTGTACGTCTTTGAGCAGAATTGACTTTTTTCGTGCTCTCTTATTTTTATCTTCAAAGTCGTTCATAGCGTCTAAACAACGGCGTACGAACCACTCTTGGTAACATAGTGTTCTAGCGGTGAACGTGCCGCCCATGACGATCAACTCTGCTTTATCGAGTGGATGCCCTATCTGTTTAAGTTGGCTGAGACGAGCCATAACTTGACGATATGGATCATAGTTTTGATGGGCTGCCCTTAAGGCAGCAGGTTCATATCCGGTATAACTTTGAGGAGAATTAAATGACGACATTGGTCCGCCAGGACATGGGATACATAACCCATGTGGACATTTATGGGGTGAGGTCATAACAGCTATGACGGCAACGCCCGAGATCGTTCGAACCGGTTTCAGCTGAACTAATCTTCTGATAATGTCCTGCTCATCCTCAGTTGAAACAGCCAGTATCTCTGAGTTCTTCGGTATCTTGGACAAGTTGTACCTTCGCCCAACAGCCTTCTTAGCATTATTTAGTTGATCAGAAGAAATGATATCCTCAGCCAGTATCATCTCAATTAATTCTTTGCACGCGGATGTAACGTCTTCAGCCATCAACCCTCTCTACCGCTATCCAAAACCCATTTCTCCCAGTGCTCTATTTTCTCACCCAATCTAGGGGGTGCCATAGGCGCCTCATCAGGGTACCCCACCGGCAACAATGCAATAGGTCGCACATTATCTGGCAAATTTAATAAAGAGGATACTTCCCGCTCATCAAAAGCCCCCACCCAACAGGCACCCAAGTCAAGAGAGTGCGCCGCCAGAAGAATGTTCATCACCGATGCGGTTGCATCTTGGATAGCATAAAGTGCGCTCCTCGTCCTATACCGTGGCTCTGAACGCGTCATGTTTGCACAAATGACGATCACTATCGACGCCTCCCTTATAAACTCTTGGTTCAAAGCAGCTCTTGCAATGTCTTTCTTCCCTTCATCCAATGACACAATGATAAATTCTCTTGCCTGTAGGTTTCCAGCAGATGGCGCCATTTGAGCAGAATTTAGTAAAATTTCAATGTCTGATTTGCTGACTTCCCTCCTCTTGAACTTGCGTATCGATCTTCGATTTTCTATCGCATCTATGCAGTCTTTCATAAGTATCACCTTTTTTTGTTTTGCTATATTCTATTATATTTTGACTTTGGCCATAAATCTTTAAGGCTTAACAGGATTATATGGCGTAGATCGATATGAGAATTACAACGGACTTAGAGTTAAAAGATACACCCGGACAACTCGTGTTAGCGCTCCAGCCCATCTCTGACTTTGATGGCAACATAGTCTCTGTGGTGCACCACAGAGACAAGAAAACTCCTAGAGGTATGATTCCTGTACAAGTGGCCTTTGAGATTGACAGAGATAAAGTGAATGATCTGATCGATAAATTAAAGAAAAACGGGATCATAGTTGCCAGGGTCGGTGAGGAAAGACTTCGTGAGAGCGGGGTAGTTATGCTGATCGGACACATCGTACACTCGGATATTAGGGACACTATAGATCAGATCGATGCTACAGGATATGCCGAGGTGGTAGATCTCGCTATGTCCATGCCTGGAATAAATCAAAGATCATCTGCGAGACTAATGATAAATGCTACTGGAAAAAAGGAAATGGAATCTGCAGTTGATTTGTTGAGGGATATCGCATGTGAAAAAGACCTACTATTGATCGAACCCATCTAAAAGGTGAATCTTATGAAGAAAATACGCATCTCAATAATCGGATTTGGAGTTATAGGAAGCGGTGTTGCAAAGGCTATTTCGAAAAAAAGAGACCATATAAAACACAGGTATGGAATAGATCTTGATCTAGTGGGAATTGGCGAAAATAATGGTGGCATTGTCTGTGAGAAAGGTCTTGATCCCATGGAAGCCTACAATTTAGCGAGATCAAGGGAGATGAATAAGCATCCATGTTGGAAAGAGGATATGAAGGGTATTAAAGTCATTAGAGAAGTGGATGCAGACATTGTAATAGAGACAACACCAACGAATATAGATTCTGGTGAGCCCGGTCTAAGTCATATGCTGACCGCTTTTAAAAACAAAAGGCATGTAGTCACATCAAACAAAGGACCATTGGCTGTAGCGTACAAAGAACTAATAAGAGCCGCCGAGGAAAATGAAGTTCAGTTTAGGTTCGAGGCTTCTGTTGGTGGGGCAATGCCAGTATTTAATCTTGTAAGAGAAACACTTCAAGCAAATAAAATACTCAGTATTAAAGGTATCTTAAATGGGACTTGCAATTACATACTCACAAGGATGTCCACCGAAGGAATGACATACGAGCACGCCTTATCAGAGGCTCAAGAACTTGGTATAGCGGAGACAGACCCAAGCTATGATGTAGAAGGGAAAGATACTGCATGCAAGCTCGTAATTATCGCAAACGATATCTTTGGCATAGATAGCACTTACAAGGACGTCGAAATAGAGGGGATAACCGGAATAACCCTAGAATCGCTAAAGCTGGCATCTGATAAAGGATATGCTATAAAGCTGATCGGTGAAGTAGAAGAGAGATTAATAGTTGCACCGCGTTTAGTACCAAAAGACCATCTTCTGGCTGTCGGTGGAACCCTAAATATAATGTCTTTAAATACGGATCTTGCAGGAGAAATCACAATAACCGGAAAAGGTGCTGGAGCCATCGAAACTTCAAGTTCCATATTGAGCGACGTGATAAATATAGCGAAACTTTGAGACGGATCGGACAATGGCTCTTATAATCTCAATACAGAATCCTAAATTTAATAAAGCCAGAGAAGGAATTTTACGACGCATTGAGCGAAGAAGACTAATATGGTCGATTATGAATCCTTAATAAGTTCTCATAGGTCCTATGAATTATAAACAAAAAAAAGGGGTCAAATTGAATGGGGCATTTGTAATATGAAAGTTATAGAATTTTATAGAAATCCGCCCGTTTATTCACTTGAAGTATTTCCGCCGAGAAACGGGGGTTCGCTCGATAGGGTATATAATACAATAGATTCTTTGATAGAATTCAAACCAACTTATGTTAGCGTAACTTGTGGTGCGAGTGGGACTCCACGTGGTGGGACCCTGTCAATAGCAGCCAAAATCAAGAGAGATTATGGGATAGAAAGTGTGGTACATCTTACCTGTGCAGACAAATCAAAACAAGATATAGAGAATTTGCTAATGGATGTAAAATATGAAGGAATTGAAAATATACTGGCACTAAGGGGAGACACCCCCCAAGGAGAGAATACATTTCAACCCCATGAAAATGGACACAGATATGCCTCAGGATTTGTAGAGCAGATAAGTTTGATGAACGAAGGAAAATACTTAACAGAGGTTGAGGGCGTTTATGTGAAGGGTTTGCCCACTAATTTTGGTATAAGCGTCGCCGGTTATCCAGAAGGCCATCCAGAGTGTTCAGACGCGAAAAAAGACTTGGAGCACTTGAAAATAAAAGTCGACAAAGGTGCAGACTACATAATAACCCAAATGTTTTTTGATGTAAGTCATTATCTAAAATTCGTGAAAAATGTTAGGCGTATTGGCATAGATGTGCCCATAGTTCCTGGTGTAATGCCTCTGGAGGAATATTCTCAGATTATTCATATGTTACAAAAAATGAAAATAAGCATACCTCAAGATTTCATGAAAAAACTTGAAAAGAACAAATATGATAAACCTGCTGTGCAAAAAATCTGTACAGAACATACATTGTCCCTTTGTAAAACTT
>JAAEEL010000005.1 GCA_013415795.1 Methanocellales archaeon | reverse complement strand
GCTAATAAGGATTATCCATAGTATGAATCCGAGAATAAATATAATCGAGGAAAATGCGTTGCCAACTATCGGTATTAATCCAAAAATAACTCCTAAAAAGGTGACTGTACCAAAGACTACTATGGACTGGGCAGCGTGAAAACGAACCCAGCTATTTTTCTCTTCTAAAATAAAAAATATAATGCCGCTTATCCATCCACCAATATAGCATAATAACCCAGCAACATTTGGTAATAGCCCTGTACTTGTTGTTTCAGATTTTTTTTGTCTCTCTCGCCTTATCCGCTCTCTCGCCTCAATTCTTGCCTTCTCCTCCTCATAGATTCTCTTTTTTTCCTCGGGTGACAACTCCATGGTAATCACATCGTTACCTACATTTTAATCTTATAATAGTTATAAATATTCTTATTTTAAATGACCAGAGTAGATAAAAGTCACTGGACATTGGTTGTATTTATGGCTTTGAAGTTGGGAATTGTGGCGTAAACATTGGAAAACATATTATTTCGCAGTAAAAATTATCTTTTTTGTTATAGAATTCCATTTAATTTAGAACCTGTTGCATCCTTAGTTAGGACTCATACTTCTATCAGTATTTTATCATCTTGGACGTTCACATTGTAGGTTGTAATCTTACGTGGTGACTTGAGAGCCTTGCCAACTGTGGATAAAATGCCAGATCCTTTTAACCATCGCACAACCTCACCATTTTTCAAGTCAAATTGAGAATTATGCTTGGGACATGTAACAACGGTGCCTTCGAGCTTGCCATGCGACAATTTTCCTCCCATATGGGGGCAGCGATTGTCAGTAGCATAGTACTGGTTGTCAACCATAGCTAAAAGAATTTCACGTCTACCAACAGCGATCTCTTTCATGGCTCCGTTTTCTATTTCCCCCACCTTATCTACTTCGATCATGTTGTTCATGTTTCCCCTTCTCTTAAATATAAGCTATGAACTGAGTTTACTTATTTTTTTGTGTGATTATCAAAAATATATGGCAAAAAACAAACACATATTACTTTGAAATCGTAATACAACATTAAAGATAAAGGCATATAAAAGTACTATCATCTAATATAGAATAATGTATCCAGATGCACCTATCCAAGGACTAAGGAAAAGATAGTTAAAATATTTCCTAAGAAAATTGTTAATCATAAAGTCTTATTAGGCGGTTCAATAATGCCCCAATTTAGATGCACCGTTTGTAATTATGTCTATGATGAACAAAAGGAGGGTAATAACTTCTCAGAGTTACCTACTGATTGGAAATGTCCTGTGTGCAATGCATCTAAAACTGCTTTTATATCCTTAACATATCACAGCGGAAAAAAGAATTCAGAGGTGCGAACTGTTTCCGACGTTTTGATCGAACAAATGGCAGAGTGGGGTATTAAATATGTTTTCGGTATACCTGGTACTTCTTCTTTGGGCCTTGTAGATGCTGTAAGGAAAAATAGTGATTTAAAATATATTCAGGTGAGACATGAGCAAACGGCCGCATTTATGGCCTCTGCTTATGGCAAACTTACAGGACATATGGCCGCATGTTTGACCGTAGCCGGTCCTGGGGCCACTAATCTGGCCACGGGCCTACATGATGCCAAACTGGACCATTCTCCGGTTTTGGCCCTCACTGGACTCGTGAAGAGACAACTGATTGGCCCAGGTTCTTTCCAAGAAATCGACCAGCACTCTTTCTTTGAACCAATCTGCGTATTTAATAAGGATTTAATGTCTGAGGATCAAACAACGACACTTGCAACCCTGGCTATCAAGCATGCATTGGTAGAAAGAGGAGTGTCTCATATCAGTGTTCCAAATGATATTCAGAAGCTTCGGTGCGATGCAGAAATATTACCATTGGAAGGAAGAATACCCAACAGGAACATCACGCAGTGCGAATTGCTCATTAAGAAGGCTGCCACAGTTATTGACGAAGCAGAAAGACCACTCATAATCGCAGGATTCGGTGCAATGGGTCAGGGTGAAAACTTGTTAAGGCTTGCCAAAAAGATTACTGCGCCCATTGTAACAACTTTCAGGGGAAAAGGGGTGATTGACGAAGATAATGATCTTTATGTTGGTAGTCATGGTACAATCGGATCCACGGCAGCTGCTAAGCTGGTGCGTGAAAGTGACTTGTTAGTTATAATAGGCTCTTCATTTTCAGACATGACGCAAATTCCTGAAAAGAAAATGGTACAGATTGATATAGAACCCATGATGATAGCCAAGAAATATCCCGTGGAAGTTGGACTTTGGGGTAACAGTGCTAAATTATTACCTCAACTTATAGACGCTGTTAAAGAAAAGCAGAATAAAGAGCTATTAGTCGAAATAGTTAAGTTGAAGAAAGAGTGGATCGATTTGCTAGTGCAGGAGGCAAAACCTTCTTTGAAGCCCATAAGACCGCAGTACATAATCAAGGTACTGAATGATAAAATATCTAGTGATGCAATAATTTCTTTGGATATTGGAGATAACGGCTGGTGGTTCGGCAGAAACTTCTGGATGAAGAGCACTCAAAAGCTGGTGATGTCGGGTTATCTTGCATCTATGGGTGCTGGATTGCCGGGTGCTATTGCAGCACAGCTAGCCTATCCCGATAAACAGGTTATTTGTATTACCGGAGATGGTGGCTTCTCAATGGTTATGGGTGACTTCCTTACGGCTGTGAAATATGAACTGCCCATTAAAATCTTCCTGTTTAATAATAAGCAACTGGGCATGATAATGCAGGAGCAGAAGGTTGAACATTATCCAAATTGGCAAACTGACCTATATAATTGTGATTTCGCAGAGTATGCGCAAAACTGTGGTGGTAAGGGAATTATGGTAAGGGAACCACAAGAGTTAGAAGGGGCTGTAGAAAAGGCATTGTTACTCGATAAACCAGTTATCGTAGATATCGATACTGATCCAAAAAGGTTCGTTTAAGAATTAAAGATGATTTGAGTGCAGAAAATTCATATAAATTACAAAAAGTAAATGTGCACAACTTTTTGATAAAGTTTATAAACAATTTAATTCTTTTTTATCTAGATTTGAAAAATGAATACCACTTTATTAATTATCATAGCAATTTCAGTTTTAGGTCCTGTAACCGGATCTTTAATTGGTATCATAAAAAAGCCCTCCGAAAGATTCATGCATAACATGTTGGCTTTTGCAGGAGGAGTGATGTTAGCTATTTCTTTCTTAGACCTTATTCCTGAAAGCATACATCTTTCTTCAGGAGAGATTTGTCTTTTAGGGATTTTTTTAGGTTCAATTACTATGTATGGTGTTGATAAATTAATTCCCCACATACATCCAGAACTTTGTTCTCAAGACCAGGAACATAAATTAAAAAGAACGGCCTTATTTATTATTATGGGAATATTTTTACATAATATACCTGAAGGAATGGCCATAGCTATCGGAGCAGTTTCAACACCTAAAGTAGGTGTTACTATAGCTTTAGCAATTGCAATTCATAATATTCCTGAAGGAATATGTACTTCTGCCCCATACTTCTACTCTACAAAAAAAAGATTAAAGTCTTTTTTGATTTCGTCGTCAACAGCAATCCCAATTTTAATAGGATTTTTAATCGCTAACTCAGTATATGCCCATATTTCCACTTCTTTAGTTGGACTAATCGTAGGGGCCACTGCAGGTTTAATGATATATATCACAAGTGACGAAATTATTCCAAATTCATGTGGCAAATCAGAAGATCATTCCACAATTTTTTCTTTAATTTTAGGAATTTTACTTGTTATTTTGTTGAAGTCATTTTGATGAGCTTTATACCTCCAAAAAATTTTTATATGGAATTCATGGTTAGCTAAAAGCTTGAAAATTAAAAATGATAATGCCTAAAAAGCTAACCTATATTGGGTGACAAAAGATAAATAGATATGATTTTTTTATTTATTGTCCAGATACTCTTGGAAAAACTCCCCACATATTTGAGCTCTCTTAACTTTCTATTGATAGTAATGTGGTTTTGTATCTGGAATAAATAAAGTTCACATCTACTTTTTGACGGTGATCTTCATCAACATGTCTGTTAGCTCCATCTTATAGGAATCCTTGAATTTGGTTTGGTCTAGAATTCTCTTTACTTTGGTCCGGTATTCGTCTCTGCTAAAGCCATGAAATTTTAGAATAAAACTCAAAATCATATAGCGTAGAAATCCATATTCGCTAATCACGTTATCAGCTTGGTTTTTAGGAAAGTCCGAACAACCGTCAAATATCCATCCCTCTTTGCCATTCTTTAATACACGGAAACATTCATCAAAGATTTTCACCGGGTGCTTCCAGTGGTGCAAAGAGCCTGTACTAACAACGAAGTCAACCGAATTTTCTGCAAAGGGAAGGTTCGTAGCATTCCCATGTTCGAATCGTACATTTGATAATCCTTCAGCTTGTCTTCTCGCAATTTCCACCATTTTCTTGCTTAAATCGATACCCCAAACTTTTGCACTTGGTGTTGCATTTGCAATCTCAATTGCTAAATAACCTGTTCCAGAACCAACGTCCACAATAGTACCAATTTTGATATGTTCCGTAATATTCTTTGCAAGCTTCTTTTGCGGCTTTTTAAGAAGCCTAGCAGGTAAAGCGTTATAAATTATTGCAGCTGGAGCCGGAATTTCTTCAGGCATTTTCTGTAGATCCCTTATGAATTCTGTCAAAGACATAAAACCCCCATACTAATAAAACTATAATTAACTTAATAGATATGTTTAATTAAAGTTATACCAAGGCTATTAGCCTTGTATTGGAATTCTTGCTAATATCATAACTGCTATCTTATTATTGATTTTGTCATTAAAATTAAAGATTTGTCTCTGTTGAAAACGATAAGGGACCAATAGAGAATCATATGTTTTGATCGTTTGATTATTTTTTTCAAATAATTCGCCAATACTTAAAGAATATTTAGATGTTTTTTATGTTGTTGCCGAAAATTCTAATCAAATAATGATCGTAAAATGATCGTAAGATTAAAAACAGCGAGTATCAAATTATTTTTTGTATTATAGTCTGCTGATTAATACCGATAAATTTAAGTTTCATAAGTGTGTTACTATGTCACATACTAACACACAGGTGAGAAAAATGAGTGACATAGGTAAAAGTGTGCGCATGGAGAGAATACTGGATAAAAAAAGCGGCAATACTGTTATCGTGCCAATGGATCATGGGATATCGTCAGGTCCCATAGAGGGTCTCATTGACATGAAGAGAGCCACTAATGCCGTTGCAGAAGGTGGAGCGGATGCGGTACTTCTACATAAAGGAATTGTTAGGGCAGGACATAGAGGCTACGGACGAGATATCGGTTTGATAGTTCACTTATCTGCCAGCACGTCCTTAGGTCCTGACCCGCTCAATAAAGTGATGGTTACAACAGTAGACGAGGCGATCAAACTTGGAGCTGATGCCGTATCAGTACACGTAAACATAGGTGCGGAGAACGAGCCAGAAATGCTTCGCGAGTTAGGCGAGACTGCTCAAATTTGTGAGGAATGGGGAATGCCGCTTCTAGCAATGATGTACCCAAGGGGCCAAAAAGTAACAGATGAGCATGATATTAAGTTCGTGAAGCACGCCGCCAGGGTGGGGGCAGAACTATGTGCCGATATAATAAAGACGAACTACACAGGCACATCAAAATCTTTTAGAGAGGTGGTAGAAGGAACTCCCATACCAGTGGTTATAGCAGGAGGACCTAAGATGGGAACCGACAAAGAAGTATTGGAAATGATAAAGGATGCGATGGATGCTGGTGGAAAGGGGGTATCAATAGGTAGGAACATATTTCAACATAGAAATCCAACAAAAATGACGCGGGCTGTAGCAGACATCGTGCACAAAGACATTTCCGTCAAAGAAGCATTGGAGATTCTGGAATGAATAAAAGCATCTGGATAAAAGCAGATCAAAGCTCTTGGAAAATTCGTAAAAAAAATGTTACAGACGGTTTGGAGTGTGGAGTGG
>JAAEEL010000032.1 GCA_013415795.1 Methanocellales archaeon | reverse complement strand
ATTGGTTGTTTTCCACAGTTTCGGTTCTGTACGATCCGCAGAATAGATTATATTACTATTAACGAGATTCAAGCTTAAGGCAGTCGATGAGACAGGTGCATCCCGAAGCAGCGTCCAAGTTTCGCCCTCATCTGTCGTTTTCCATGTTCCGCCAAGCCAGGTAGCAACGTAAGCGATCGATGTATCGTTTGGATCAACTATCAACTGCGGTTGACCCCAAACCGTGCACATGGTAAAATGCTCATTAAGTTTCGACCAAGAATTACCCCTATCAACGCTCTTATATATCTCACCAACTTCACCTCTGCTGCCAGCGTAAATAGTTTCCGGATTGTTGGGATCAATGGCTACCGAGGTAATTCCGTTGGAATGGGGCACCATAAGTGATGTCCGCCATGAGTCACCTCCATCGGTGGTTTGGCGAACCATCGCCCAGTCCTGGGATTGTTTGGGATTGTAACCACTATATACGATGTCGGGATTGGTAGGATCCACGGCAATACTATAGGAATAATCTACCTCGGAAGGATCCAAGAAGAGCCAACTACCTCCTCCATCGATGCTCTTGAAAATGCCAAAGCCGTTCTTGAACGCGTAAATCGTATCTGGGTCCGATGGAGCGGGAGCAATAGCATAGACTGAACCAAATCGAAAGCCATCGCCATAAGGGTCGATAATCTGACTCCATGTAGAACCACCATTCGTTGTTTCAAAGACATTAGCCACACCATCAACGCTCCAGATATTTTCTGGGTCATGGGGGCTGACTATTAACTCGTCAGAGAAAGTGTGCATGATCTCGCCTGCAGAGACTTCTTTCCAAGTGTTTCCTTTGTCAGTAGTCTTGAAAATTCTGCCTTCTTCGTCGGTAGCATAAAGTATATCTGGATTTGTCGGATCGATCCCTAGAGAATTGATGAAGCCATTAGTAGGACCTTTTGTCTGAACCCATGCATTCTGATCGTAGCCTAGCAAGCTGCCAAGAACAAATGCTATTGCGAAAAGAGAGACAATTAGCAAGATAAAAAGTACAATTCTTGTGAAAGAATTTTGATCGCTCAAAGTAATCTTTCTCCTTGATCACCTAATCATGAAGAAAAATAAGTGAGAATTTTGATTAACTAGTTTGTAATATCCTGGACTTAATATTCCTTCATTCATTTATTCACCAAATCAAATATATCAACCATATACGCAGCAATTCTTTATTTCTCAATTTTAAGACAAGCCATATCTTAAATATTTTTGTGAAGCTTTTTAAACTTCGTATCAAAAAATCAATTCAACTTAATAAAACATCTTTTTGAATCTTAAAATGGATGATTGAAAGAAAGAGAATCTCTCAATATAGTAGTTAGACAAAACATTATCGTTCTTTTGTTAGTGGAAATTTAGTAGAAAGTCGATAAAGCAAAACTGATTAATCATAGGTTAATAACCCAGATTGAAAAATTAAGCACTGCTGCAAAACTTACCCAGAGAATGTAGGGTATCAGCAGATAAGACGCGGTTTTGGATATTTTAGAAAACTTAAAAATCGTTGCCAATATTGCAACCCACAAGATCACTATTTCTATAAAAGCAAAAAATGGAGATTTTAATCCAAAGAAAATAAGTGACCACAGGATATTAAGTGCAAGCTGAATCCCAAATAAGGTTAGTGCTATTTTTACATATTTTGTTTTAGTTCCTTGACTCCATACTAAGTATAGTGAGATACCCATTAGAATAAAAAGTGTAATCCAAACAGGAGAGAATAGCCAGTTGGGGGGGTTGAAACTCGGCTTTTCCAAAGCAGCATACCATGTTGTAATAGAAGGAAAAGTAAAAAATGAACCAATAACTCCTGCTAATTGGCAAATTACGATAGAAGATACAAGTTTGGTTATATTCTTAATATCCATTATTTATTAATTTAATTAACCTATTTATTAAATTGACGCTATATCTTCAAATACTTAGGTCTTCATAGGCAGATAAAGCCGCTATCGCGCCCTCAGCACATGCCACCACGATTTGCCTTACACCACCCGTCACGTCGCCTGCGGCGTAGACCCCGTGCAGATTCGTTCTCTGTTTTTTATCGGTGATTATATAGCCCTGCCCATCTAGTTTTACATCTACAGCACTTGCCAATGTATTGTTTGGAGAGTCGCCTATTAATACAAACACGCCGTCAAAATCTAACTCGTAAGACACATCTTCTCTCAAATCATGAATCAGGACACTGTTAACAAGATTTTTTCCTCTTATTTCCTCCAATACTGAATTCCAGATTATCTTCACACCAGATTTAATAAGTCTTTTTTCTAATGATTTCTCTGCTCTGAGTTGGTCTCTTCTGTGCACTAATGTCACATCGCAGCCAATGTCTTGAAGGTAGATCGCCTCAGTTGCCGCTGTATTGCCGCCACCAACAACAAGAACTTTTTTTTCCTTAAAGAAAAAGCCATCACATGCGGCACAATAGGATACTCCTTTGCCAATAAATTCTGCTTCGCCGGGTATGCCGAGTTTTTTATGCAAGGAGCCGGTGGCTAGTATCACTGCATCCGACTTATATGAGTTATTATTCGTGTATAGAGTCATATTTTTATCTATCTCGATTTTCTTGACTTCTGCTGGCAGGATGCTCACATATTTCAAGGCATGTTTTTTCATCTGATCCATAAGTTCCATGCCTTCTATAGAATCGAAGCCGGGATAGTTCTCTATTAACCAAGCTTCATTTGCTAGCCCGCCGGTAGTTGCCCTCTCAAGTATAAACGTACTTAAACCACTTCTCGCTGCATAGATTCCAGCAGTCAGACCTGCAGGACCAGCGCCAATTACAGCCAGATCATATGCCATTATAACATCACTACCACATAGTCCTATTAATAAATTTTCTGTTAGTAAAGAGGAGATTTATATCATTCTATACTACACGTAAACTACCCGATAAAGAAGCTTTTTAGTAGTTCTATTTCCAATGAATTCTGAACAAATCTTGAATTCATGGAGAGTAGTCCCCTCTTTCCAAAGATTTGGTACTTTATTTTATTTTATTTTATTTTATTTTATTATATTATATTATATTATATTATATTATATTATTGTAACATGGTCTCAAAATCGTTTAATGAGGTTCTGGAAAATCCTCGCTTGAAGACCGTAAAATTTTGAGTACCCCTCTGCACTTTTTTGATTTAAAGATCCCTCGAAACTTAATGCGTTCGGAGACCTGCGTGCCACCACACGTGAATTTCCCTTGAATAATCTCGCTTTCACAAAACCAGTTACTCTTTCCTGGGTTTTATCTATAAATGCATTTAAGTCTGCCATCAACGGATCGTCCACTAGTCCCTGATAGGCCAACTCCCCCCACATATCATCTACCATGGCCTTGAATTTTAACTCGGCTCGTGTCAAAACAAGCTTTTCAAGGTCCCTATGTGCCTCAAGCAAAATCGTAGCAGCAGGATGCTCATAACTTTCCCTCATCTTCAGTCCCAAAACCCGGTCTTCCATTATATCTGACCTGCCAACTCCATGCTTGCCACCTAT
Organism: Methanocellales archaeon; assembly: GCA_013415795.1. Taxonomy (GTDB): domain Archaea; phylum Halobacteriota; class UBA148; order UBA148; family UBA148; genus UBA148. The sequence continues at coordinate 2,844 of JAAEEL010000032.1, read as the reverse complement.
TTTATTGAGTTTTTCTATCAGAGAGAAGCCATCCATTTTTTTACCTTTTAGGGATATCGGTATACCTTTTTCAAATCCTATTTCAATTACTTCTGCAACATCAGGCGCCTTTTCTGGAGCGGTTGTCCATCGGAATATCTCCTCTGGCTGGGCATAAAATGGATCGTCAAGCATCCCTCCCTCGATGCTCCTACTCCAAATATTCTCGTCAATACTCCAAGGCTTTGATTTTGTTGCAGGAACCGGTATGTCATGATTTATGGCATACTCTATCTCCCATTCCCTTGTTTTATCCAGGTCTCTTAGAGGGGCAACTACGTCCAAGTTAGTAGTTCGAAACACAACATCAAAGCGAAGCTGATCGTTTCCTTTTCCAGTGCATCCATGGGCTAATGCATCTGCACCTTCCTCATTTGCAATATCCACGACTTTTTTCGCAATCAATGGACGAGTTATGGCGGTCCCAAGAACATAGCCTTCATAATCGCCATTGGCTTTGATCAAAGGAAAGAGATAGTCTTGAACGAATTCTTCCCTCGCATCCAGGGTATAATGCTTGTCACTTAGTTTAGAGGCTTTTTCCTCGGCTTCTTTGATTTCAGAACGCGATTGTCCCACATCTACGGCAACCGTGATTACTTGATCATATTCATATCGCTCTTTCAACAATGGGATGCATATTGAGGTGTCCAATCCCCCAGAGTAAGATAAAACAACTTTTTTTGGCATTGTAAGTCAATTAAACCGCTGAATATTTTAATGTTGGCACAATAAATAGTATAGTATTGGATGGATGGAGATGGAATGACATTGCGAATAGCATTCAAATTAGCCTATTTAGGAAACAATTATCATGGATTCCAAATACAGCCAGACGTTCCAACCGTAGAGGGGGAATTACTAAAAGCGCTGAATAAGATGAGCATAATCGATGATTCACATGATGCAAATTATTCGTATGCAGGACGAACAGATAAGGGCGTGCATGCGCTTGAGCAAGTGGTTGCATTCGATACAGACGCACCGGATATGGCAATTCCTAGGGCTTTAAACAATGAGCTACCAGCCGATATATGGGTATGGAGTAGGGCAGAAGTGCCAAAGACTTTCGATCCAAGAAGAAATGCAATTAGTCGGGAATACAGGTATGTGCTCTATGGCAAAGGTCTCGATATTTCAAGAATGAGAGATACTTCCAAACTATTGATAGGGTTGCATGACTTTGCGAATTTTGCCACAAACGCAAAAGATGATGAAAAAGATACTAAGCGCAGGATAGAATGCATTGATATACGCATAGATGGATCTTTCATGACCTTGGATATTGTCGCTGACTGTTTTATGTGGAACATGGTCCGCAAGATCGTAACTGGGCTCAGCATGGTAGGGGATGGAAGCAAGGATGAGAATTGGTTAAAAGACATGTTAAGACCAGATCAGTATGAGGAGGGCATAGCACCTGCTCCACCTTTTGGGTTGGTGCTAAAGAGGGTAAACTATCTGGATGTAAATTTTATCGACGACGAATACGTCAAAAGGAGAGCGGTAGAAGCGCTTCAAAACCTTTTCCTGTGGCATGGCACCATGGGAGAAGTGCTCCAAGACATGAGAGATGCAATGGAATATTGAGTTAGATGGGATGTTAAAGAGTGTAATTAATATCTGCTATTTTTATTCTTGACGGTCTGTCTTTTAAATTTTTAAAATTTAATTTTTTTTGTGATGATCAGTAAAAATAAAAATGCTATAAAAAAATAAAAAGAGTAGAAATAGAGTATTCATCTCTTTCTCCTCAACGGTAAAAATGTCTTATTTTTAATTATTTCGTATTTTTCAACGATTAATGTATCCAAAGCCATAACAGACTTGGCACTTTGATTTTTCTGCTATAGAACTCTACCGGCGTAGTTTTGGAATAAAAGACAAGAAGGCCGATATTAATAGGAATTTTAATATATCTTGAAATTGGGGTAAAAATGTTTTTAGCTTTGGTATTTTACATTCTTTTGGCTTTAATCTTTAACTTGATTTACAGGCCATTTATTCGTATATTTATCTGCGCCTTATTCATTTTCATCCAGCATCTTCAGATATTCTTTGAATAGTGGATTATAAAGAGAATACCGTCCTCTTTCATGTTTTATAATGAGCCCCTTATTAAGCAAAAACCTAAGCTGTGTTCTAGAGTCTTTTATACTTATGTCAGACGGACTAAAATTGTCTGGTATTTTTGCCATGGCCAATAATATCTTTTTCTCCTTATCACTCGCTATAGAAAAGTCACTCCTAAATCTTTCCCACCCCATTGATTTCATAATATTAAGGTAACTTTCATCAAAAAATCTCAGGTCAATTCTGCCCTTTGGCTTTAAACTCACCAGCTCTCTCATTATGAAATTGACGAAACTTGGATATCCTGCTGTTAAATCTTGTATTTTTTCAATAACTTCATCTTTAACTTCCAGATCTAGACCTGAAAGTTTCAAGGGCTTTAAGATAGATTCTCTAGTTTCATTCAAATTAAACGGATTCAGTTCTTTCTTGATGTTAAAGAAGTCAACAAAAGTCCAATCAGCTCCCTTTGGATTTGAAAAAATGTCTTTTCTTCCGGCTATGCATAATATAAAGTTACATCCATGCTCTGAAAGATTTTTAAACAATTTACTAATATCTTTCTTCCAGAAATCTAGATATATATTGGATATATAATGTGCGTTATCAATCATCAAAAGGGCGGTATCAACTCCCAGTTTTTCGAGGATCTCCCATAGTTCTATAAACACGTCTTTAGCTATTCCCAAAGAAGACAGATCTTTGCCGTTTTCTTTCAGTTCGAATCTCTTT
>JAAEEL010000031.1 GCA_013415795.1 Methanocellales archaeon | reverse complement strand
GTGAGATTATAATCCTTTGCTGATACTCCCTCAGTTGACCCTGTAACCACCGCTAGGACTGGCAGCGATGCCAGCATCCCACTGATTTTACTCATCGCTTTGTAACTCCGTTTTTTCATAATAATATCTTTTAACTATATAGGTTATGGTAGTTTTCATTCTTTGAGGTACTCATAAGATTACTGCATAGTGAAAATACCAAAACTCATTTGAACCATTTGAATATATGTCAATGTCTACAACCTTGATGTAATGGAGCAATTCAAAGTAGATCATTTCATTTAAATGGGTTTGAAATCTAAGAACTACTCTCCCACAATTTGCACTATTATTCTACGTGATCTGGGTCTGGCATCCAGGTCTATGAAAACTATTTGCTGCCATGTGCCTGTCAGCAATTTTTTGTTTGAGAAGGGAACGGTCAAACTCGGTCCCAGTACAGCTGACCTCAAGTGAGAGTGTCCGTTTCCATCTCCCCACCTGAGATTGTGCTTGTATTCTATGCCCTGGGGTATCAGTCGTTCCAGTGCATTTTTCATATCTTCTATTAGACCGTGTTCATACTCTATCGTTGTTATAGCTCCGGTAGAACCAGGCACGAAAATTGTAGCGATTCCGTTATTCGGCTCAGATTCTATGAGCAATTCAGCAACTTTGTCAGTGATGTCGATGATGTCAACGTTCCCCTTCGTCTGAAAGCTTATTTCCCTTGTTAATACTGTCATTTTCATCACGTATCATACTACGTCTTTTGTCATGATAATATCTTATCTTTTCTTATTACCGCAACGCACCGCGAAGTACGACCAATCTTTCAAAGAAGTGCTTTTCGCTTATGATTTCATCGACCACCAAGTCTAATGATCTCATTTTTTCTATTAACTGTTCGATTCCAGTCAGTGAAGATACTAACAGCAACATTCGCCCATCATCTGTCAAATAATTCTTCACCTGATCTAAAAATCGGTTTATAATCTCTCTACCACTGGATCCACCATCCCACAAAACATCCATATCGGTCTTTTGATCTTCGGAAGGCAGGTAGGGTGGATTAAACACTATTAAGTCGAATTCTCTCTTGAACTTGATTCCGTCAAACAAATCGGTTCTTATTACATCTATTCCGTTCAATCTGGCGCATTTTACGGCTTTTAAACTGATGTCAGTTCCAATGACTCGTGCAATATCTCCAATAAACATTGAGACGATTCCAGAACCAGTTCCGATTTCTAAAATATTGTCTGATCTTTTCACCTCTCTCAAAACGGCTTCCACCATCAGGAATGAGTCTTCAGCGGGTTCATAAACTCCTGGTAGAATTGCGATCTCTTTGTCCCTATATTGTAGGAGCTTCATGGTGCACCTTATAGATCAAGTTAGATAAAACAGCAAGTTCTTCTGGGGATAATTTTTCTGGTCTTTTAGACATAATTTCTTGGGGCAACATCTCAATGAGTTTTTCAGCATCGCCCAAGTTCATCATTTTGGCTGCATTTATGATGACATTTTTCATCTGCTTTCTTCTTTGCGTAAATACCGCCGCTACAAGTTCAAGAAAAAAATCCTTATCAAATCCCTCTAATTGTGGAGTATGCGGCACAATTCTTACTATAGCGGATTTTACCTCTGGCTGAGGATACAGGGCTGAATTGGGTATAATTTCCATAATTTGAATCTCTGCAAAATACTGCGTTACTATGGACAAGCGGCCATAATTTTTCATGCCGGCAGTTGCGACCATTCTTTTAGCGAATTCATGTTGATACATCAAAACCCCAAGCTTGAAGTTATGTTTGAGAAGCTTGAAGGTTATATCAGAGGAGATGGAATAAGGAAGATTTGATACAATTTTGTCAAACTTTGGAAATTCAACTTTGAGAGCATCGCCTTGAATTACCTTGACGTTTGGGAGTGATAGATATTCTAACTTCTCTACTAGGCTAAGATCCGATTCGATTGCAATTACATTTGAAACATGTTTTGCTAAACTTTTCGTCAGATTACCGGTACCAGCGCCGATCTCCAGAACGGTGTCATTGCTCTCTAGAGAAGCATATCTTATGATTCGATCAATTACTCTATCGTCGATTAAAAAGTGTTGATCCCCCAATATTACCTCACGAAAATTCGATATTTCGTATGCTCATCCTTTATCTCATCCTCAATTCTGTTAATGATGAGCTTGTCTGGACGATGAAGGCCTTGGACCCTTTTTGTTAAATCCTCAAATCCCTTAAAATCACCCTTTTTTCGCTCGTTAATGATGGCCCACATCAACTTTTTCCCTATGCCAGGCAGCAATTCCAGTTGATGTAATCTTGTTGTCAATGGTTCTGCATGATTAAAAAAATCGATAAATCGGCCCACATCACTTTTAACTATCTCTTCAATTACATAGGGAAGTTCTATCTTAGCTCCATGCGTTAACTCGTCATACCTTAAGCGACGCTTAACATGATCAATTTCATCCCGGTCACCGTCACCTACGTAGACTTTTTTATGTACTTCTGGTATAACTCCGTCCTTTGGGATCAATTCTAGTAGCACAAAATGACTCTCACCCACACCATGGACTATGGGCTTTTTCTGATAAACAGGCCTAGGATCGTCTGGATGCCCATATTGTAGATAGTCCAACACCAATATGTAATCTTCTTTCCCCTCCTTCTGCATCATAGCCCACCTCCTAGGAGTGATCGCTAACCAGTTCTAATATTGTTTCCAACTCTTTCTCTAAAAGTGTATATCTTTCCTTTGCGTATATAGTCCTAAGTTCATCTTTCGTCCTTGGCATTATATCAGCAATTCGGATGGCTATTTCTGGTTTCATTTTCTCTAGTTTGATGAGCATGTCTACTAATGACCTGGCTGACTTTGCACTTGTCTTTGCAAACTTATTCGTGTGCTCAATTGCACGCCTTTGTTCATATCTAAGCTCTTCTCCTTTTTTTAGCCTTTCATCCTGAATTTTATTCAGAATATCTTTTACCTCAGATATGGTCAATAGTTCCTCGCTTACAACTTCTTTTATTATCATGAGTTCACCTTTGGGGCTTGAGATGTTGTGGACAAACTATCAGCTCTTTGAACGTATTTCCGTCCCTCACTTCCAGTAGGTATGCTCTACCTCTTTGTCCGGTCACCTTGGCCGTTCTACCGTGAAAGGAAGGATGGGGAATACCATCATGGACACTTGGATCTATGGTGATATGGACTCTTTGTCCTATTTTAAATTCCTGAATGGCCCTAGTTATGGTCGACAACCCTTTCTCTCTTACCCCTTTTTTAAGCTTATGTCTAGTTTTTCTTCTTGAGCCTGGCATGTTTAACCCCAATTACATCTAACTCCTTAACCCGTACTTCAGTTCCGAGCAGTTCAGACAGGTTTGGCTTTGTTCTTTCTTCATCGCCTGATATCAGCTCCTTGACGTACAACCCAGATTCACATCTGATGCAAACAGTCGCCTCTCCTGAATTCATATCTATGAGTTTGGCGAAGTGAACAGTTCTTGTTCTGACTTTATCTGCTCGCCGATGTGCTACTCTATGGGGCGTTCTTTGTTCTATGCTAGTGCATATTTTGTCAAGTGAAGCTTTTAGTTTTCCCTCCGAAACTGCATCATTAAATATAACTCTAAGCCTATAAACTTTATCTGCATCGGCAATCTTGACCTCAGCCACCATGTCCTTTTCAACGAATCTTAACCCTCTTACTTCAATCTTACCCTTCGCAGACCTATTGATGCTATTCTCTATGTCTATCAGATCGAAATGCCGATATATGGGCTCTTTTACCTCCACCACGAAAGGTCTTCCCGTTCCAAGCATTAGTGCATCTATATCTTCGCGTCCAGCTCCATGAAGTACTACATCAACTCCGCCGCTACATTCTATTAAGGGGTTTTTCATCAGTCCCTCAACAGAAGTTGTGTACATATCTCCTTTGTAATTACAGTGTTCACATCCATCGCCTTGACAAAGGGGACAAGACCACCTCGTTTGAGGTATTCCTCTAATCAATTTCTTGTATCGCCCATATATAAAAATGGAGCTACTTTGCAATTCGACTTTGTCCTCAGCCAGATTAAGCAGGACGAGGATATCGGGTCTCTCAAAATTAACCTCTTTATTGGTCGCTTCTTGAATCAATTTTCCTATTTCCCGATTCAATTCTGATTTGAGCGGTTCAGCACTTATTGTGCCAGACGTTGTCCATATTATCTCTTCGTTCTCAGCAAGCAGTCCCGAAACCTTTGTGCCGATAAGGAATGTGTCATATTGGTATTTTTTAAGCAACTTCAATGCCCGCTGAACCCAAACATCTAAACTCTTGAACAGATCATTACAAATCCAACACTTCTCATCCGATCCGTCAACGTTCAAAATGGATCTAGCCTGATTTGTACAAGATTCAAGTTTTTGAATAAGCGACGGATCGCCGTCCTTAAACTTTTGATGACCAAGCATCGCTAGGACAGTCTTTAATGCATACCCCCTCTCCTTGTTTGTCATCCCAGTTGATAGATTTGCAAACTGTCTTCCCAAACAATTGTCACATATTGGCCCCTCTTCTAAAATCCCAATTGCAATTTCAAGCGGGTTCATGGTCAGCTACGTAAATCAATGGTTTGGGATATATTAGGGCCAGTTGAGAGTATCGTTATCGGTATCCCTACATCTTGCTCTACTTTACTAACAAACTCCTTTATTTTACTGCTAAGATCATCATACTCTGTCATACCGTAGCACGATGTATCTAGTTTGTCTAAACCGGTTAGCGCAATTTGTGTCGCCCCATTGATCATAGCTGAATATTTTGCCATATGACCATCCCACATACCTATGCGTCTTGGGCGACCCGTCACTGTGCCGTATTCGGCGATTCCCATACGTTTAGCCTCCTCTGAACTCACCTCAGTTGGAAAAGGCCCTTCACCAACCCGAGTGGGAAACACCTTAAATACGATTATCACATCATCTACCCTAGTTGGACCTATTCCGACATCAGACGCGATCTGTGATGCCGTTATGTCCTTTGATGTTACATAGGGATACGTACCATAGAATAGTGATATTCCAAATCCTTGAGTTCCTTCTATTATTACATTTTGACCATCATCGAGTGCATCGTTGATCTCGAGCGGGACGTCAGTAATATAGGCGCTCAACTCTTCGATTTCTTTGACTTGTCGTGCGCATCGCATAACCCTGTCCTTGTTGGCTGGCCCACAACCAGTTCCAGTTGTTCCTATGTCACCTGACAACCACTTATTTTGTTTATCTTCTAGAATGTGTTTTTCTTCAATGAGAGTACATCTCTTATCGATTCCTATTCTATCATGGACTTTGAATTCGTTTATTTCATACTTCAATACACGGGGGTCAATCAATACGCCTGCTCCTACTAGAAGTCTTGCCTTCTCGTAGATAAAGCCAGATGGAACCATCCTAACACCATGTTTTTGTTTACCTTCTTCGACGGTATGCCCGGCATTGGGACCAACACCACCTCTTGCTATTATGGATGGCTTATCTTTTAGAGCAAGATGTGCCACTATCTTCCCTTTTCCCTCGTCACCAAAAAATCCGCCAACTACCATACTAGATCCCATCATCAAATCTCCTTTATTTAGCAACAGCATCTTTAAGATTCCCTACTACATCAAGTTTTTCTTCGTTTGAAGGAAAACATTAATAATGGGAACATTAAAATTAACAAGTAACTTCCATTAGTAATCAAGGAGGTCAAAGATGTCAGAAACAAAAGGGTCAGAAGATAACGTGATATATGTCGGAAACAAACCTATCATGAACTACGTATTAGCAGCAGTTACGCAGTTCAACGGCGGTGCAAGCGAGGTCGCCATAAAAGCCAGGGGAAGGGCTATTAGTAGGGCTGTGGATGCCGCTGAAGTGGTAAGGAACCGATTTATGCCTGATGTAATAGTGAAAGCTATTGAAATAGGGACTGAGAAGCTAGAGGGAGAAAAAGGCGAAACTATAAACGTTTCCTCTATCGAAATATTCCTGAATAGACCCTCTTAGCAGGCTTTTTTAGCCGAGAAGGTATGTATCTACAATCGACCTCTACTGGGGTCGGGTAAGTTGAGGGTTTATGGCATATTCAGGTTAAATTAAAAAAGCTAAATAAACTAAAAAGTCAAGCGGCATAGTTTAAACGGGCCGAAAGGGAGTTGAACCCTTGACCGACGGGTCTCTCTAAGGAGTTTATCTAAGGAAAAATTGCTTCCTTGAGAGGAAGACTCAAAGCACCTCCCTCCGATCTCGTACCCTAAGGAACTTGAAATGCAAGGTTGACTAGTTGACTTTTATGTACTAGCAATATCCTTAATTTTCCCCTTTGGTTAAGAGCCCGTTGCTCTACCTGGCTAAGCTACCGGCCCTGAAACATACTTATGGTCATATTATTTAAATCTTGACCGAAAGAGGAATAAGTACCCCAGCTATTTAGCATTCATTATCATGCAGAATTCACAGAAAAAAGATAGAATATCAAATAAAAAAGCGCCGAAATATGCAATTCTAGGTTGTGGTAGCGTCGGCGTTGCAGTTGCTAACGAGCTTAGAGCGCAGGGTAAAGAATTTATTGTCATTGATAAAGACCCCCAAAGAGTTGAATCACTAAGAGATCAAAAATTTGAAGCAATACAAGGTAATATCAGTGATGAAAAGGCATTGAATAGGGCTCATCTAGAAAATTTCGGAGCAGTACTAATACTAAGTTCCAACGTTCAGGCAAATAAAATTGCACTCAAGATTGTCCAAAACATATCACCAATTATTCATACTGTTGTAAGGGCAATAGATCCTGTTACTAAGGAAAAATTGGAGGATGCTGGAGCAGACATGGTCCTTCTCCCATCATCGATCATAGCAACCACTGCTGCGGAATATCTTGAGCGTGTAGAATCTGTTCGACATGGAAGGGAATTGCTCAAACTCATGAAAGGCGTTGGTAAGAAAGGTAAATTAGGGATAATCATACATGATAATCCTGATCCCGACGCAATAGCAAGTGGATTGGCATTGAAATATATGGCAGAGCACATTAGCATAGATGCAGAGGTACTCTATCAAGGAGATATTGGCCACCAAGAGAACAGAGCATTCATAAACCTGCTTAAAATTCAATTGCGAAGGATCAACGAATCGAATTTGAGCGAATTCAACAAAATCGCGCTTGTAGATGCGTCCATTCCAGGTGCAAACAACTCTTTGCCAGAGGATGTGGAGGTTGAAATAGTGATAGATCACCATTTGGTCGATCTCGAAAAAGTAGACGCCCATTATTGTGACATCCGCCCGAAAATGGGTGCAACAGCCACTATTATGACTGGTTATCTCCAAGAGTTGGGTATTTCTATCAGTAAAGAACTTGCAACTGCGCTGCTTTACGGTATCAGAACCGATACACATGAGTTCAAGGTGGAGACTAGTCCCGCAGATTTGACTGCAGCGGCTTTTTTGTATCCTCTAGCAGATCATGAACTGCTTGGGAAGGTTGAGATGCCATCAATGTCCACTGAGACGCTAGACATCCTAGGGGAGGCTATCCAGAGCAGACGCACAAAAGGAAGCTATTTGATTTCGAATGTGGGGCTGATACAAGATCGAGATGCACTTCCTCAGGCTGCAGATTACCTGCTAAACCTTGAGGGTATTACTACTGTTGTCGTTTTTGGACTTGGTGGTGAGCATATCTATGTTTCAGGAAGGAGCAAAGATATCAGGCTGAACATCGGAAGTGCTATGAAAGAGGCTTTTGGAGACATTGGATCTGCAGGTGGGCATTCCACAGCTGCTGCTGCACAGATCCCTCTGGGGGTTTTTAGTGGAGTTAAGGACAAACAAACTATAATGCGTTTATCCGAAGAAGCGGTAATGAAAAGATTCTTGGCAGCAGTTGGTGAGAAAGAAGATAAATAATTACATATCAGTTAACAATTCATCAATGAGCTTTTTTCCCTCTTTTGTACTGAAGAGTGGTATTTCCCAATGTTGAATGACTTTCCTCCTCCTAGCGATTACTCTAAGGTTCTTTTTTGGATCGTATCCGGGCTTTTTGTATACTTCTTTGCATATGAGGATCCCTCTCCTTTGCCAGGCAGGGGTATCAGCCAAGTTTATACCCCTATCAAACAACATATCGTGTATCTCCTGGGAATTCATACCTTTCATATTAAGTGCTGCAGACCGCCTAGATAATCCTTCATCTAAAAAAGCATAATATCCATATGAGTGGATGTGATTCCTCCATGCTTCAGCTTGGCGTAGTTCCAAATATTTGTGAATGTCTTGCTTAGAAAGAGGAATAACTTTTGAATCAAAAGAAATTGTTTTTTTCAGTACTAAAGATAATGCACTTGCTAAGAAAGAAGGGATGACGGAATCCAATTTTTCAATTCTTCCTTGGAAAGGAATTTTTAGGAAGAATAGGTTAATCTCATCTGAAAATATATACGCGAACCTCGGATTCAAACCACTTGCTCTTATTAGAAGTTCTGTTGCATCTGCCATTGCAGTTATAAACTTTTTGTCGTATGGTTTTTTGAAATTTTTGAGCAATTTTTTGAAATTTCTTCCATCTACGCGGATGGCAATTGGAGGCAAAGCTATAATATTCGAATAAATTTCTCGCTCTTTCATTTTTTAGGGTGTTAATCTTATTTTGCTTCTTGCCTAACGCGGCCAGTTGTTTGCTTTATCACCACTACATCCCCAACCGAGAGTACCCATCTATATGGGATGATGATGCCCCTGCTCTCAACATCAAATAAATCTGGATTAACATCCGAAACAGCTAATCCGGTTACCCTTCTATCATCTGAATCAAGCACTACGTCGTTGATTTTTCCAACGTGTTTCCCCTGATCCGTGTAAACGTCCAGGCCAAATAGTGACGTTATTTCTGCTCTCATATCTATCCCCACCTATCATGTGAACTATGAAGATATATAGTTTATTAGACTATTACCTATATATTTTATTAGACTATTATCTATGGTTAAAATGAAAACATCAATACAATTGGGAAAGATTATCGAAATACCCATAAGGTTGCACATCAGCTTTCTTTTGATATTGCCTCTTTTTGCATATGCATTTGCTACTATGAATATGCCCTCCGGAGAATGGATGCAATCTCATACATTTGGGCTTATGAACACTCCAATTGGCTTTGGTAGCATGGAAGATTCGCTAATAAGATATATTTCCGGCACTATTATAACATTCGTCTTATTCTCTTGCGTACTGCTACATGAACTGGGACATTCGTATGTCGCAAAGAAGTATGGGATAGGGATAAAGAGCATAACCTTGATAATATTCGGGGGAATATCTTCCATGGAGGAGATACCCTCTGATCCTAAGATAGAATCAAAGGTGGCTGTAGCAGGTCCAAGCGTTAGCTTGGCAATTGGGCTGAGTTTTTATTTTGCATATAGGATGCTCGAATTCTTTGCACTTGATATTATTAGGATTTCTGTTGGAATGCTTGCCTTCTACAACTTTATATTATGTGGATTCAATCTTCTGCCAGCGTTCCCAATGGATGGGGGGCGCCTGTTGCGCTCTTGGTTGGCCAAGAGAATGGCATACGTAGATGCAACGAATAAAGCGGTATCCATAGGAAAAACTTTCGCGCTCATCATGGGTATGTTTGGTCTTTTCTATGGTGGCTTTTGGTTTATTTTAATCGCTTTCTTCATCTATATCGGCGCATCCGAGGAGAAAAAAGCTACAGAGGTTACAGTGGCTCTAAGGGGAGTTAAAGTTCGAGACATCATGACCACAGATGTAAAAGCAGTCAAACCAGATATGTCGATAAGCGAGCTTGTTGATCTGATGTTCAAGGAAAAACACATGGGCTATCCCGTCGCAGAGGATAAAATAATTGGAATTGTAACATTTAACGATATCCGGCAAATACCACCGGAAAAACGAGATTCTATATATGTGGCGAATATAATGACCTCGGAGGTAATTTCTGTACATCCAGACGATGACGCGATCATGGCTCTGAAACTTCTGTCAAAACATGATATTGGTCGATTGATAGTCATGGAAGACGGCATTATGGTTGGGATCGTGTCTAGGGCCGACTTAGTGAGATCATTGGAACTTTTGGGTCAACTGAAACTATGAATCCAGACATCATTCTCATTGGAACTGCACACATCTCTGATAAAAGCATCAATGAGGTGCGCTCAACCATCGATCAAGAAAAACCAAATGTTGTCGCTGTGGAATTGTGTCCTCGGAGATATAAAGCGCTTAAAGGCGAAATACAAAAGGAGCCATCGATAAAAGATATTTTGCGTGGAGGATATCTTTTACTTGTACAATGGCTTCTTGCATGGACACAAAAGAAGATCGCCTCTGATAAAGGCGGGGAGCCAGGAGCTGAGATGCTATTTGCCATAGAGAAAGCAGAGGAGACTGGCGCACGCGTAGCTCTTATAGATCGAGACATAGACATAACACTAAGACGATTTTGGAGCAGAATGACTTTTTTTGAGAAACTCAGGATGTTTTCTGCGCTAATCAACTCATCTCTTGGAGACGGAGAAGAAATTGATATGGAAACGATCACAGAAGAAGATGTAGTGGACCAGCTTGTATCCGAGCTCCGATCTTTCTCGCCTAGTGCTGCAAAAGTTCTAGTAGACGAGAGGGATGCCTACATCGCCGGCAATCTTTTAAATGTGGCTAAAGACGGTAAAGTAGTTGCTGTAATCGGTGCTGGTCATAGGAAAGGCGTAGAAAAGTTTCTTAGGAACCCAGAGCTAATCCCGCCTTTAGAGGGGCTGATGCAAATCCCTAAGAAATTTAACTTTATGAAGTTATTTGGGGCCTTGGTGATTCTGAGCATCCTGACGACATTTGTGCTTTTGGTGGTGTCAGTTCCTTTAGAAAAATTGCTCATAGCTATGGGATACTGGTTTATAATAAATGGCATACTGAGTGGAGCAGGCGCCCTAATCGCTGGTGCACATCCTTTATCCATAGCAACCGCATTTGGAATAGCGTGGCTGACATCATTAAATCCTTTCTTAGCTGCAGGTTGGTTTGCTGGACTGGTTGAGGCATATGTAAGGAAGCCCACAAGCAAGGATTTCAAGATGATGATGGATGCCGAAACCCTTGGAGACTTACGGAAAAATCGGTTATTTAGGGTTATATTGGTTGCGGCACTCGCTAACATAGGGAGCGTAATTGGAACCTTTGTAGGCCTATTCGTTGTGTTAAATATGACGGGAATTGACCCAAGAGCTATATTAGAAAATGCGCTTTCTTTTTTATGGGCTTGATGATAATATATAATAGTGGTTATAATAGTGGTACGAAAATAAAAAAAAATCATAGTAGCATAATTGACTGGACATATTGTTTTCTTTTTCTGTTCTATTTATTCGCAGGAATTGGATTTATTGGAGCATTTCTACCGTACCTTATAAAATCGATTATATTAGCTTGGATTAATATTAGCTTGTATTAAAGTAGGTAGGAATAGCATTTCTACCTCTAAATGTATAAAAGGTTGGTAGTGCAAAGATATAAATATCTAATATTCTTTTTATGTGAACTATACTGCTAATATTTGGAATACCTTCTGCTTTGCTTATATGGGTGCCATTACTCTCGTTGCATAGTTCGATCCTTTTTTTCTGGACCAAACTTCAATAGTAGTCAGAAGGTCAGGGTTATAATTGTGAAAAATATCCTAAATGGTTTATTGCATGATCTAGGTCTTATGACATCCTTAACTTATCCTAGCAGCGTTAAATTTTTCCAGTTATTGTCATTGAAGAAAGAAAAATTCTTAACTGAGATAAAAAAAGCATAATTCCTCATGATAATCGTATAAGCCGTGATGCCGATATGTGCAAAATCTTATCTATATCTCTCTACCATCATTAGAACCATTTATATTGTCGTCTAGCAACGTATTACATATAAGTGATGATCAATGAAGTGATGATCAATGAGAATTGTCATGAAATTCGGTGGTACATCCGTAGCGGATGGATCAAAGATAAAAAATGTAGCATCGCTGATAAAGAGATTCTATGATGCAAAAAATGAGGTCATTGTAGTGGTTTCAGCTCTGTCTGGTGTGACCGACCAATTAGAGAAAATAGCCAAAAAAGCCTCAGAAGATGGTAAAACAAGTGATGTCAGGTCATTCATGAAAAATATCAAGGAAAGGCATTATTCAGTTGCTAAGGAGGCGATTGCTGGGGAGGAATTAAAAGCTGTAGTTGAAGAGTTGAATGCAAGACTGAAAGATCTAGAGAATGCCTTGATTAGTATATGTCATCTAAGAGAACTTACAGCTCGATCAAACGATTATATATCATCATTTGGAGAGAGACTTTCGGCTCCAATTCTTTCGGCTTCACTAAAATCGATGAATTTAAGTTCTGTAACACTAACGGGCGGAGATGCTGGTATAGTAACCGATAGCAATTTCAAAAATGCAAGACCGCTTTTGGATATGACTGATATTAAAGTCAAAGAGAGAATCTCTCCATTACTGCAGAAACAGACCATTCCAGTTATAACAGGATTTGTGGCAGCGGATGACAAGGGAATCATCACGACATTGAGCAGGGGCGGCTCTGATTATACTGCCTCACTCATAGGGGCTGCAATAGATGCTGATGAGATCTGGATATGGACTGATGTTAACGGAATCATGACATCCGATCCGAGGATAATTTCTGATGCAAGAACGTTACCTACAATATCTTACTTGGAAGCAATGGAACTCTCCTACTTTGGAGCAAAAGTACTCCACCCTAAAACCATAGAGCCTGCCATAAAAAAGGGGATTGCAGTCCGTGTTAGGAATACTTTTAATTCAGATCATCCTGGAACTCTGATAGTAAATTCTCATGAAGAGATCAAAGATATAATAAAGGCTGTGACATTGATCCGAAACGTCGCACTGATCCATATTAGTGGATCAGGTATGGCTGGAATTCCGGGTGTAGCTGGCCGCGTATTCACTGCACTAGGTAGAATTGGAGCAAATATCATGATGATCTCTCAAAGTTCGTCCGAGGCGAACATATCGCTGGTTGTAGACGAATCACAATTGGATTTATCACTCAATGCGCTAAAGACAGAATTTACTGAAAATATAGTAAAGGACATATTCTATGATAAAAACATCTGCGTTATTGCGGTTGTTGGTGATGGTATGGCTGGAATTCCGGGTGTAGCTGGCCGCGTATTCACTGCACTAGGTAGAATTGGAGCAAATATCATGATGATATCTCAAGGTTCTTCCGAGGCTAACATATCTTTTGTTGTAAATAAGGCTGATTCACAGAAGGCTGTAAGAGAATTACATGATGAGTTCAAACTGGGTGTCGAAAGATGAATATGACTTATTCTGGATCTGGTGTCGACATATTCAAAGAAAACAAGGCTATAAAAGCGTTATCCAATCATCTAACGTTTAAAAGAAAGGGTATAGGTGCCCCTTTAATTGGCATAGGCCATTATGCAGGTTTAATAGACTTAGGAGAATTTGCTCTAGCGATCACCACTGATGGTATCGGTTCTAAGGCACTTATCGCCAGCGCCATAAAAAAATGGGATACTGTTGGAATCGACTGCATAGCGATGAACGTGAATGACCTTCTCGCGATAGGGGCAGAACCCCTAGCCTTTGTGGATTATCTTGCCATGAGCCATCCGAATGAAAAAATAACCGAACAGATTGGAATTGGGCTTCAAAGTGGGGCAGAAATTTCAAACATATCTGTCGTGGGGGGTGAGCTTGCAACGCTGCCAGAAATAATTAATGGATTTGATTTGGCTGGAACTTGTGTTGGTTTGGTTTCAAAAGAACGAATAATTACTGGAGAAAAAGTCGAGATAGGCGATTCTATCCTTGGCTTTCAAAGTTCAGGAATACATAGTAATGGGCTGACACTTGCAAGAAAAGTCATTGAGAACTCTGCCTACTCTTATGAGGACCCATTTCCACCAAATCCTCAAAAAAACATAGGTGAAGAGCTACTAACTCCAACACGTATCTATATCGAAGTGTTAGACTTAATAAAGAATTTTGATGTACATGGATTGGCACATATTACTGGTAGTGGATTACTAAAATTGAATCGGCTCCCCAAAGGATTTAGATTTGACAGTCCATTAGCTCCTAATGATATTTTTAAATTTCTGCAAAAAGAAGGCGAAATAAGTGATCTTGAGATGTATAGAACTTTTAACATGGGTATGGGGTTCTTAGTGATTCTTTCGGAAAAGGAAGCAAAAAAGGCGTCAAGGATCACAGACAGCAAAATAGTTGGAGAAGTCGTCGAGAAGGGTATTACAGTTAAAGATATTGTTATCAAATAGGTTGAAAAAAATGGCTTATATGTGTATGTTTAATTAACATTCATTCTCGATTTCAGTTGGGATTTGAAAACAATCTTTTAAAATGTTTGCTAAGAGTTTGTTAATATGAGTGTCAAATTAAGTGCTTCAGAGGCACATCTAATCATAAGTGTTTAAGATATCTAGAAAAAAAGGCATGAACCAGCTCGTTTGTGATGGATAAAATTACTCCCAAGTAGGCCAAACCAAAAAATTTTGAAGATAGACTGGAAGTAATTATTGCATATTCACTATTCACGATTTTTCATAGACCGAGGTTGTACTAACAAAAGCTACAACTATACATAGACGCCGTATCAAATGGTTTTTTTTGTTTATTTAGATAACTTATGTCTTATCCGTGCAAGTCTTATCTAGCAACTCCATAAAAATATGCCGGACTAAACATCGATGATTATCTTGAATTCAAATAAATTTGTGTAAGCACCATTTACAATTATTAAATTGGTTTACTTTACTTAATACTTGCCAATGATCTTTGTCCGGTCTATCCTAATACCAGTCGGAGTCACTATTATCTGGTTCTCCCCTACACCAGCGATATCCCCGTGAACGTCCACAGCTACTTGTTTAAGATCTCTCACAGCCCTCTCAGACATTGACTTATCACTTTTTATGTGAGAGATATCTATCATCAATATGTTTCCATCATATACTTCCTTTTTTAGTTCTGGAAGTTCGTTTTGGGTTGTCAGTTGTGCAACCCTGACATACATTTCTGCGGGCACATCCTTTTCTAATATCTCTTCATATTGTCCGATGTCCACGAAATCATCGTCACCTATTGCTTCTGATTTTTTGGCTTTAATCAATTTATCTATAAACTTTGACAAAGCAATCACCTCTTACCGATATGGATTTGTTAGGTATTTAAACTTGTTTCCGATACGTCAAATTTCCATATTTTATCGCCCACGTGATGAACAGATTTAATTGCTTTTCCTTTGTTAGACATCATTTCTTCTCCAGAGATCAATGCTATCCCTATTGCTATGGGCTTTCCGTGAACCTCGTCCGATATAATGACCAGATCTCCTTTTTGTATCTCAATATCTGCTTCTATAATTCCGGGGCACATTATGTCAGCACCTTTAGACACGAATTTAACAGCGCCCATATCAACTATTACTCTATTTCTTTTCGGCTTAAATCTGAGTGCACCTTTTAGTGTAGGAAAAAGTCTATCACCCATCATGAAAAAGATAGGATCTCCATTTACGAGTATAAAATCATATTCGTCTGTTTCAGCTATCTCCAATATTTTGTCAACAAAAAATTGCTCGATATCGGATCCAAAGGCGGATTTTAATTTATCCAATATTTTTTCCCTGAAATCACTTCTTAAGTGGTGTCTGGCTTTTAATTTCATAATAATGCCCAAAAGCATATTCTAATTTACATTTTTTGTATGGTAACTGTTATCATTCTTATGTAATATGTATTCTATGCTGTGTGTTTTTTTAGTATGAGATACATTATTAGGGTATTAAAGCTTTACTTTTCTATAGTATCGAAAGATGTTATGATTTAAAGACATTTTTCTTATATATTTTTATCTACTACATTTTACTATATGGCACCTTTTATATATCATTTAACTAATAATTTAAACAGAGGTAAATAATGGAAGAAGACATTCGAAAAAAGCTAAGAGAAAAATATGAAGAAAAAGCTTTGGAAGACATTGCCCCCATAAGAGATCCATTGGATAATTTGATGAAGGGAAAAAAGAAGCTAAAAGACACCATCTACAAAGTCAAATCAGAGGAAGAAGATCTTTGATTTTACTATTTAGCATTTCGAGATTTAATTTTGTACCTAAAGATGACTAATTAGTTCATTTTTTTTATTTTGCCGTTTTATTGACTGACGTAAAATGAAGGTATCTAAATAACGTTCTATTTAGTATCATTGTATTTTTCGCATTTATCAGATTTATTATGGAAGTTTGTGTTCATATAAATTTTTAGTCGATATTTTAGGCGATATTTTTCTGTTTAGTTCATTTATGGTAGAAGAATAATAAAAAATAACTTCCATTCTTTCGACTCAAAAATCTTCTCTTGATTTTTGACCTTAAAGTTGCATAAACCATACAAAAAGCAAAATCAAAGATTTCTCTACTATGTCTTCAAAGACTTCTTTTATCAATAAAACTTTATATGTCGTTTGAGTTTAGTGCTAAAAATCTGCCTCAAAAATCGAAAGTTTTATATAGTAAAGTATACTTTACGTATAGTAGACTTTACAAAATGTCATTAGCAAAGAACAATTTAAGGACGTTCAGAAAAAACGCTGGATTAAGCCAAGAAAAACTGGCTGACAAAGTTAGCGTGACAAGACAAACGATAATATCAATAGAAAATGGAAGATATGTCCCTTCCCTAGAACTTGCATTGAAATTTGCTAATCACTTCAAATGTAAAGTTGAAGATTTGTTTGGCATTTAGGAGGTATGAAATACAAATGCAAATGAAAAACAAAACAAGGGCAACTGTAATGTATACCTTTGGGTTAGCCATGTTACTACTTGGATTATCTGCTAATTATTTTAATATAGGTAGATCAGATTTCCAAATATATGGTTCTGTAGGTGGATTTCTTATCTATATTGGCTTTGTTGTAATCATTATTGAGACGGTACGATTATTGGTGCCAAAAAAAGAAAAATTAGTTGATGAAAGAATGGAATTTGTTGCTGCGAAATCATTAAGGTTTACATTCTTATGTTTTTTTATTTTGGCATTTGGAATTATGATCATTGATGGGATAAAACCAATTACAATGCCTTATCACTTGTTTATGAGCTATTTAGTATGTGTAATGTTGGTGATATCTATTATATCCTACAAAACACTATTAAGATTCTATTAATTTTTTTTGTACTTGTATGGATTACAAAAATTTAACTGTACTCCCCTCTGCTAATTGCAATAATGCAATCACAGTGGGGATAAACCTACATCGAATCCTGTCTTAAAAATCCTGTTCCCTTTTGATTATCTTTAAATTTTCAAAATTGACTTATAGTTTGCAGTGTGGACATTTTGCCATATGCAAATTTAGTATTATCAATTATAAAAATTTTTGCGGATTATTGGATCTAATTCGAATATAACTGAACTATTCTGCGTTACAGTTCACAGATGAGTATGGCCGATTATTTAGGACTTCCAGTATATGTTAATCGGCACCAAATAATCTATTTGAAGTCATTTGATTTTAGCGATATTAAACATAACTAAAAATTTAAATTGTTGTCATATCACTGTATCTGGTTTTAATTTTAGTTCGACTTTCCGCAGAGTTTTTTTTTGAAAATACAGAAAAAAAGAAAGAAAAAAGAAGAAAGCTATTTTACTTTTTCAGCAGCTTTTCCTATTTGGATTGTTGCGAATACTGCTATGATAGTTACAATAATTGAATATACTAACATTGCACTAATGGTCTCTGATGTTCCAAAGAAATGTTTGAAAATTGCCTTAATCGTATCATTCCAAGCAAGAGCTGCAACCAATCCAAAGGCCGCAGTTATCAAAGCTGCTAATTTATCGATCACTTCTGCATTCATAATTATCGCCTCCCAATAAAGTAAGGTAATATTATCTTTTTTTTTAAAGATTTCGGTAATTGAATACATCTTCTAAAATTTAAACTAACTCCTATCAAACTCAATTTTTATTCGTATAAAACTCTATTTTTAGAGTTGAAAATGTACTGTAGAGTTTATATTTGTATTTTCAATGCCACCAAAGACCTCTGAACTAATTCATCTAAGCAATAGCAACTTCGACAGAATCACCTAGGTAAAAATCTCAATTCCTGTTATACCCTCACTTTAGATTCGAATTTTATTACAAAGCTCCACAAGGAAAAATTAAAGTAAATCCGGATTCCTTTAATTCAAAGAAAGTATAAGGGATATAATAAAAAAATTAGAGAGAATATAAAGCTGTATTAATCGGCTTTATTATTCTCAGTTTTATTCTTTGCAGTTTCTTTACTTTGCAGTTTTTTTAGTCTTTGCGGTTTCTTCAGTCTTTGCGGTTTCTTCAGTCTTTGCAGTCAATTTATGGGTTGCTATGCAAATACAAAGTGCAGAGAACGGGATAGTAATCAAAATACCTATTCGTGTGAGACTTCCAACAGCCTCTATCACTGTCAACAAAATCCAGAGGACTAATGAAAAACTGAAGTTCTCTTTACCTATTTCATAACTTCTCTTGAGCGAATCAATTGCACCCTGATTCTCAAGTATCGCTACTGCAATGGCATATTGGAAAAGCACCATCAAAAGCAGTCCTGGAATCACCAACAAGACCAATCCGACAGTTATTGCCAGAAAACCGACGATAAACAATCCCCAGCTGGTGAAAAAATAATTAAAGCCTTTAAAAACATCAGAAATCTCTACTTTTTCTCCTTTTACTATCTGTGTGCACATGTAATAAATTCCGAAGATTAGTGGAGGGATTGTAATGATTAAGATCATTCCAACAATGGCAATCACGGTTCCAATGATAAGAGCCACATATTGCTCCTTGAAGAGATTGAAACCTTTTTTTACGGTATCATTTATTTGCTCTTCTGTGCTCATGTTGTCACCTTTAGTTACTATTACAATGAGTTGTTTATATATGTTTTTCCATCAAAAGTGAAAACTAATCTGACCGATTTCATGCATACAGATTTATTGAATTTAACAGTCTCATCTAAGATAATGTAATCTTCAGATTAGAAAGAAATACTATGCAGTTCATCAATAAACTATGAAAATCAGCCCTTAAATCTAGAATAAGCAATCGCGAAAAAGGATATGCCTGTTGCGCAATTTATTAACATTCCAATAAGATCATTTAGTAAATAAAGTCTTATTCCACCTATGAAGCAAAGGACGCCCTGCACTGAAAAAGTAATGCGTAAAGAGTGTTATTTTTTGACTCCTCATACCTACACTCTATTTTTTGGATTCGATATACGCTTTGAGTTCTTCGTTTCGACTTATTTTAACTTCCATAGTTTGTAAGAAGTTACTCGTAATAAAAATTTGAAAAATTAATTTTGAGTGGAGCCTCGTCTAATGAGGAATGCGGAAAATAAAGAA
Source organism: Methanocellales archaeon (assembly GCA_013415795.1). Lineage (GTDB taxonomy): Archaea > Halobacteriota > UBA148 > UBA148 > UBA148 > UBA148. The sequence goes on along the minus strand of JAAEEL010000031.1, from coordinate 5,379 downwards.
CAAGTATATCCTAGGTTAAAAAACTGTTTTGAATTAATACCTGTATTGCATAAAAAAAAGGAGCATAGGCTTCGATGCATTAATACGAAAGGCTAAGAAGACCGAAGCCCACATCTTGCTACTGAAAGACTCAAGAAATCGTAAGACTTTTTTTATATTCAAGACTACTTATCGAGCATCTTAAACATAATTGTTGCTAAAGTCTTACGCTCATCCGGAGTGGCTACGCTCCACATATCTATCATCAATTGTTCTTCAGGTGTTGCCGGACATACTCTGTTGGCAAGAAAGTCACCTACTTTCACTGATAACCTCCTAATCGTTTCATCAGACATTCCGAACTTCCTGCCTTGGTTAATAGCGGTTTTTAGATGACCAGTCCAAGTCGCCCAGTCCTTTACATAGTCCATGGCGTCTATACACTTTTTTGCCTCTTTCATTTAAAATTCCTCCCTTTTGGCTTTTGATAAAGCCGCACATAACTATTGTTTCGTTACTATTTATATTGTATTATCGTAAATCCGTATTTTCATTTAAATTATCTATGAGTCTTAAAGAAAAAAATTTAATATAATCTCCAATAAATCCACTTCTTATTCGTTTAAACATGTTTTACTCTTTTAGCCATCTTTTAAGAGCCTTTAAAAAATTATTAATTACTTTATAAACTAAAAGCACCTCTCTACAGAATAAATATCAACTGATAATAAACTCATTTAAAAAGAAAAAGAAAGAAAAAATATGGGATAAGATATGCATGCAGACAGAAATCATCAAAGAGGGCACGACGAAAATCATAGTTCCAGTGTTTGAAAGAGGAAACCATATTCCTTCCAAGACCCCGGTTTTTTACAATCCAAAAATGGAACTCTCAAGAGACATTAGCATAGCATGCATTGCTGCGTTTGCAAGCGATCAGGACTCCTATGTAGACGCACTTGGTGCAACTGGCATTAGGGGTGTGCGAGTGGCAAAAGAACTCTGCTTGGACACCACCATCAATGACCGGAACTTCAAGGCTTATGAGCTGATAGTAAAAAACATTGGGTTGAATAAGCTGGATGCAAAGGCAGAGAGAAAAAATGCGAACGTACTGCTTTCTGAGTCACGTTTCGATATTGTCGATATTGATCCTTTTGGTTCACCAGCGTCTTTCTTGGATTCTGCCTGCAGATCGGCGGACAAGATGCTTTGCATAACGGCTACTGATACAGCGCCCCTATGTGGGGCGCACAAAGCTTCTGGCATTAGAAAATACGGAGCATCACCCTTAAAAACAGAATATCACGCAGAGATGGGTATACGTATTCTACTTGGAGCCATAGCGAGGAATCTGGCTAAATATGACAAGTCCATGGACTCTTTGTTATCACATGCCACAGATCACTATTACAGGGTGTATGTATCCTTAAAAAAAGGAGCTTCAAATGCAAATAATATGCTAAAACAAATGGGTTTCATATATCATTGTTTCTCTTGTGGTCAAAGAGGATGGAATTCTGGCTTGGCAGTCCATATGGCAAATGATTGCCCCCACTGCAGCTCTTACACAAGTTTGGCAGGTCCTCTTTGGTTGGGTGGTTTGCATGAAACGAAATTCTGCAAGCTAGTTTTAGATGAGCTCAAAACCAGGGAGTTAGGTGCAAAGGAGCAAGCACTAAAGATCGTGCGCCTTTGCAGGGACGAACTAGATATTCCAACATCCTATGATCAACATAAGTTCTGTAAGGCTTTGAAAATTACGCCACCTACCATAGATGAAACAATTCTCAAACTACAAGAGGCAGGTTTTCGAGCATCTAGAACACACTTTATTGGAACATCATTTAAGACAGATGCTCCACTGGAGGAGATCAAAAGAACCCTTTACCAATAACATAGATCTCAGCGCTCTCCTTCCTAGAAGCCTTGGGACCATATGCCTTAGTGAAGCGGAAATGTTTTTTGACTGCGGCAAGAAAGTTAGAGAACATGTCGCCCTGAAACACTTTCACAACGAAATTTCCGTCTGGTTTTAGTATGTTTATAGCAATTTTTAAAGCCGAGTTACACAGACCGATGGACCTCGCATGGTCTAAACTCCAGTTGCCAGAGAGATTAGGAGAAGCATCACATATGACGACATCAGCACCACCCATATTCTCGATAAGACCCTGTATTTTTTTTAGGGTAGATGGATCGGTTATATCCCCCAGTAGGTTCTCTACACCTTCGATGGGCTCAATTTCTTGTATATCGATTCCCATGACAAAACCGCCTGAAATTTCTTTGGCTACTTGAAGCCAGCCACCAGGGGCTGCACCGAGGTCAACTACGATATTATCTGGTCGTATCACGTTGTACTTTGCATTGATCTGCTGAAGTTTATATGATGCTCTGGATCTGTAACCTTCTTTCTTTGCCTTCCGATAAAAATAATCCTCTCTTTTGCGCGGCATGATTAGAAGAGGTTTTCTATGTTCTTAAGCTTTCCAGCTCTTTGCTCAAACTTCTCAATTCTTCTTTCGCCAAGGCTAAATTTACGGGTAGCCAGAAATCAAAGTCATAGTAAAGCTGCATAAGGCGATTATAATCATTTTCCAATTCTATTATCTGCTTTTTTGAAGTTATTTTTCCCTTCAACCCATATATCTTTTTAGAAAGATCTTCGAAATCGCTTTTCAACTCGCCTGTTTTAACAGAAGAAACCTTATTCCAGTCTATTTTCCTATTAATATCTATCTTGAGGATATCTATCACTTCGCTCAGATCATCTGGGACTTCTGTAAATGCGCAAGGACCCACTATGATTCCAGATCCATTAACAGCTTCAATCCAATGCTCTTTTATTGCATGACCGATCAATTCCTTTACATTTTTTCTAGAAGGAACTTTGCATCTCCTGAAAAAGGTCAATTCTTTGAAAATTGCATATAATTCGTCCTCGTTTGTGACGCCCAGCACCTCAACTACTCCTGCAAGCTCCTCGATGGGAATCATATATCCTTTTATGTGAACTATCTTAATATATGTGATTGATACTCAACAAGAGACGGAGATAAAAAAATGCGAACCATTTGGCTTAGAATAATGGTGGCTTTATGTGTAATATTTATGTGAGCTATTGTCTTTGCCTTATTTAGTGCTATTGGATATCTCGCAGGAACAGGCACACCAATATTCTATGCACTTCTTGCTTTTATCATCGTTGGATTTCAGTTCATGATTGGTCCGAAAATGGTCGAACGATTCATGAGAGTCAAATATGTTTCCCCTCTGATAATCCGCGCCTCCATTCTATAGTAAATGAATTATGCCATAAAGCAGGTATGGAAAAGCCTAAAGTTGGCATCTCTTCTGTTCCAATACTCAACGCCTTCGCCTTTGGTAATACGAAAAGAGATTCCAGGGTATGTGTGACTGGCGAAATATTGAGCAGATTGAATGATGATGGGCTTAGAGCTGTTTTAGGACACGAAACAGCTCATATCCGCCATAGAGATGTTGTAGTATAACAGCATTGAGCGTAATACCTATGGTCTGTTATTTTGCCTTTTATAGTTTCTTGTTCTCAGGCACGGGAGGAAGAAGAGAATCCTCGGCAGCGATGGCAATTGCACTGGTTGCCCTTGTAGCATATCTCATAAATAACCTAACTGTCCCTCTATGCCAGCAGGATAAGGGAATATTATACTGATATAGGTTAGCTCTGAGTTGATAAATAAACCATATACTTTGGCTTAAGCCCTTTACAAGATCGTTTCTAGTACTAGAGTCGACAAGGAAAGACTAAAAAGCATTGAGGGCATAAAAGCTTTCTTTGCCACAGACCCTTCCAGGGCATTAAAAGAAGTTTCTGATCTAAGGGGGGCAGATATGAATATGGATGGGCATTTGGATGCCTATGAAGTGCAATTATTTGCAAAAGAGTCAAAAATAAGCACTATCGACAGAATTATGGAACTATTTTAAACCCATCCAAAAGTTGTGAAACGAATTTCTCGGTTATCCTCGTAGAATGCTCCGGCCGGGATTCGAACCCGGGTCTTCGGCTATCTTTGCCCTTTTGTCAATATTTTTTTTTCTTGCAAAAAGGTTGCTCGAAAGGCCGGAATGATTGGCCGGACTACACTACCGGAGCAAATGCACTGCGATCTTCAAATGTCGCTCATGGGCCCGCTGAGATTCGAACTCAGGACCTCCGCCATGTCAAGGCGACGTCATAACCAACTAGACCACGAGCCCAAAAGTATCGCCTAACTTGAGTGTTACATGAAGAATCATAAAACTTTGGGTACTACATGGGCGCTGCTCTTCACGTCTATTTCGATTTCACCTTCGTATTCTGTAACTATGCTTATACATACGAATAAAATCTACCCTTTCTCCATTGTTGAAATCCTACACTTCTTGATCTTGTCCGATTGAAACAAGGTCTATTTTAAAGACCAGCGTTTTCCCTGCAAGCATATGATTGAAATCGAGCACAACTTCTGTATCAGTTATATCTATTATAGTGGCTACAAGTCCCTGATTCATAGCAATTTTTCCACCGACCATCGGCGTAATGCCTGCTTGCAATACCTCTTCAATTTGAATGGTACGGACAAGTTCTTCCTTGTAGGGGCCATATGCTTCTTCAGGTGGTATTATCAAAATCTTACTCTCGCCAACGGTCATTCCAACAACGCCGTTGTCAAAACCCTTGATCATCTGACCAGTGCCAACAGTAAATTCAATTGGTTTGTATTCCCTGTTTGGGTTGTATATGCCTGCCTCAGCAGCAACGTCTTTTACGGATGTATCAAAAACAGTACCATCTTCCAGTTTCCCTATGTAATCAACCCTGACATCGTCACCCTGTTTTACTATTGCGCTATCTATAGTTTCTTTGCTGCTATTCTTATCTGTGCAGCCACTCACAAGGATAACACTGACCAGAAATAAAAGCAATGCTCTTTTTACCATTCGGATCCCACTTTGAGAATAGGATTGGATGTTATAAACATTTTGATTGAGGTAGCTTTGCACAAAAAGTGCCTTTTGCACAAAAAGTGCCTTTTGCACAAAAAGTGCCTTTTGCACAAAAAGTCTCCAAAAATAGCCACTTTTTGTGCAAAGCCGATTGAGGTTGTTCTGTCAAAAGAACGTGTAAATGAAAGTGCATTAAAAAATGTCTAGTGGACCGGTCGGGATTTGAACCCGAGGCCTCTACCATGCCAAGGTAGCGATCTACCCCTGATCTACCGGCCCAGTTCAGTTTATTCTGATGCTAGGCATAAAATAAACCTATCGGTGCAAGGAAAGATTTAAGACACGGATAGCCACATTCTATTGGTATTGGGGGCCCGTAGCTTAGCCTGGTTGGATCTTCTAAAAGAAGCAATGTGCGCACGGCTG
>JAAEEL010000030.1 GCA_013415795.1 Methanocellales archaeon | reverse complement strand
TCCTTTAATCGCACCGTCACGGATGACTTCATCACCTCTATTAATTAAAAAACATGATTTATCGCTTTGAGTGGTTTTGCCCATATGAATCTCATAACCAGTGATGACCTCTCCCTGGAATTCTTCCAATATTCCGTCTCCGATTACTGTTCCCTCAACACGTTTTGTGATCTTAGTACTTGAGTCAAATATCGTTACGACGTCCAATAACCCAAGACCTTTGATCTCCTCCCTGTTAGATTCAAACCCATTATCGATTAGTTTTTTTCCAAGTATTTGAAAGCCGCCGCATATCCCTATTACGACATTGCCTTCATTCGCTGATCGGATTATTGCATGATCCAGTTCGTTGTCACGTAACCATTTCAAATCTAGAATCGTGTTCTTAGTTCCAGGTATAATCAAAATACTAGCACGCTTTACCTCATCTTCTTTCGATATATAGCGGACCTTTAGTCCCTCCAATTTTAGTGCATCGAAGTCCGTGAAATTCGACATGTGAGGCAAGCGTATAACGCCTACATCAAAATTGCCATCATGACTTTTCAACGATAAGGAATCCTCCTCCGGTAGCTGCAAGTCTTTTATGTGAGGAACTATACCCAAAACAGGTTTTTTTACCATATGTTCGATTTCAGATGTGTCAACTGTTCCCCGAGAATTGTTGATTATAATTCCACCATACAAGTCTCTTTCATTACCCAAGAGTTTTAATGTGCCGAATAAATACGCAAGATGGCTGCCGTACTCGATATTATGTACAAGCATGCACTTTGCTCCTGCCAATTTTGCAGGATACACGTTTACTATATCGCGTTTTAAGATATTGATCTCCGCTGGACTACCTGCGCCTTCCATGATGATTAAATCATATTCTGACGAAAGACGTCTGAGGGATTTCTCAACGATACTTCGTCCTTGCATCTCGACGAATTGATGATAATCGTTAACGCTCATGTCAGCGTAAGGTCTGCCAAGGATGATCACCTGGGAGATATGCTCTGCTTTTGGCTTTAGTAATATCGGATTCATATCAGTGGTGGGCTCAATCCTAGCGGCATGCGCCTGTAATACTTGCGCTCTGGCGATCTCACCACCTGTAACTGCATACGAGTTAAGAGACATATTCTGAGACTTAAAGGGGGCAACACTATAGCCTTTATCAGAAAATATTCGGCAGAGAGCGGCCGTTATAATCGTTTTTCCTGCACTAGAAGTGGTCCCGTGAATTGCTATCGCTGACATCGTTATATTATGGAACGATAAACTATATAAAGATGGTTAACTTAACCAACTTGATGGACATATTAACGAAGGTAGGCTCATGATTCGGAAGAATATCTGGATAAACTTTTTTATAGTGCTTCTTATAGCATTCAGTTGTTGTATCGAATTAACACCAATAGCAGAAGAGCCCCACTTAATCATTACAGACGATTTAGGAAGAGAGGTGCCCATACCTAAGGAACTGAATAGAATTATTTCTCTATCACCCAGCAATACCGAGATACTTTTTGCCCTCGGGTTGGGAGATAAGGTTGTTGGCTTAACAAGATATTGCAATTACCCACCTGAAGCACAGGAGAGAGAAGAGATCGGTGGATTTGTTAGTGTCAACATCGAAAAAGTTGTTTCTTTAAAGCCCGATTTAATTTTGGCTGACGCCAGCCTACAAAGAGCCGTCGTGGAAGAATTGGAAAAACTTGGCTTATCGGTATTTGCTTTGGGCTCAGATGATGTCGATGAAATACTTGAAGATATAGAAATAATTGGAAAAATTACTGGAAAAGAGGAGATAGCTCAAGAATTAACAGCAAACATGAGAAATAGAATAAAAGTTATAACCGATAACACGAGGGACCTAAACGAGGAACAATTATCAAAAACTCTCTTTATACATGGGCTGGATCCATTAAGAGTTTCCGGTCCAGGATCATTGGCCCATATCTTAATTGAGCTAGCAGGAGGACGCAATATCGCTGCAGACGCAGAAGCAAAATCTGTAGCATATAGTTTGGAACTATTAATCGAACATGATCCTGATGTGATTATTTTTAACAAGCAGATGGGCACAATAGAAATAACAGTTCAGGATTTGAAAGATCAGCCAGGATGGGGCGTGATAAGTGCTGTCAAGAATGATAGAGTATATGGAATCGAAGGCGATATCGTCTCTCGCAGAGGTCCTAGGATTGTAGACGGCTTAGAAGAGGTGGCTAGGAGTATACATCCAGAATTATTTGAATAAAAGTGAGGAATAGAGTATGAAAGGCAAAATATGGGTGGTTGGTGTTGGGCCTGGGTCGCCTGAGTATTTTACCCAAAAAGCTAGAAAAGCAATCAAAGGATCAGACATATTGATAGGTTACGATCTTTGTCTGAATGCTGCTAGAGATTTAATCCACGATAAAACAATCATTGAAATGACATGGTCTAATAGAGACGAGACATTAGATTATATAAAGAAGGAAATGACCTCTGGTAAAAATTGTTCCATATTGCGCTCGGGTGATCCAAATTTTTCTGGTAGTTCAGGCATAGAGGATATTTATGATCGCTTTCCAGATGCAGAAATAATTCCAGGAATTAGTTCAGTACAAGTAGCTGCGGCTAAATCCAAGCTATCCTGGGATAAAATTGTTTTGTTAACATTTCATGTAACTGAGGATTTAGAAAATAAAAAGCAAAGTCTTTTGGATAGTGTAAGAAGGAGAGAGATAGTTCTTCTACTTTCTGAGTCCCGTTTTATGCCTAAAGATGTTGCAAAATTTCTCCTATCTGGTGGTGTTGATGAGAAAATGCCTACCACCGTATATGAAAATCTTACATTGAAAAATGAGAGGATATTTCATGGAAATCTGAAGGAACTTGCCGGGAAGGATTTCACCTACCTCTCAGTAGTGATAATCGGGAAATGAGGCATCATGAAGAACGAAACGAATGTTTATCATATCGTATATTACACAGCTGATAGGTCTGTATCCATCTTTTTCTGGGGATG